>JBDNGJ010000127.1:0-2442 GCA_041689365.1 Virgibacillus sp.
TCGTTAGTGGTGTGTTTAATTCCGTCTGATCTATTTTTTACCCTTCTCAAGCTTTTAACTCTGCCTAAGTTACTGATTTGATACGCGCCTTCAAACCCTCTAATATCCTTCCAGATTTCCATTTATGATTACCTCCGAATATTCATTATCTTATATGTGTATTATAACATAACGTGACATAACTTTACAGCATACGACATAAAATTGTATAATAAATTAAAGAGGTGATAAAATGTTAAAAAACAGAGAAAGAATTGGAACGACTTTACCTAACGATTTAGCAAAACAGTTAAAAACTTATTCAAAAGAAAGCATGATACCAGTTAGTAAAATAATTGAGAAAGCTGTAGAGGATTATCTAAAGTCTGTCAAATGACAGGCTTTTTATTTAACCATTAACTACAGCTTCGATTGCTTCTTCTACCGATCTACAAACCGCAACAATTACAGGATATTTACTCATTTCATTTAAAAAATGTTTTTGTTCTTTACTCGTTTTGCCACCTTTTTTCTTAATTTCTAGAAAAATCATCTTTCCATCACTTTTCCTGAACCCACACGTGTCACTAAACCCTTTCGGCAATCCGGTATCAAACCACCTACCATCTGCCATTCTTACTTTTCCTACATTCGTTCGAAAAATTACCGCATATGGGTTTAATGCTAGTCTTATATTGTTTTGGATGTCTGATTCTTTCATTCTGTATCGCCGTTCAACGATATTCCTATATAATAAATCCCATTACTTTTTATCTTTTCAAACCGTTTACTCATCTCAATACCGAATTTTGCTCTTGAGATAGGTGTTTTATTATTTTCTTTTGTTAATTTTTCATAAGAGTTATAAAGATTAGATGATTGTTCGCGTGAATTTTCTTTATAAAAACAACGTTCGTTTATGAAAACATCCAATACCGTTTTGTTAATTTTTCCGTTACCATAAAACACGTTTAAGTCTCCTGCATTTTTCGAAAGCATTATATCTTCAGCGTTGCCCCTAAATTTATTTAGACACTTAGCAGACCTATCTATTTGTGAAGTTTGTTTTTTATTCATCAACTTTGATGATATTTTACTTAGATACATTAATTCTTGATCTATCTTTTTTGTTAATTTACCGATTTCTAACCAATTATTTTCAATCATTTATAGCACCTCTTTTTAAAGTTTGGATGGGTTGGATGACTTGGAAGCCTTTATCAAAACCTTTTACACTATCAACTATATTTACTCTGCTTAAACTCTTTACTATTACCCTTCCAACCCATCCAAAAAATAATATAATAGTAATAGAGACTGGTGTATCAATGTTTTAAAAAAGATTAAGTCCTCCACAAGTCATCCAACGGGCTTCCAATTTCCTTGTAACCCTTCCAAGTTTTCACTTTTTAAAAACAATTCATATGGGACTTTAGTCTGTATTTCTGAAAACATAGTATGTTGAAGTAGATTACTAGGAATTAACTTAGATTTAATCTGAACATTTCGTCATTAAATTCTTTCTTGATTTTGATTCCAACATATCTAATTCCGTTGCTAGAAATATGTTGCATTTTATTCTTCATCTCCTTACCAAATTTTGTACTACTCATACGGTATTGATTGTTTTGGCTCGCCCAACTATCATAAACATTAAATAAATCGGATCCCTTTTCTCTCTCACCATCTTTTCGGATGCAACATTCTTCGATGAATAACTCTACTGGATCCATCTCTGACCGATAATCCACTCGTTGTTGCTTAATCACGTCTGGTTCATTCAAACCAATTCGTTTCCACTCCGTATGTCCCTCAACAGCCCAATTTAAGATGGCGGTCATTTCCCCGCGTAGTTTATATTTAAGCTGCTTGTCAACCTTGTGTATGGGTATCTGGACGGTGAACGGTATAACTGCTAACCTGCGCCATATCCCATCGTCTGTACCTCTGATAATCGGTTTATGATTAGTTGCCATCCACAGTTTAAAAATAGGGTTAAAATCAAAGTCATCACCATAATTAAATCTAGCTGTCACTTGATCGCCGCCTGTTAATTGTTTGACTAAACCTTCATCGAATCTCATGCCGTCGTTCGGCTCTGTGGACGTTATCAGTCTCGCGCCATCTAATCGCGCTATATCACCAGTAGCTCCGCCAGACTGCTGCTTGACCATGATCGTCTGCGGCTGAATGTTAAGTGTATAATTGCCTAACATTTCGGTAATGATATCTAAAAATACCGATTTTCCGTTACGTCCATTTCCGTGAAGAATAAATAACATTTGTTCCTCAATTGAACCAGATAAGGAATATCCAATTGCTCGTTGCATATAGTTTATTAAAGGCTTGTTTCCATCGAATATTACATTGAGAAAGTCCAACCATAATGGACAATCAATCTTATCGGTATATTCGATGGATGCTATTTTCGTAAAAAATTTTGTTTTATCGTGTTCGTGCAAA
>JBDNGJ010000128.1:0-7970 GCA_041689365.1 Virgibacillus sp.
CTACGCTTAAAGGCAGCGTGTTACCACCTGCCCTCCAAGACTCGCTACGAGTGAATGGCTAGTTCTTGCTCGACGGGAATCCCACCCGCTATATATTACGACCTATGCTCGGTCGCTCCAGGAGTCTACGTGTATTTCCTCTGCTGAGACTGTTTCTCCTTGATTTTCTTATCCATAGGGAACACTTCAGCCACTCATCAAGAAAGCCTCTTCCAGTGAAGGCAGAATACGCAGACTCCTGTGGGAACAGCACGTTCCGAAGACCCCCGGAAGAAGTGTTCTTTGCTTCTGAGGAGGAGGTCGTGCCCATGGAAAGCGAAGTATTCTGCCGGAACGAATAGAAGCACTCAGCCTTCATTAAAAATAGGGAAAGGAACAAAAAATATTTTAACTACGTCGCAGTTTATATCAACCACGAACCACTGATCTAAGTCAACTCAAGTAGTGTTGCTCAGCCTTTCTTCAAGGATTATGCGTTTATTTCACGTGGCGAATAGCATGAGCGTTAAGACCCCCCAGTGCGATAGCACAACCATGTCCGACTAAAGTGACCGCCTGAGGTGGAAATCAACAGGCAAGTAAATTTACAAATAATTTGGACTTACTGCTTTATTTTTGAATTATGAATTTGATTTAACTACTAAAAAAAAGAACCCTTTTGAAGAGTTCTAAGAAAATTGAGCTCGGCATCGATAGATCACTTGTCCTTTTGCCGAAAATTTAGCTTCGTATTCTGTCATGACGTTTTCAAGATCCTCCGCATTATGAAGGTCCAAATTAACTTCTTTCAGGTCCATACCAAACTCAGAAAAACTAACAAGTGAGTATTCAAATAACCCACGATTATCAGTTTTTAATACAAGTTCACCACTAGGCTGCATGACGTCCTTGTATTGTTCTAAGAACGTACGGAAAGTTAATCGTCTCTTCTCATGGCGATTCTTTGGCCATGGATCAGAAAAATTTAAGTATATGGAAGATATTTCATTATCTGCAAAAATTTCACTTAATTTCTCCGCATTTTCATTTATCAGAAGAATATTATCCTGTTCTGATTGCAATAACTTCTGGGCTGCAGTTACAGCAATACTCTTTGCAACCTCAATTCCTATAAAATTAACTTCTGGAAATTGTTTAGCCATACCTGCTAAAAATTGGCCTTTACCAGTACCTATCTCCAAATGAATGGGATTGTTATTACCGAAAACTTCACGCCACTTATTCTTTTTTTCAGATGGATCAGGAATTACAAAATGACTGTTTTCCTTTAGGAAGTCATCTGCCCATGGCTTATTTCGTTGACGCACCATTAGCACCACGCTTTCTAGAAATTTTAGCATAGAATAAAAAATATTGGTTAACACTATAAATTGAGGTGATTTCGATTGACACTAACCGTTCATAATCAATTAAGGTTACTGCAAGATATTTTAAGCGAACAAACAGAGGATTGCTGTGGTGAAATTTCCGAATATCAGCAAATAAAAAGATTAGTCCAAGCCATGATGGCAAACAACAGCATCTCTGATGAACAGCTACTTCAATTATTGCCAGAAATATATAATTATGGCCGACAAGGTGAAATTGCACAAAATGACGCGGAACACATTACTACAAATCAGGAAAACATTGAGACTTGGGTAAGTGCTATCCAGCGGACTAGTTCAGAATAACTGACTCTACATGATGGTTTAAGTTACTTAAATCCTTTAACCTACTATAAGCTTTATTCATTTCATTTCGTTCATTATGCCAGCATAAATAGGAAAGTGCATCTATCATTAAATACCAATAGATACGTTCAATTAACTGATCATTTTTCGTTATACCGTAATGCTGAAGCCATTCGTTCCAGTCTTCTTGCGGTATATACCATTTTAATACAAATCCAAAATCCATTGCGGGATCAGCTATCATTGCATTATCCCAGTCAACCAGATAAAGCTGCCCTTTATTTGTCAGCAAAATATTATTATGATTCAAATCGCAATGACAGACTACCTGTTGCTGACCACGTGTTACCGGAAGTAATCGACCGAGGTAATCAATTGCATCACGAACTTCATTATGCTGTTGCATCAAACCATTCGCTTTTACCTGTTCCGTTATTTCGGCAAATCGTTCATCTGGTGTGACGGCTTTTTTACCCATCCGCATAAGCATATGCAACAATTCAGAAGAGTTGTGTATTTTACGGATTAAAGAAGCTACCTGGTGATGTTGCATTTCCAATGGTTTAAGTTCTCTTCCATCAAGCCATTCCTGGGCAGTGACGACATCACCATTTTTCATCCGCTTTGTCCAAACAAGCTTAGGGACAATTCCCTCTGCAGATAATACTGCGAGGAATGGGGAAGAGTTTCGTTTCAGAAACAAGCGCCGATTGTTATTTTCTGCTATATAGGCATCACCAGTCAACCCACCGGCCGAGGTAACATTCCATTCTTTTCCTAGTGCTTGTTCAAGCCAATTCACCGTACATACCTCAAATCATCTATTTATTTGCATCTTATTATTTATTCTTCAGCAAACTTAACTTATCGTTAAAGGGATACATAGAAAGCGTTAGTTACTTTCACCCATGCAGTAAGAAGGTATTTATACTTTCTTAAAAAAGAGACATGACAATAGATTATAGGAATTTCTGATTAATTTCAAGCAAAATTTATGCTCCAACAATATTAATAGCTTCTTGATGTTTTGTTATAACACAAGAGAAACATTCACTTGTCTGCCCATCTACCTGATAAGGAATGCTTTTTTTTGAACGAATTTCAATACGACTTGCTTCGAAAAGCTCTACTTCATTAAAGTTCACATGCTTCCCGCTAAATACTGTCATAAAAAGCCCTAGTACCTTCCATTTTGATATTGAATGAAGGAGAAGAACAGGGGAAATGTCTGCTTGGACCTTAGCATCCGGTATGATTTTCATACCTCCACCATAAAACGGATGATGCGCAATCGTTACCATCCAGCAATTTGAAAGCATGTATTTTTTACCATCTGCAATTATCTCTATATTCATTGGTTTATAATAAAATAATACCTGTATAAGTGCTATCACATAACTAATTTTACCTAAGAAAAAAACACTTAATAATTTTTTATATTTTGATCTATTCACAGCTTTTGCTATTTCCGCATCAAAGCCAAATCCGATACTATTAACTATATTACGTGGGCTCTTTCCTTTTTCCTGATAGCATCCTAACCAATATGGGCTGCTATTCTGACGGATGATGCGTTGAAAGATATCAACAGGTTTCCCTTTAATACCGCTTCCTCTTGCAAAATCATTTCCAGACCCTACAGGAATAAATGAAACAGGAACTACTGGTTCAGGTAAACCATTTAACACCTCATGTAATGTACCATCACCGCCGATAACAATTACACAGGTAATCGTTTCTGAAAAATTAGTAGCCAATTGTTCAGCAATTTGCTCTGCATGTCCGAAATATTCCGTGAAATAGCACTGACTTTCCACCTGTTTAAATTCTTCAGTTTTTGTGATCTTTGAATATGCCTTCCTGGCACCACCATGCCCTGCAGTTGGGTTTACAATGAAGATATACATTTACACATCCTCTTTACCGACCGAAAATGTATTAGTATCTTCTTCCCACTCTGGTCGCTTAACAGATGTAGATCTGCAATTTTTTAATAATAAATCTGCAATTTTTAGCTGACTGCTTTTCAAAGGCGACACAAGGTTTCGTTTTTCTTTAAACCATTTTTCATAATTATATTTCCCAATTATTTTCGTGTTAAATGGCTCAGAATGAAACTCAATATTATTGACTCGTGACAATACAACTTTATTAACCGGAAATTCAATACCTTCTATACTCAAAATACTTCTAACCAATTGTTCAGTACGCTTTAGAGCAATCATAGGACTCAATATTTTGGATTGTTCTTCTCTACCTTTTATTATCCATGTTCGCTCGTCATCCGCTACTATTTTTGCCTTAGGTTCCTTTTCAATTATATAAATTATTTCTATTCCAATGGGGCTAAGCAGGATAATTTCTCCATCAACAGGCGCGTTCTTTATATTAAAAATAGGATAATACATTAATAAATACGTATCAGGAAACCGTTGCAGAAAAAACTTAAGCCTGTCATCATGATAAAAACGCTTATCCATGAAGGAAACGTCCGTGACAGTTGATGTAGCCCATTTAAGTTGCAGTGGAAATAATTTATCCAAAAAATACTGCTTTAAATCCTTTTCTGTCTTTGGCAGGTTATTTTCTTTCTCAGCTGAATCCTCCTCTTCAGCATGCCAATTACCCGTTTTAATAAATGATTTCCATTTCGAAAAAGCGGAGTTCTGTTCCACATATTCCTCTTCTTCTGCTTCAACAGTGTTTTCATTTTCTGATTGATACTGGATTTTTTTCCAATTATCCTGCTTCAAACGCATATATTGACTTGGATAACGGTACGGGTTCCATTCATACCGGGATATATAATCCTGCAGCTTAATCAATTGGGCCACTTAATCAACCTCCCCTTTAAGTTCATATGAAGCTACAATATCATACTTTGGTGTTCTTGCAGGAAAAATCCGGTATACGACAACCTGATTAACTGTCATCTCCAGTTGCCCCTCATACTGTTCCTTCAGCTCTGACATGCTTCCCTCATGATCATTCCATTTTTTAGCAAGTGTTATGTGTGGAGAAAAAGAACGATTCTCCTTCTGGAAACCAGCTGTTTCCGCAATGTCTTCCACAGCATCGTACAGCGTTGCCAAAGATTTTGTTTTGGTGACTCCCGCCCATAAAACACGTGGTTTTTTTGGATTACCGAAGAACCCAATTGATCCCATGGTGATTTCAAATTGCGGTGTTTTTTCAAGTACATTCAGCGAATTTAAAAGTAGGTCAAGTTTATTGGAATCCACAGCCCCTAAAAATTTTAATGTGATATGCAAATCTTCCTTATTTGTCCACTGTTTATAGGAAAGTTCTTCTTTTAAATTAATCTGCCATTTAAAAAAGTGTGCCTTATGTCTTTCTTGCAGCGGGATAGCAATAAAATAGTGCGGTTCATTTGTCATAACCATTCCTCGCTTTTCTGAAAAAAGTATTTAAAATATTTCCATTTTTAGTGTAAAATAAGATTAACGATATAGATTCACTTACACCACAAGAGAATGAACTCATTAAGGAGTGGTTCTTTGAATCAACAACCAACATCCCGAATGCTAACCAGAGTTAAAGCTGTCTATTTTTATATTAGAGAGAATGGGACAGTTACAACGTCGGAACTGGCTGAGGAATTCGGAACTACCGACCGCACTGTTCAGCGTGACCTGAACGTTTTGGAATACAATGGTTTGGTACGTAGTCCTAATCGTGGCAGATGGAAAACAACAAGTAAGCCTGTAAAAATATCTTAAAAGCACCACTGACATTTACTGTGTCAGTTCTTTTTTTGGGAAAGACAATACTCCAGTTCATCCTTCGTCAGTTCGCGTACATCTCCTAATACAAGATTCTGATCAAGCTCTAACTCTCCCATTTTAAGCCGCTTGAGATAAACAACTTTTTTATTGACCGCTTCAAACATACGTTTCACCTGATGAAACTTGCCTTCTGTAACAGTTACTTCAACTTCGGATTCAGCATCAGCATGCAGAATTTGTAATTTAGCCGATTTGGCCTGATATCCGTCATCAAGCGTTATTCCATTGTTAAACTTTATAATATCTTCCTCTGTAACATGTCCTTTTATTTTAGCATAATATTTTTTTCCTACATCTTTTTTTGGAGAAATAAGCTGATGGGCCAGCTCACCATCATTTGTGATTAGCAATAGCCCTTCTGTGTCTTTATCAAGTCTGCCAACAGGAAAAGGATTAAAATGCTGATAGGCTGGCGTCAGCAAATCAATTACCGTTTTATCCCGATCATCTACCGTAGCCGAGACATACCCATTCGGCTTATTCATCAGCAAATAAATATACTTTTGATACGTTACCATTTCTCCTTTTACTTTTATTATGTCCGACACTGTATCTACATGCATACTTCCGTCTTTCACTATTTTCTCATTTACCGTAATATGCTTTTTTTTCAATATTGCCTTTATATCTTTCCGACTACCAATGCCCATATTGGATAATAATTTATCAAGCCGCATGATATAAAACTCCTTACCTACGAAATATTTTGTCCAGGACACGCACACGATTTCCCAATAACCGCTCAAGTAGTGTCGATTCATAGGCAAACCACATATAGACTCCTCCACCTGCAAGAACTCCTGAAATTAACATGAGGGTGGCTGATAAACGGGATTCTTCATATGCTAAAAATGTACCAAATAATGCTTTTAGAATCCATATAGTAATACACATAATTATGGAAAATATACAAATTAATAAGAAGCGTTTAAATGTTTGTCTGAAGGAAAATTGGGTTGATGATTTGATACGCCAAATATTCAGCATAACTGCCGTTCCTGCAGCTAGTGCTGTCCCAAAAATAGCTCCTTTTGCCCCAAATATATGAATGAGCTGGATATTAAACAGTACCTTTACCAATAACCCGCCAGATAAACTTACCACAGCAAAACGCTGCTGGTTAACTCCCTGCAGTATTGCCGCCGTTACCGTAAATAAAGCAAATAATAATGCAACTGGTGCATACCAGCCCAGTAATGATCCTGTCATGGAAATGTGTTTCATTCCATAGAGAGAACCATATGCTACATCTGAAAGCATGGACAGACCGACAACGGCTGGCACAACAAGGACTAGTATTATTTGCAATGATTGATTAATTTGCTGATTCAACTGCTGTTTATTATCCTTCGTGAATGATTTTGTTAGCGCTGGTAAAATAGCCAGTGATAACCCGGTAGCAATTGTTACAGGGATGATGACAAGCTTATGACCATACAAATTGATTGCAGAATAGACAGTATCGGAAATCTCCCCTTCTCCGATAGCTATCATCGCACGCTTAAATGTAAACTGATCGACCAGCTGGTATAGCGGAATTGCAATCCCTACTAAGACAAAAGGTCCCGCATAACTGAATAGTTCCTTGACAAGTTCTTTTTTTGGTATATCATGTGTGACGCGCTGTTGCTGGATCTGTTTTTGTATAGCTGGTTTTCGTTTACGCCAATACACGAATAAAACAACACAGGATGCTAAAGCACCAATTACAGCCGCGAATGTTGCAAAACCAACTGCGATAGGTATTGAATCAACTAAAGTCATCACGATAAATGTTGCACTTAACAAAAAAATAATTCGAGCGATTTGTTCAATCACTTGGGAAACTGCGGTTGGCGCCATTGATTCATATCCTTGGAAAAAACCTCGAACAATACTCATTGCCGGAATAACTAATAAGGCAAAACTGACAGCTCGAATAACCATTGTCACATCAGCAGCTGCAATCACACCAATATCCTCATTTGAAATGATAAAGCTTGCCATTAGTTCAGCACCGAAGAACAAAACAAGGAAACCAAGAAAACCCGTAACAGCCATAAGGGCAATACCTGCCTTAAACATGCGCATTCCAGTTTCATAATCACCCAGCGAATTATATTTAGAAACGAATTTCGAAACGGCTAATGGCACACCAATTGTGGATATACTAATTAAAATACTATATGGCGTATAAGCATAAGCGTACAGCGTCCCACCTGTTTCGCCGACAAGCCAATGGAAAGGAATGACATAAATCATCCCCAGAAATTTAGATAAAAATGACGCACCAGTAAGTAACATAGTGCCTCTAACAATATTCGACATTATTTCACCTGCATCTATAAAAATTACGTTTAAGTGCGTGTTCAAAAGGAGGATGAAAATGACCGAGAAGTTCGAGGCAGCGTAGCTTTGAGTAGCGGAATGTATGCTTTTAATACATGAGCAACGGAAAAGCAAGCTAACGACGAAATTCGATGCGTCATTTTTACCGGACTTTTTGAACAAC
>JBDNGJ010000129.1:0-14415 GCA_041689365.1 Virgibacillus sp.
GGCGGCTGATGAGCCTCCTTGCTCCTACGTCGCTGCGTAGTCTCATCTAGGCCTCAGCTCCCACAGGAGTCTCCGTGTATTTCCTACGCTTGGTTTTGCTCACAAGAACTTTAAAAAAAGATTTTATACCACTAAACTAGCTGTTGGAATATGCGAGATTCCTGTGGGACAGCGATCGAAAGCCCACAGGGAGCGATACTCGCGATCAAGGCAGACTAAGTACGCCACGTACTGTGGCAACGTCTGCACTAGCACGTCTTATGCGTTGGAGGCTCGTGGTGAGCCCTTGGTGCGCGAGTATATTCCAACTGCGTCGTTAGGAAGCCTCACTAAATGCTTCCAATAGGACTCCCATAGTTACGTCGCATTTTATATCTAATCAGAAACAAAAAAATCCGAACTAATTCGAATTCTATTTCAAGAATTTTGAATCATAGTTCGGATTTAACTTTGACTAAAACACTTTTGTCAGATCCTTATTTTTTCTTTTTCAGCCAATAAATACCTATGCCAATTAATATCACTGGCCAGAACTTCTCAAGAAATGCTGTCACATCATATATCCAACTTAATGTTGGGGGTAATCTTACAGAAAACATAAAGAGAACTGATATACCGGTTACTATCAGACCAGTCACGAAACCTTTTTTAGTTCTTAAGGATCGAACAATAAATGCTATGCCAACAATCATTGGGTACACTGCCCAGTGGTCTATCCAAAATTGGTAGTATTCTATTCCATGAAAATGAATGCCTAGGCCTAATACAATTGTCCCACTGAATAAATGCTGATAATCTTTTGAAGTATAACTATGAATAAGTAATGCGACTCCAATTATAATAAGAAATGTAGGCCATGAGTAGAAATCGGTTATTATGGGAATTCTAAGTTCTCTCAGCAGAAAGTAAACTCCAATTCCAATTAAAATATATGCTGCAAACGAATTTTGTCGTTTCATCGTAGACACCTCTTCCGGGATTCGATTAAATAGGCGAAATTCTTGCTTCTCATGTTCTCGTATGATAGAGTACAAACGAGTTATATAACAATATACGAATATCCTAACATATAGTTTCAAATTCTGTTCACATTTAGCAAAAATGTGAAGAATTGCCTATGTTATAATTAGAATAAATGAGTAATGTTTAAAGCTTTTGGGGGTAGTTATCGTGCACATACTTAAAGTTGGGTTTAATTACAAATCAACCCCTGTCGAAACTAGGGAAAGGCTAACTTTTTCTGAAGATAATCTCGACCAGGCTATGCTTCTTTTGAAAGAGCAAAAAAGTATATTGGAAAATGTAATTGTCTCCACTTGCAACCGTACAGAAATATATGCGGTTGTTGATCAGCTTCATACAGGACGCTACTATATCAAACAATTCCTTGCTGATTGGTTTCAAATAGATAAGGAAGAATTTTCTTCTTATTTGCGGATATCGGAAAGTGATGGAGCAATTGAGCATCTATTACGTGTGTCTGCAGGTCTTGATTCCATGGTGTTGGGTGAAACACAAATACTTGGACAGGTGAAACAATCGTTTTCAACTGCTCAGAATATGAATACAACTGGTACAGTTTTTAATGAATTATTTAAACAAGCAATTACATTTGCGAAACGGGCCCATAAGGATACAGCGATAGGACAGCATGCTGTGTCTGTTAGCTATGCAGCTGTAGAACTGGCTAAGAAAATATTTGGTGATTTAGAACAGAAACATGTTGTTATCCTAGGCGCCGGGAAAATGGGTGAACTAGCTGCCAAAAATCTTCACGGGTCTGGTGCAACAAAAATCACAGTGGTTAACAGAACCTATGAAAAAGCTGTAGCACTAGCTGAAAAATTTCAGGCCAATGCAGCTCATACAGATCGTTTACATGAGCTTATTAATGATGCTGATATTTTAATCAGTTCAACGGGATCAGATTCAGTTGTATTGACAAAAGAAGTTATTGAACCGATCCAGAAGAAACGTAAAGGCAGACCACTATTTTTAGTAGATATTGCTGTTCCTAGAGACTTGGATCCTGAAATTAGTGAGTTGAATAGTGTATTTTTATATGATATAGATGATTTACAGGGGATAGTTGATAAAAACTTAGCTGCTAGGGAAAAGGCCGCTGAAAGTATAGAAATTATGCTTGAAGCTGAAATCGTTGCCTTCAAAGAGTGGCTGCAAACACTTGGGGTTGTTCCTGTGATTTCTGCACTTCGACAAAAGGCGTTGTCCATTCAGGCAGAAACGATGAAAAGCATCGAACGAAAAATGCCTGATTTAACAGCACGGGAGAAAAAAGTGCTTAACAAGCATACAAAAAGTATTATAAATCAGCTTCTGAAGGAACCTGTAACACAGGCAAAAGAATTAGCAGCTGAAGAAAACAGGGACGAGTCCTTGGATCTTTTTATAAATATTTTTGGAATTGAAGAGGAAGTTCAAGAGGAACTATCGAAACAAACAAAAAAAAATGAACGTTCAGCAAAAATAAAAAAAAATGAAGAAGTATCCTTTCCTGTATTTGAAAGAACATCACCACAGTAAGATGAAAGGATTCCCATTATGTTCGAAATAAAATGGTTATATGAAATTATTCTTATTATCTACGGACTGAGTTTGATTGGGTACTTTATTGATTTTATACAACATAACCGGAGGGCAAACAGAATAGCCTTCTGGTTACTTAGTATGGTTTGGATTATTCAAACCGCTTTTTTATTCAATCAGATATTCATAGAAAAGAGTTTTCCGATATTCACATTATATGATGGGCTATACTTTTATGCGTGGATACTCGTCTCTTTTTCGCTAATTATAAATAAACTTTTTCGAATTCATTTCATTTTATTTTTCACTAATTTGTTGGGTTTCTTTGTACTACTGCTATACATTTCAACAAGTGCACAGGAACATATGCAAGGTCAAGGAATTCAACTAGTAAATGAAATGCTAATCACACATATAACGCTAGCAATCGTTTCTTATGGATTTTTCACTATATCCTTCCTTTTTTCTATCATGTATATAACGCAATACCGATTTTTAAAAGAAAAAAAAGGATTACGATGGATGTGGAGATTTGGTGATCTTAATAGACTGGATTCGTACTCTTTTAAAGCAGTGACAATCGGGGTTCCATTATTAACTATTGCGATTATCTTAGGCGTTGTGTGGGCATATGTATCGAATACCGAATTTTATTGGTTTGATTTGAAGACGATTGGTTCGATACTGGTTCTAGCTGTTTATATTGTTTATTTATTGTTACGGCTTGTAAAAGGCTATCAGGGGAAAGCTATATCAGTCTATAATACAGCAGCATTTCTAATCTTATTAATTAATTTCTTTTTGTTTAATATATTATCGAATTTTCATTTCTAAGCAGCGTCATATTTAGGAGGATGCCAAAATGCGTAAAATAATTGTTGGGTCAAGGAAAAGTAATCTTGCATTAACTCAGACTGACTGGGTAATTGATCAGCTTAAAAAAGCCGGGATTAAAAATGAATTTGAAGTAAAGAAAATTGTAACAAAAGGTGACAGGATACTTGATGTTACATTGTCAAAAGTCGGTGGGAAGGGTCTTTTTGTTAAAGAAATCGAACAAGCCATGTATGATAAAGAAATTGATCTTGCTGTACATAGTATGAAAGACATGCCTTCTCAGATGCCTGAGGGACTTACGATTACTTCTGTACCAGAAAGAGAAGACCATCGTGATGCCTATATTGCAAAAGACAATGTTGCATTAAAAGATTTACCCGAAGGTTCTATTGTAGGAACAAGCAGTTTACTGAGATCTGCACAAGTTCTTGCGGAACGACCTGACCTTGAAGTTAAATGGATTCGCGGAAATATTGAAACTAGAATCCGTAAATTGGATGACGAAGACTATGATGCAATTATTCTTGCTGTTTCGGGACTAAAACGGGTTGGTTTAAGTGAAGAGCTTATAACAGAATATTTAGAACCTGAAGTGTGTGTACCTGCAGTGGGACAGGGTGCCTTAGCAATTGAGTGTCGTGAGGACGATGATGAATTAAGAGCGTTATTAGACAAGATTAATGATGAATATACAACAAAAACGGTTACAGCTGAAAGAACATTCTTGCATTTGCTTGAAGGTGGCTGTCAAATTCCAATCAGAGGTTATGCTTATTTGCAAGGAGACGAAATGGTCTTAACTGCCTTGGTTGGGACACCTGATGGTAAAACAATTTTGAAAGAGGTTGTACGTGGAACTGACCCTGTAGTAGTTGGCAAAGAAGCAGCTGACAAACTGATAAATCGAGGTGCAAAGGAGATTGTCGATCAAGTAAAAGAGGAGCTTGACGACTAATGTCAGTAACTTTACATGAAAAAAGAATTTTAATTACCCGTGAGGAAAATCAAGCAAAGGAATTTTCCGACAAAGTCATACAGTATGGCGGAAAACCGGTTGAAATACCTCTTTTGAAAATTTCATGTAAGGATGAGCCTGAAAATAAGCAACTACTTCAAAATTTGCATCACTATAAATGGATATTTTTCACTAGTGCTAATGGAGTTGCTTGTTTTTTTCAACTTATTAACCAATACAGGTGGATGCGTAACGTATTGGAAAACATTAGGTTTGCGACAGTTGGCCATAAAACTGCACAAACATTGGAGTCATATGGATATAAGTCAGATTTTATTCCATCCGTTTATAATGCTGATGCTATGGCGACTGAATTTACAGAGGAACATACCGTGTTGGATGAGCCGTTGCTGATTGTCCGTGGAAATAAATCGCGAGAAACTTTGCCTGATTGGTTTACAAAACATCAAATCCGCTATGACGCTATAGAGGTATATGAAACAGTCCATAACATTCGCGTAAAAGATGAATTGAATCAATTGCTAAATAAAAATAATCTGGATTTCATTACGTTTACCAGTCCATCTGCGGTAGAAGCATTTATTGAATTGAGTAGTAGTCATATACCAAAGGACCAAGTGTGTGTTTGTATAGGGACTACCACAAAACAACGTGCTTTTGAATTAGGTATACTAAATACTATAGCACCCGAGTTATTCACGATTGATGGAATGCTCGAGCGAATAAGCAACTATATAGCAGGGAAGGGATAGGTTTTAATGGTTAAAGAATTAAATTTTAAACGGCATCGGCGATTACGTTCTTCATCCGCAATGCGATCATTGGTACGTGAAAATCACCTGAAAATGGATGACTTTATTTATCCGCTCTTTATTGTTGAAGGAGAGAAAATTAAAAATGAAGTATCCTCCATGCCAGGTGTATTTCAGATTTCACTTGATTTTGTACAAGATGAGATGGAAGAATTACGGTCCCTTGGGATAAAGGCTGTTATGATTTTTGGTGTACCGAATGAAAAAGACGAGCAGGGCACAGGTGCATTTATTGAAAGTGGGATCGTACAGGAGGCAACCCGGCGCATAAAGAAGGAAGTTCCGGAGATGCTTGTAGTTGCTGACACATGCCTATGTGAGTATACTTCTCATGGTCATTGTGGTGTGATCCATGACCATGATGTAGATAATGATGAATCACTCAAACTTTTAGCCAAAACAGCTGTATCACAGGCTGAAGCGGGTGCTGATATAATTGCACCATCCAACATGATGGATGGCTTTGTGATTGTTATTCGACAAGCGCTCGATGAGGCTGGGTATACAAATACTCCAATTATGTCATATGCGGTTAAATACTCATCTGCTTTTTACGGACCGTTCCGTGATGCTGCTGATAGCACTCCACAATTTGGAGATCGTAAATCATATCAGATGGACCCTGCAAATCGGCTTGAAGCACTACGTGAAGCAGAGTCAGATGTACAAGAAGGTGCTGATTTCCTAATTGTTAAACCAGCATTATCATACTTGGATATTGTTCGAGATGTTAAAAATACGGTTAACACACCAGTTGTTGCCTATAACGTTAGTGGTGAGTATGCAATGGTTAAAGCAGCAGCTAGGAATGGCTGGGTTGATGAAAAAGAATTGGTACTTGAAAAAATGACCGCAATGAAGCGTGCAGGGGCAGATTTGATTATATCTTATTTTGCCAAAGATGTAGCAAAATGGCTAAATGAATAAAATTTAAGGTTGAGGTGATTGATGTGGGTAACTTTGAGAATTCACAAGATGCATATAAAGAAGCAGTGGATCTAATGCCAGGTGGGGTAAATTCACCTGTTCGGGCGTTTAAATCAGTTGGTATGTCACCGATATTTATGGAACAAGGAAAAGGTTCTAAAATAACGGATATCGATCAAAACGAGTACATTGATTATGTATTGAGCTGGGGTCCATTAATTTTAGGCCATGCTGATGAACGGGTAGTCTCCAAACTAAAAGAAACCACGGAAAAAGGCACAAGTTTTGGTGCACCAACTATAATGGAAAACAAATTAGCACAATTGGTGATTGACCGTGTACCGTCAATTGAAATGGTACGTATGGTGAATTCAGGAACAGAAGCTACTATGAGTGCTTTGCGTATTGCTAGAGGATATACAGGTCGGGATAAAATCCTGAAATTTGAGGGAAATTATCATGGTCATGGTGATTCCCTCCTAATAAAAGCTGGATCTGGTGTTGCTACACTTGGATTGCCAGATAGTCCTGGTGTCCCTGAATCAATTGCTCAAAATACAATCACAGTGCCTTATAATGATGTAGAAAGTGTTCGCTATGCATTCGAAACATATAGTGATGAGATTGCCGCTGTTATCGTTGAGCCAGTCTCGGGTAATATGGGTGTTGTTCCACCACAAGAGAGCTTTTTGCAGGAATTGAGAAGAGTCACCGATGAAAATGGCTCTATACTCATATTTGATGAGGTTATGACAGGTTTCCGTGTTGGATACAATTGTGCACAGGGCTATTTTGGCGTTACACCTGATATGACTTGCCTAGGTAAAGTAATTGGCGGAGGACTTCCTGTGGGGGCATATGGTGGCAAACGTGAAATTATGGAACGTGTTGCACCAACAGGATCTATTTATCAGGCTGGCACATTATCGGGTAATCCACTTGCTATGACAGCTGGTTATGAAACACTAAGTGCTTTAGATAAATCATCCTATGATGAAATAAATGAAAAAGTGGATAAACTGGTCGAAGGTTATAAACAAGCCTCAATCGATTATAAGATTCCACTTCAAATTAATCGCGCCGGATCAATGGTTGGCTTTTTCTTTACGTACGAACCAGTATTTAATTATGAAACAGCTCAAAATTCCAATCTTGATTACTTTGCACAATATTACCGGGCCATGATTGAAGAAGGAATCTTTTTGCCACCGTCACAGTTTGAAGGGTTATTTTTATCGACTGCCCATACAGACGAAGATATCGATAAGACATTACAGGCTGTACGCAACGCATTCTCAAAAATTGAAAAATAAAAGAATACAAGCTGTACGGATGTTGGAACACAAACAGTAATAAAGTAGAGCATGGTGAGTACTGAATTGAAAGTAATTCGGTGCTCTTTTTTATTGTCATATAAACGCAAAATTTTTATGTGAAAATGTTTTTTCTTATAATTCAACTGCGTAGCGTAAAATGAACTCATAAACCTTGAAGGAATAGGATCTGAAGACACACAGTTGACCTTGGATTAACTGTACGTATTTGATATAAACTGTGAAGTAATGAAAGTTTTTTAGCCTTATCTTTAGTTCTAATGATGGTTGGGTGCTTAGATTCGTTCCGGCAGAATACTTCGCTTTCCATGGGCACGACCTCAGCCTCCTTGCCCCGGCAAGGGGTATGCCGACGTTGTCCGCAAAGGACGGTTTTAGTCGGCCTTCATTTAGCTGCTTCTTGCGGGGTCTTCGGAACGTGCTGTTCCCATAGGAGTCTACGTATTCTGCCTCCACTGATAAAGGCTTCTTGATTAGAAGCTGAAGTATTCCCTGTGGCTAAGAAGCAATGTCACAATAAAAATTGATTAATTTACAACATAAAGTGAGCAAAATCCAGCTTCGGAAATACACGTAGACTCCTGTGGGAGCTGAGGCCTAGATGAGACTACGCAGCGACGTAGGAGCAAGGAGGCTCATCAGCCGCCCACGGAAAGCGAAGTGTATTTCCGAAGCGACATAATAGCACTCAAACTATTTAAAAAGTGATTCGCAGTTTATACCTTATGTGTACAAAAAAATTTTTATCAATGTTGTCAAGTCAACAATAAAAAACGTTCTGAGTTTATCAAAGATAGCCGTTTGGGCTTATTCTATAGATGCGAAAGTTGAGTTATAAGAACAAAAATAAATTTTGTACACCAAGACAGGACTGATTACTAATGGTGATTGCTTTTTTAAGAGGTATAAGCATATCCTCTGTTTACATTTCATATAGTTGAATTAAGACATATAAGTATATGGAATATGTGTTGAAGGGAGGAAGTCATTTGTCAAACAATCGGGAAGTATTCAGCTTTGAACTAAATGAATCGCTTTATTTTGAAGAAGGACAGGAAGTTGCAGAAATGCTGGGAATTTCTTTGGATCCGGAAATTTCTATCCAGCCATTTAATGATTTTATTTCAATTCGAGGAGTAATTGAACTTCAAGGTTCATATCAAAAGGAAGAATTTTCAAATATGGGGGATGAGGATACATTAGATTTTGATGATTACCACTCAAGACGATATGTTGAGAAGGTGGTAGAACTGGATAACGGGAAATCGGAATTTACACATCGTTTTCCTGTTGAAATCTCAGTTCCAACATACCGAGTTGCAGATTTAAACGATGTGACGGTAGACATTAGTTCCTTTGATTATGAAATACCAAATCAGAGTCAACTTAAATTAAGCTCAAGAATTGAAATACATGGAATTAGTGATCAAACCGAAGGTGCATTAAAAAATGGATCAGAAGCAGGTAATGAATTCTTACCACCACGAGAAGAGGAAACATTTGAGTTCGATATTAAGACGGAAAAAGAAGCACCTGAATCAGAAGAACAGTTTACACCTGAAAATACACCCACCTTGTCTCCGGAAGTAGAGGGTAGCTCACCATCAGAAAAAGAACGTTGGAAAAATAAGAAGTCCCAATCACTTGCGGAATTTTTTAATAAAAAACCGGTGGATGAATCACCTGAGGAAGAAAGTTCAGATGAATCATTATTAGACTATACTGATTCAGATTATCTGGATGAAAGTGATGAAAGTCGGTCAGCTGAAACCAAAGATGTCAGTTATTTAGCAGATATGTTTAGAAGTGATGATGATGACCGATATGCCAAGATGCGATTGTGTATTGTTCAGAATAAAGACACAGTGGAATCAATTGCTAAACGTTATGAAATTCCTGCACTCCAGTTAGTGAAACAGAATAATTTAAGTGATGATAGTCTTGAAGAAGGACAATTATTGTATATCCCTTTTAGGAAGAAATAACAGATAGATAGAATACATACCCCTTGCTTCGTGTAAGGGGTATGTATTTGCAAAGGTGGTGAAATTTAGTGTGAATGAAGTAATTCAGAATATAGCCGGGGAATACGGGGTTCATCCATATAAAATAGACCAAGTATCAAAACGGCTCTTTCGAATCAGTGATGGTAAGCACTATTATGCATTGAAGGAAAGTTTTCTAACCGAACAAAATTTGGATTTATGGGAACAAGTTTATCATCAGGCATACACAAAAAACATCCCGAGTATACTGCCTGTCTATTTAACAAGGCAATCAAAATTATACGTACAAAATACTCAGTCGTACTATTATTTAACACCCTGGTTATCATCTAATAAACTAAATCATCAGCAAGTTATTAAGAATTTATATAATGCAATTGGTGAGGTTCATGCAAAAACAAAACGCACACAATTAATTCAAACGAATACGGTCATAAATACATTCAATGAATATCAGGAAAGCTGTGCAGAGTTATATAAAAGAGCGTTGTATTATGTTGAGTTGTTTGAAAAGAATCGGTTTATGTCTCCATTTGAATTATTAGTTTGCACGCAATTTCGAATGATGGACAACGTCCTATCCACGCTGAACAGTAGTATTGAAAAATTTATAAGTGAAATTCAAAATGATCAAGAGTGGAATTATAGCCTATGTCATGGTAACTTGGATTTGACTCATATAATTTTTCACAATGATACGTATATCATAAATTGGGAAAAGGCAAATTATGATAATGCTATTGCGGATTTATCGACTTTACTAAAACATCTTGTTCGAAACTATGATCAATCGTCATCACAATTAACTGATTCATTTTCAGTATACACCAGCAAAAATATACTGAAAAAGAGTGAACTGTATTTACTTGCTATCTATTTATTGAATCCATTCCCCTACATAAATCAAATTCAGGATTATATTGACAATCCATCGAAAGACACGATGATTAATCAAGTAAAGAGACTACAATATAAATCCCGTCAATTGTTGTTTGGTTTAAAATGGGTCGAATTTGTTGAAAAGGAAACATCAGCAAACAGTGAAGGAAATGATAGTAAAGATCGTTAAATCCATTCCAAATAAAATGCAATAAATATCCCAACTAATACACCAAGCAAAAACACATCAAATGAAGTTGGAAATAACATAGTCCGGATTAATTGAAATATTAAAATCGGTAAAGTTACTCGCTCAATTACAATAATAGAATTCCTTGCCCATGGAGGCAGTCTGTATCGGTAATATCTAGCCACTCTTATCACCTCTTAAGTATTTTTTTGCAGTTAAAAAAGTATAAATCCTTTCTTACTGCATAAGTGCAACTAAGGCTTATCTAAAACAAGGCTTGGCGATAAGCCAAGTTTTCTAAAATATAATATGTATATATATAGTTGTTTTGTGCAAATCATAAGATAATAGTTGATTTTATTTTCAGTAACCGATAAAATAAGTAATAATATGTAAATGTGATGATAGGGAAGAGTACAAAATAATTACCTAATAGAGAGGGAATGATGCTGGAAATTTCCCAGGTATAATTATTTGGAAGGTCGCCCTTGATACAGCTTCTTTGAAAAATGCAGTAGAAGAGAGCCGGTTTTTAACCGTTATCAACGAATGAAGTGCACAAGTATAACCGCTTGTGAACGAAGGTGGTACCACGGAATATATCCTTTTCGTCCTTTATTGGATGGAGAGGATTTTTTTGTTTGTATTTAACTATACAAAAGAGGAGGATTTAATGATGAGTGATGAGGCTAAAACAACGATGTCATCAAAGTACAATCCACGGGTAATTGAAAAAGATCGCTATCGTTTTTGGGTGGATGGTAAGTTCTTTGAAGCAACTGGAGATGAAGATAAGGAACCATTTACGATTGTTATCCCACCACCAAACGTAACTGGTAAGCTGCATTTAGGTCATGCATGGGATACAACGATGCAGGATACTATTTCAAGAATGAAGAGAATGCAGGGCTATGATGTATTATGGCTACCGGGAATGGACCATGCAGGTATTGCAACACAATCCAAGGTTGAGGCAAAATTGAAAGAACAGGGTAAGAATCGCTATGATTTAGGCCGTGAAAAGTTTCTTGATACTACCTGGGAATGGAAAGAGGAATATGCTGACTTCATCCGTGCCCAATGGGAAAAGTTAGGTTTAGGACTAGATTATTCACGTGAACGTTTTACGATGGATGATGGCTTATCAGATGCAGTACGTGAAGTGTTTGTAACGTTATATAAAAAAGATTTAATCTATCGTGGCGAGTATATTATTAATTGGGATCCTAATACCCAAACAGCGCTTTCTGATATTGAAGTTATCTATGAAGAAGTTCAAGGGAAATTTTATCACATGCGCTATCCTATAAAAGATAGTGATGAAATGATTGAGATTGCAACGACACGACCTGAAACGATGCTTGGAGATACAGCTGTAGCCGTACATCCAGGTGATGACCGATATAAGCATTTAATCGGTAAGACGGTAGTATTGCCAATAGTTGGCCGAGAAATAGAAATAGTGGCTGATGAATATGTTGACATGGAATTAGGCTCAGGGGCTGTCAAAATCACACCTGCACATGACCCAAATGATTTTGAAATTGGAAATAGACATGATTTGGAACGGGTACTCGTGATGCATGAAGATGGCTCAATGAATGAAAATGCTGGAAAATATGTAGGACTTGATCGTTTTGAATGTCGTAAACAAATTGTTAACGACTTACAGGAGCAGGGAGTTCTGTTCAATATTGAGGAACGAGTACACCAAGTAGGGCATTCAGAACGCAGTGGCGCCGTTGTTGAACCATATTTATCAACACAATGGTTTGTAAATATGCAGCCTTTAGCGGATGAAGCCATTGAACTTCAGCAACGAGATGAAAAAGTTAATTTCGTTCCGGATCGTTTTGAACGCACATATCTTCACTGGATGGAGAACATTCGTGACTGGTGTATTTCGAGACAATTATGGTGGGGACACCGAATTCCTGCATGGTACCACAAGGAAACAAATGAACTGTATGTAGGAAAAGAGGCACCTGCTGACATCGAAAATTGGGAGCAGGACAATGATGTACTTGATACGTGGTTCTCCTCAGCATTATGGCCTTTTTCAACAATGGGTTGGCCTGATCTGGATGCTGAAGATTTTAAGCGACACTTTCCGACAGATGTTTTAGTGACCGGTTACGATATTATTTTCTTCTGGGTTGCACGTATGATATTCCAATCGAAAGAATTTACAGATCAAAGACCATTTAAAGATGTGTTGATTCATGGTTTGATTCGTGATGCTGATGGGCGCAAAATGAGTAAATCACTTGGCAACGGCGTGGATCCAATGGATGTTATTGAAAAGTATGGAGCGGATTCACTGCGTTATTTTCTCTTGACAGGCTCAACACCTGGCCAAGATTTACGGTTCCACTGGGAAAAAGTTGAGGCTACATGGAATTTTGCAAACAAAGTGTGGAACGCATCACGTTTTTCACTTATGAATATGGAAGATTTCACTTATGAAGACATTGATTTAAGCGGTGAAAAGTCATTAGCAGATAAATGGATATTAACTCGGCTAAATGAAACGATTGAACAAGTTACCAAAAATACAAATAAATATGAGTTTGGTGAAGCAGGTCGTCATTTATACAATTTCATTTGGGATGAGCTTTGTGATTGGTATATTGAAATGGCTAAATTGCCGCTGTATGGTGATGACGAGAGTGAAAAACGAATGACGCAGTCTGTTCTTGCATATGTATTAGATCAGACGATGCGCATGCTTCATCCGTATATGCCTTTTATTACAGAGGAAATCTGGCAGCAGCTCCCACATCAGGGAACGTCAATTACAGTTGCTGCATGGCCAGAAGCGAAACAGGAATTTCATAATAAAACAGCATCAAAAGAAATGAAAAGACTTGTTTCAATTATTAAGTCCGTTCGTAACATCCGAGCAGAAGTTGATACACCAATGTCCAAACAAATTAAATTGTTAATCCAGGCAGAGAATGAAGCAACTGTTTCAGAACTGGAAAACAACCGTAATTACTTGGAACGATTCTGTAATCCAAGTGAATTAATAATCAGTACTAACGTTGATGTTCCGGAAAAAGCAATGTCAGCTGTGGTAACTGGTGCTGAGTTGTTTCTTCCATTGGAAGGATTAATTGATTTTGATAAAGAAATTAAACGCTTGGAGAAGGAACTGGATAAGTGGGCAAAAGAAGTGGAACGGGTTCAGAAAAAGCTTTCAAATGAAGGATTTGTGAAAAAAGCTCCACAAGCTGTTGTAGATGAGGAAAAACAAAAAGAACAAGACTATTTGGAGAAACAAGCAAAAGTCAAAGCACGATTGAATGAATTAAATTCATAAATAAATTAGAGGCTGGAACAAAAATGTTTTAGTCCAAGTAAAATCCGAGCTGATTCAAAATTCTTGAGATAGAATTAGAATTGGTTCGGATTTATTTTATTGCTTATTAGATATAAAATGCGAATTAAACTATGGATGACCAATTCGTAACATTTAGTGTGGCACTCTACCTACGCAGTTGGAATATACTCGCTTTCCGTGGGCTCACCACGAGCCTCCGACGCATAGGACGTGCTAGTGCAGACGTTGCCACAGGACGTGGCGTACTTAGTCTGCCTCACTCGCAAAGAACGCTCACTGCGGGGTCTCTTAGGCTCGCTGTCGAGGCCACTGAAAAACTACCAACTTTTTAACCAAGTAAAAATCAATTCCCAATTTTTCATTAATATTCACCTTATAGTGGAGAGTAACATATCATTTTACCTGTTATTCACTATATAAAATGGGGATTAAATTTTCCAAAATATGTTTTTCAGCAGCCTCCTCGCTGTCCCACAGGAGTCTCGCATATTCCAACTGCTAGTTTAGTGGTATAAAATCTTTTTTTTAAGTTCTTGTGAGCAAAACCAAGCGTAGGAAATACAC
>JBDNGJ010000130.1:0-2508 GCA_041689365.1 Virgibacillus sp.
CTTAATAGACAATTGAAATAGAATGGATATTATTGTGAAAAAGTAACGTGTTACAACAAAGGCTATATGCCATAAGGGTTTCAGTCGTCATTTGAGCATTCTGCCTCGCATAAACTTTTGTGGCGATGGACAGGTACCAAGCCCTCAAATCATTACGGCACATAGCCTTGTCCGTTGTGCAACATTCCCTAAATAAAACAACTCTATTAATTTCTTTAGCAAACAAGTTAGTTTTGCAGAAATTTTAAGAAAAAAACCGTCAGTCAGAATTAAAATCTTCCTACAGTGTAACAATTATATGGATTATTCGTCTTAAAAATATAACTCAAAATATTTAAGACAATGAAAACATTAAAAAATTTCAATTACTCATTACTCCTTTTTATTCTATTTTCAAACTCTCTTTTCTCACAAGATATAGATAAGATGAAAGCCAAAACATCTTTAGAACACGAGATTATAAAAATGGACAGTTTGTTATTTAATGTCGCATTTAACAAATGTGATTTAGAGCTTTATAAAAAAATAATGTCTCCAAATTTAGAATTTTATGATGATCGCTCTGGTTTAAATACCTCTTTTAAAATTGAAGTAGCCTCCTTTAATGATCGTTGTTCCAAACCTGTTTCCATTACCCGCAAATTGGTAAATTGTTCCGTCCATGTTTTAGGTGATTACGGAGCGGTTGAGATAGGCGAGCATGAATTTTATGTGGATGATAAAAAAGTGGAAAAAGCCAAATTTATTATCGTATGGGAAAGACAACAGGATAAATCTTGGATTTTAAAACGCACAATAAGCTATGATCATGAACCGACTTCAAATTAGATCTTTCTGTCTGTATGGCTTCTTTTTTCTATTGCTTACTGGCTGTTCAAATGGCCCCGAAAGAAGTGCCAAAAAAGAGATATTTAAGCCTCATTACAAAGAAACATTAGATAGCATTGTCCCGAAACTTATGTCTGAATATCTGGCTCCTGCTGTAGGCGTGGGAATTATTGAAGATGGTAAGATTGAATTGGTAAAAGTTTACGGAGAAAATCAAAAAGGATTAAAAGCTCCTCAAAACACCATTTTTAATATTGCAAGCATTACCAAGCCTGTGGTAACTGCCGCTATTTTAAAACTGGTTGCCCATGGCGATTGGGATTTGGATGAACCCTTGTTTCATTATTGGACAGACCCAGATGTGGTAGGTGATCAATATGCAAAATTAATAACCACTAGAAATTGCCTTTCGCATACCACAGGGTTTAAAAACTGGCGCTGGGATGAAGAAGATGGAAAATTGAAATTCAATTTTAAGCCCGGAACAAAATTTCAATATTCTGGTGAAGGCATAGAATACTTGCGGCACGCTGTTGAAAGCAAATTTAAAATGGGACTGGAAAAAATTGTTGACTCTTTAGTTTTTAAACCAATTGGGATGAAAGATGCTACAATGGGTTGGTTACAAGATAAAGATACCGCAAGATTTGCAAAATGGTATGATACAAGAGGAAATCTGCATCCTATAAACTATAAGACAAAAAACATAAACGCTGCAGACGATATGCTGTTAACGGTTAAGGATTTATTGCTTTTTGGCAATGCCGTTATGCATAAAAAAGTGGTTGATGGCGCACTATATGATGAGATGATTAAACCACAATCGGCCATTAATGATAAATTGAACCAAGGATTGGGTTGGGTAGTGTATGATAAATTGAGCAATGGAGAGTACATTTTAAACCACGGTGGTGGCGATCCAGGAGTGGTCACTACGATGATACTATTTCCAAAAAGCAAAAACGGTATTGTTATTTTTGTAAACAGTGATAATGGCGCCAGCATTACCAATAACATTGTAAAGGCAATCGTTATCAACGGAAAGGAAGTCATTGAAGGATTGCATTGGGACACTAAAATTCCAGAAACTATTGAAATGAACGATAGCATTCTTAAAAAATATGTGGGTACTTATAAAACAAATCGTAATTTTTCGATAAGGTTTCATATAGAAGGACAGAATTTATTTACTGACAGCAGTGTTTTCCCAAAGGTAAAATTATATCCAATGGCTAAAGATGAGTTTTACCCATTACCTTTTGAATTGTACTTTAAATTTGTTGAAGAAAACAATAAAATGAAAGTACAACTGATTTCAAGCAACAAAACAATTGAAGTGGAAGGGGAAAAACAATAAACATAAAACGTTGCACAACACCGTGTATAAGCCATTGCTAGATCTGTGCTTATCTGGAAAATCCTCGCGGATTTTCCAGCGGAGTTTTTTACTTTTAATGGTTCGTGCCGAGACACGCAACGGCTCATACACATAAACGTTGGATCACATTCAGCTAAAGCTGACCAAAGGTACTACGTGCCGTATTAAACTATCTTTATAAAATATCTAAACATGAATGTATCTCAACAATTGTTGCAAATATTAACCATTGAAGGTGTAAAGCATATTTTTGGCGTAGCTGGTGACGCTTTAAATCCTCTAATTTCGGCTATGGCCGATCA
>JBDNGJ010000131.1:0-10789 GCA_041689365.1 Virgibacillus sp.
AAAACAGTTGTTATTTAAGTGGATGAATCGAAGAAGCCAGAGGAAATCCTTCAGTTGGGATAAATTTAACTTATTCCTTAAAAAGTACCCTTTGCCTAGAACTAAGATAAAAGTTAACATATATGATTTAAAGAAAGATATTAACTATATTCTGTGAACGATGATAGGAAGAGCCGTGTGCGGTAATACTGCACGCACGGTTCTGTGAGGAGTTGAGGAGCACGCCCACCAAAACGGGGTGCGCTCCCGCTTACTCGACTGGGAGCAAAGGCCTAGGAGGCTGTCCGATGGAATAAATTCTGTGAATATATATGCATTCACACTGAATTATTAATGTATAATCCACCGTATTTTGAATAAATATTCGGCAATTTCACTTCGTCGGACAGCCTCCTAGGTGAGACCACTGAGTGCGTTAGCACGAAGAGGGCTCAACAGCCGCCCACGGAAAGCGTAGTGTATTTCCGGAGCGATGTCATCGCACATAAATTATTTAATACTGTGTCACATCATGCATCTAATACGATGGTTAAAGAGTTACAATGCTTGCTGAAAAAGCCTTATACAGAAATTTATTAGTAAGTTTGGCATATTACCAAGCCTTAGTTACACATATGCAGTAAGAAAGTATTGAAAATTTTTACTAAATACAACAAAAGTAAAATGAGATATGATATAGTAATACAAAATTATCGAGAAGGAGAAGGTTTCATGCGTTATTTAACTGCAGGTGAATCACATGGTAAACAATTAACTACAATTATTGAAGGAATCCCCTCAAATATGCCTTTAGTAACAGATAATATTAATGAATCATTACTTCGCAGGCAAAAAGGACATGGCAGAGGAAAAAGGATGCAAATTGAAAAGGATTTGGTGGAAATTACAAGTGGTGTTCGTCATGGATACACACTAGGGTCACCTATCTCACTAGTTATACACAATGATGATTTTAAACATTGGATAGATATAATGGGAGAGGATCCTATTGAAGGTGATAAGAAAGTTAGACGAACTGTTTCCCGCCCAAGACCTGGTCATGCTGACTTGAATGGAGCATTGAAATATGGCCATCGCGATATGCGTAATGTACTTGAACGTTCTTCGGCACGTGAAACCGCTGCTCGAGTTGCAGCAGGTGCTGTTGCTAAAACACTTTTGAAGCACCTGGGAATCGAAATTTCAGGCTACGTGAAAGAAATTGCTGGTATCGTAGCAGAAGACAACCCATCTATGAAAATGGAAGATAGGAAATCGACATCTGAAGAATCGCCTGTTCGAACGTTAGATAAAGATGTAGAACAACAAATGATGGATGCGATTGATCAAGCAAAAAAAGAAGGAGATTCGATTGGCGGAGTTGTCGAGGTATACGTAGAAGGAATGCCAGCTGGTGTTGGATCATATGTACATTATGACCGGAAGCTGGATGGCAGAATCGCTGGCAGTGTCATGAGTGTCAATGCTTTTAAAGGAGTTGAATTTGGCTTAGGCTTTGAGGCTGCTCGAAAAAATGGCAGCAAAGTCCATGACGAAATTGCCTGGAGCGAAGATGTTGGTTATTACCGGAAGTCAAATCGTTTAGGCGGATTTGAGGGAGGAATGACAACTGGCATGCCCCTCGTTATTAAGGGAGTAATGAAGCCGATCCCGACCTTGTATAAACCTCTTCAAAGCGTTGACATTGAGACAAAAAAGCCGTTTAATGCAAGTGTTGAGCGTTCAGACTCTTGTGCGGTACCTGCTGCATCTGTTGTAGTGGAACATGTTGTTGCGTTTGAACTTGCAAAAGCAATTACTGAGCAATTTCCAAGCGATCAATTTCCAGCTTTACAGAAAGCAATTAAAGATTACCGTGAAGAAACAAGGTGTTTTTAGTGAAAGCAACCAAAGTACAATCTGCTTCAAATACCTATAATGTTTATGTAGGTGAAAATATAAGGTATGATTTAAATTCCTATTTGCCAAAGGACTACTCATCTATTTTTATTGTTACAGATGAAATAGTAGCAGAGCATTATTTGGAAGGGGTAAAGAATAGCTTATCCCACAAGCATGTCTATTCTTCGATTATTCCGTATGGTGAAAAATCAAAGAATCTCAATACTTTTTATCAACTGCATACGGATGCAATTGAATTCGGTTTAGATAGACAATCACTTATTATCGCACTTGGTGGAGGCGTAGTTGGTGATGTAGCGGGTTTTGTTGCAGCGACCTATATGCGCGGGGTTGACTTTATCCAAATGCCAACCACTATTCTTGCCCATGATAGCAGTGTTGGTGGAAAAGTTGCGATAAATCATGAACAGGGAAAAAATTTGATTGGTAATTTCTATCCTCCTGCAGCAGTTGTCTATGACGTACAAACGCTTCAAACATTAAATGAAAAAGAGGTAAGGTCAGGCTATGCTGAATTGATTAAGGAAGCATTAATCCAGGATGATGCTTTCTTCCAATCATTACTAGCTTCAGACCTTTCTTCATTAACTAACGATGTCTTAGCTAATCAGTTAAACAGAGGAATTGAAATAAAAGCTTCAATCGTTGAAGATGATGAACGTGAATCAGGTATACGTAAATATCTTAACCTGGGACACACATTAGGTCATGCTCTAGAGTCTATCCTTGGATATGGGGTCCGTACACATGGAGAGCTAGTTGCCATTGGACTATTATTCGCTTTACAGGTCAGTGAGAAGCAACTTTCGGTTAAGCTTCCTTATAACGAATTGTTACAGTGGTTAAAACTAAATGCGTATCCGATACAGCTGACAAATATAAATAAAGAACAAATACTGAATCGAATGAAATTAGATAAAAAAACAGTAGATACAACAATACAAATGGTTCTTTTGAAAGATATTGCACAACCTGTTGTTGTTAAAATAAGTGATGATGACATATTACGTTATCTAGATACCTTTTTGAAGCAATTATAGAAAATACGTTAAATGAAGGATGGGGGAGTATGAAATGAATGGGAAACAAATTTTGCAGGAAATGATCCCGTATAAACAAGGGAAACAATTGCATGAAGTGAAAAAAGAATTTGGATTAGAACGAATTGTAAAGTTGGCATCAAATGAAAATCCGTTTGGATACTCCAACAAGATAGATAAATACCTTTCAGCTCAATTGCCTTCATTTGATATTTACCCTGATGGATATACATCGGAATTGCGTACAGCGGTGGCAAACAAACTGAGCGTTAGCGAAGACCAACTCATTTTTGGTAGTGGAACAGACGAAATTGTTCAAATGGTAGGACGTGCATTCCTTTATCCAGGTGTAAATACAGTAATGCCTGCACCAACATTCCCACAATATAAGCATAACGCAAGAATCGAGGGAGCAGAAGTTAAAGAAGTGCCAACCCTAAATGGTTATCACGACCTCGATGGAATGCTTAACGCAATCGATGAAAACACGAATGTGGTTTGGTTATGTTCACCGAATAATCCAACAGGAAGTTTAATTCCAAAAGATGATCTTGATACCTTTATGGAGAAGTGTCCAAAGCATGTGCTTGTCGTTTTAGATGAGGCTTATTATGAATATGTTGAAGAAAGTATAAAATCAAATATCTTAGATAGATTATCGAGCTATAAAAATTTACTCGTATTACGCACGTTCTCTAAGGCATATGGATTGGCAGGATTGCGGATTGGATATGGAATAGCAAATAATGCTCTTATTGCAAATCTGGATGTAGTTAGAGGACCGTTTAATACATCGTCCATGGCACAAAAAGCTGCACTAATAGCGCTTGACGATGATGAGTTTATTTTAGAATCAACCTCAAGGAACAGAAGTGTAAAAGAAAATTTTCAACTGTTTTTAGATTCAATAGGCTGGCATTATTATGATTCACAAACAAACTTTTTACTGGTCTCTACTCCAAAAAGTGGAGACGAAATATTCCAGCGCTTACTGGAAAATGGATATATTGTAAGATCAGGAGATGGCTTGGGCTGTCCGAACACAGTTCGCATAACAATCGGAAATGAAGATGATATGAAGCAAATGCAGGATATTATCTACCAATTACACTTGGATATAAGCAAGGAGAGATAGTCATGAAAAGAAGAATTCTCGTAATTGGTTTAGGATTAATCGGCGGCTCACTTGCTAAGAGTATTGGTGAATCAGGCGAGAATCATATTATTGGCTATGATACAAATAAGGAAACACTTGAATTTGCACTTATGAATGAAATTATTCATGAGTCTTGTTCCACTATTGCAGATTCCGCTCCAATGGCCGACATAATTATATTGGGTACACCAATAACAGAAACAATTAAATTTATGAAAGAGTTAGATCAACTAACCTTTACTCATGATGTAATTGTTACAGATGTTTCTTCGGTTAAAAAGCCGGTTAGTGATGTTGCAAAAGCACTAACAAATAAACATATTAATTTCGTTGGCGGCCATCCGATGGCAGGGTCACATAAAAAGGGAATCAAAGCTGCTAAAGGGCATTTATTTGAGAATGCCATTTATGTTCTCACACCTTCTGCTAAATGCACTGACCCGATGATGAACTCATTAAAAACTGTACTAAAAGATACAAAGAGCAACTTTGTAGTGCTGCAAGCAAATGATCATGATGAAATGACTGGGGTTATCTCGCATTTCCCCCATTTGATAGCTTCTGCCCTCGTTCATCAGGCAAAGAAGTGGCAGAATACTCATTCGTTTATTCCGAAACTTGCAGCCGGTGGGTTCCGGGATATTACACGCATTGCATCCGGTAATCCTGAATTGTGGCAAGATATTTTTTATCATAATAAAGGAAAAATGATGCACCTGATAGATGACTGGATCATGGAAATGAATGAATTAAGGCAGATGCTCGAACAAAACGATAAGGTAAAATTAAGCTCGTATTTGCACCAGGCGAAGGATTACCGAGACGGTTTAGGAACAACCAAGAAAGGAGTTATTCCCTCCTTTTATGACTTATATGTTGATATACGAGACCAAACAGGTGCAATTGCGTCTGTTGCTCAACTATTGGCACAAAAGGAGATCAGTATTAAAAATATGCAAATATTGGAGATACGTGAAGGAATTACAGGCGTTTTGCGGTTAAGTGTACCAACAATAGAGGACCAGCAGGAAAGCTATCAATTATTACATAGTAAAGGATATGAATTGATGGTTGAAAAATAGCGAGAAATGAAGAAGGAAGTGAATAGATTTGAAGGATATGAAGTTGTCACCTTGTTCAAATGCTCTTAACGGCGAATTACAAGTTCCAGGAGATAAATCTATATCGCATCGGGCAGTTATTCTTGGCTCACTTGCAAAAGGAACAACAAAAATCACTCATTTTCTAACTGGAGAAGATTGTCATCGAACTATTAATGCGTTCAGATTGCTGGGTGTAGAGATTGAGATAGATAATACAACAGTATATATCCATAGTAATGGTTTATCTCATTTAAGAGAACCAATTGAACCAATTTATTTTGGAAACTCTGGGACAACGGCCAGGCTAATGCTTGGAGTGTTATCCGGCTTGCCATTCTTCACTACTGCTTACGGAGACGCTTCGTTAACATCTCGACCAATGGATCGTGTTATTATCCCTTTAAAGCAAATGGGAGCTACTATTGACGGACGAAGTAGTGGCAGTTATTTACCATTGGCGATTAAGGGGGAAGGGCTGCGTCGAGTCCGATATACCTTACCTGTGAAAAGTGCCCAAGTTAAATCGGCAATATTATTAGCGGGCCTTTTTGCTGATGGAACTACTGAGGTTACTGAACCAACAGCAACTAGGAACCATTCTGAGAATATGTTGAAAGCTTTCGGAGCGGATATCTCTATACAGGATACTACTATAACCATTAAAAGTAAGCCCCTGACTGCTACAGATGTATCTGTACCTGGTGATATTTCCTCCGCAGCATTTTTCATGGTAGCCGCCGCAATTGTTCCAGGTAGTAACTTGACCTTGAAGAATGTCGGATTGAATGAGACGCGAACAGGGGTTATTGACGTATTGACAGGAATGGGAGCTTCTATAGCTATCACAAATAAACAAACAATCAGCGGAGAAGAAGCTGGGGATATAACCATCTCGTACAGAAAATTGCAAGGAATTGAAATTATAGGTGATATCATTCCGCGTTTAATTGATGAACTTCCGATAATTGCACTTTTGGCTACTCAGGCTGAGGGTGAGACAGTAATAGGTGATGCAGCAGAACTACGATTAAAGGAAACTGATCGCATAGAAGCGGTAGTAGAAGGATTAACCAACATGGGTGGTAACGTGAAACCAACAAAGGATGGAATGATTATTAAAGGAAGTACTGCACTTATTGGTGGAAAAGTTAAGTCTTATAATGATCATCGTATTGCTATGATGCATGCAATCGCGTCTTTAATAACTCGTGAAGAAGTTATAATTGATGATGTAGAATCAGTGGGAATATCATATCCGAATTTCTTTCAGGATCTTAAATCAATAATTAATTAGCCAGAAAAGAATCTGTTAATGTGCAGATTCTTTTCTGTTTGAACAAGAATACACTTTTCTGTATGATAAAATGCATCAGATAGTTTTGCACGAACAAAAGAGAGGAAGTTCATAGTGGATACTAATATTATGGAAGCCGTTAATTTAATGGAAAATAAACAATCAGAAAAAGCTATTTCACGCTTGGAAAATTATTTACCAAAAGCTGATGATGAAGAAAAATATACGATTGCAGAACTTTATATTCAGTGGGGCTTTCTAAAAGAAGCAAGTAACGTACTGCAAGAATTATTACAGAAATTTCCGAAAGAAAGTGAGATTAAGGTAATGCTTGCTGATGTATATACGGAACTGGAAAATGATGAAGAAGCAATTAATCTTCTTAGTGAAATTGAAGAAGATGATCCGGCATTTGTTCAAAGTATGATTCAGCTGGCGGACCTTTATCAGGCGCAGGGTCTTTTTGAAGTGGCAGAACAAAAACTATTAATTGCTAAACAATATGAGCCAAATGAGCCTATTATTGACTTTGCTCTAGCTGAACTGCTGTTTTCCACCGGATCATATAAAAATGCTATTACGTATTATGAAAAGATACTGCCTATTACAAATGAAATGGCAAATGTACCAATTAACGACCGTATGGCGGAAGCATACGCAGCTATAGGAGAATACGAAGTTGCATTAAATATCTTTCAGGATATAGATAGTGAGAATCCAGACACAATATTTAAATACGGTTTCACAGCCATGCATGCCGGCCGGCGTGATATTGCAATTAAAGCATGGAAGCAAGTGATTGAACTTGATACTTATTATCATGCCGCATACTACCAATTAGCAAAGGCATATGAAACGGAAGAAATGCCAAAAGAAGCTTACGAGACAGCGAAGCAGGGATTACAGGTTGATGAATTTAATAAAGAGCTATATTTCTTTACCGGTTCTTTAGCACACCAATTAAATGAAGACAATGAAAGTGAAAAGTTGGTGAGAGAAGCAATAGCACTTGATCCTGACTATAAAGAAGCAGTATTATTTTTAATTGAGCTGCTAAAGAAACAAAACAATCAGGAAACAATTGTTGAGCTGATTGTTGAAATTAAAGGGATGGGCGCTAATGATCCTCTTTATGAATGGGAACTTGCACGAGCGTATAATGAAATTGAATCGTATGATAATGCATTAAAACACTATGATGAAGCATATAATAGCTTAAACCAAGACAGCGACTTTCTAAAAGAGTATGGATACTTTCTGACAGAAGAAGGGAGGATGGAAACAGCAATTCGTATATTTGAAGAATATTTAAAACAACAACCATTAGATGATGATGTCGAAGAATATATTGCTCGACTAAAACAATCAAGAGAACTATAATATAAAAAAAGCCCAAGCATCTGTTTAGTGCCATATGGACTGGGCCCAGCACTTCGGGTAGGCCGACGTTCCCGCATAAAGTGGCGGTCTTAGTCAATCTTCCTTTTCCCTGAATAAAGGATACACGAAGAGCGTAAGCGATTCGATGTTGACTTATCGTAGACACGGGGAGGGAAGTACACTAGGCGCTGGCCGATGAAAACGCCACGTCCTGTGGCGTCATCGGCACTAGTACGTCCTGTACGTCGGAGCTGGACGTGGCTAGATTGCTTAGTTAGTTATCCACAGCGCTCAAATTTTATAGTTTCCTAGACAATAAAAAAATTATGGATGTTAAGGGAGGTTAGTTTCACGAATGCATACTCCTATTTCCGTGCAGGATAAGAAAAGTTTTATTCAATGGTTTTTAAATCATTATCAGTTAAAGAAGCGTGAAAGTGTTTGGATATTAAATTATTTAATAAATCATAAAAAGATATTATCTAACGTACATTTTGTGCGTGAAGCCAAATTTTGCCCAAGAGGTATTATTATCACCAGTCATTGCTCTGAAGAGGTGCCATTTCGATTCTATAAAAATCAGTTAGTAACTACTGATGCAGAAAAATCATTTCATGATATCAGAATGAACCAACATGAGCCCTTATACATTCAATTAAATTTTAAAAAGTCATATCAGAATGTATTATACGCAGCAGTTTTAGTTGAAAATCCATTTATTCCTGATGAGTACTTTATTACAAAAAAAGATCAGGAAATCGCAAAACAACTACTGGAAAAATCACTATACGATTATCAAAAAAATCAATTACAGGTTAAAATAGATTGTGCACTTGATGAAAAAGATCAGCAAACCTTTCAGGAGTTGGCAAAAAAACTACATAGACTGGATAAAATGAAATTAAATCAGCCTAACTTACAAAGGTAAATAGGTTGATTTTTTTTGCTTATTTAAGATAATATTTAGGTTAAAGTCATATTTTTTTCCAATATGAAGAAGAATAGATAGCAGGGAAGGGTTGTATACTATGAAATGGACCAAGAAAGATTTACAGCAATATGTAAATGCAAAGGAATATGTGGATACAATAATAGTCCCACTATTACCATTTCAGTTATCCAACGAATCAGTTCTTGAAAAGGATGCATTTCAGTGCGAAGTATTGACCGCTTTCTCTCAAGAACTTGAAAAAGAGCTTACAGGCAGAGTGTTGCTTACACCTAATTACAATTATCTTAAGTCTTCCAAAAAAGAACAGGAAATAGATCGAATACATTCATGGATTGATGACATAGAACAACAACCTTTCAATCATGTTTTTTATGTTACATTTGATTCTACTTGGAAAAAGAATGAACAAGCTCTGCGTGGAACTTTAATTTGGTTACCAGGCATCACAAATGGTACACTGCAATCAAATGAAATGCATTCCCTCATACGCAGTAACGTGGGACAGGTAAGTGAACTTATACGATCTTACTGGAAAGATTAGGACTAGGAAAATTTAGTTGCCAATTAATCATCAATTTACGAAACTTTTATGTTAAAAAAGATTATTTATTGACCAGATAAACAGATTGCGCTATTATGGTAATGTCCTAGTAATCTGATTAATATAATCTTGTCCGTGAAAAATGTATAGAGGGGGGAAATTCATGAGCGAAGAAAAGCAGCAAGTATCCCGTCGTCAATTTCTAAATTATACACTAACTGGTGTAGGTGGATTCATGGCAGCAGGTATGCTTGTTCCCATGTTACGTATGGCTGTTGATCCAGTATTACAAGAGTCAAGTGCTGGAGATTTGGCAAATGTTAGCTTGGCAGTAGAGGATATTACAAACGAACCACAACGTGTAGATTGGAAGATTAAACAGGTTGATGGCTGGTATGAGTCTGAAGTTACTAAATCCGCATGGGTTTACAAAGATGATAATGGTGATATAGTAGCACTTTCCCCAATTTGTAAGCACCTTGGCTGTATTGTTTCATGGGAAGGTAGCGAAGACTATCCAAATCAATTTTATTGCCCATGTCATGACGGCCGGTACTACAAGAGTGGCGTAAATGTGCCAAATACACCGCCGACAGCGGCATTGGATGTATATGAACAAAAAGTTGAAAATGGGATGTTATACCTTGGTAAAGCACATCCACGAGGGGAGGCTAAATAGTATATGCTACAGAAAATATATGATTGGATTGATGACCGCGTAGATATTTCGCCTTTGTGGCGTGATATTGCAGACCATGAGGTACCTGAGCATGTTAATCCTGCCCATCATTTCTCGGCTTTTGTTTATTGCTTTGGAGGGTTAACGTTTTTCGTAGTCGTTATCCAGATTTTATCAGGTATGTTTTTAACGATGTATTACGTTCCGGATATCGAAAATGCGTGGAAGTCGGTTTATTATTTACAGACTGAAGTTGCGCATGGCCAAATTGTACGAGGTATGCATCACTGGGGTGCCAGTGTTGTTATTGTAATGTTGCTACTACATACACTGCGGGTATTTTTCCAAGGTGCATATAAAAAACCACGTGAACTAAACTGGATAGTTGGAGTTCTTCTATTCTTTGTTATGCTTGGACTCGGTTTTACTGGATATTTATTGCCTTGGGATAATAAAGCATATTTTGCGACTCAAGTTGGTCTCGAAATAGCAGAACAGGTTCCATTTATGGGAGAACAAATCAAAACTTTACTCGCCGGTGACGCGAATATTGTTGGTGCACAGACATTGACCAGATTCTTTGCAATTCACGTGTTCTTCTTGCCAGCTGCCTTGTTCGGTTTATTGGCAGCACACTTTGTATTAATACGAAGACAAGGAATTTCCGGACCACTATAAATAAAAAGGAGGTAAAGCTGTGCATAAGGGTAAAGGGATGAAGTTCGTCGGTGATTCACGAATT
>JBDNGJ010000132.1:0-9710 GCA_041689365.1 Virgibacillus sp.
GATATTATCCGGACACAGAAGCCCTTATTTTAAATATATCATGGTTATTTAACTGTATTTGTGTGAAATAAGGTCCCTGATGTCCGCAAACACCACCATTTTCGTGAATTTCTGCCAAATAAGGTCTCTGGTGTCCGCTAAACCTCAAATTTGCTATATGAAAAATACTTTTCATGATAGATGGTGGTTGCCCATTCGGCAGCCATGGTGCTTTCTTAACTGCAAAAAAATCCGAACTAGTTCGAATTCTATTTCTAGAATTTCGAATCATAGTTCGGATTTTACCTTGACTAAAATAATTTTGTCCCAGCCTGCTACTTAATTACGCTAACAAGTCTTCGGCTATTTCGATGCGCTGCATTTCAACAGTTCCTGTATAAATTTGTGTTATCTTGGCATCACGCATCATCCGTTCAACCGGATAATCGCGTGTATAGCCATAGCCGCCAAATAGTTGTACTGCCTCTGTTGTTAACTTCATTGCCATTTCGGATACATATGCTTTGCACATGGAAGAGGCAACTCGATAATCCATTCCTTTTTGCTGCAGCGTTGTTGCTTGATAAACTAACAGACGAGACGTCTCAATTTGCATTGCCATATCAGCTAATTTAAATTGGATTGATTGAAAGTCCTTTAGCTGTTTACCAAACTGTTCACGTTCTTTCACATAACTTAGTGCCTGCTGATAAGCTCCTTCGGCAATTCCAAGAGCCTGGGCACTCATTGCAAGCCGACCGCCCTGTAACGTGCGTTTTGCGATTTTATAGCCTTGCCCGTCTTCACCCAACATATTTTCGGCAGGAACACGGCAATTATCAAAGTTGAGTGATGCAACCACATGTCCACGAATACCCATCTTTCTTTCGGGCTTTCCGATTGTAAATCCTTCCATCCCTTTTTCTATAATAAAGGCGCTTAACCCCTCGCCATCACCTTCTGCATTATCATCTGTAAGCATGAAGACAATGTAAATACCTGCTGGGCCTGCATTACTCGTAAATACTTTACTGCCATTAACAATATAATCATCACCGTCTCTTACAGCCCAGGTTGCCAACTGTTGATAATTAGAGCCATGGCTTGGTTCTGTTAGACTGAAAGCGCCTAATTTTTCACCTGTTGCAAGTGGCTTCAGAAACTTTTGCTTTTGTTCTTCGGTGCCAAATGTGAAGATTGGCCAACTTGCTAATGCAGTATGAATAGCTAAGTCGGAACCAGTTGATCCACATACTTTGGAAAGTTCTTCAACTGCATTGATGAAGGCAACATAATCCATTCCAGCTCCACCATATTCTTCTGGCCACGGAATGCCTGTCAGGCCGTTTTTAGCCATTTTCCGATGTGTATCCCAGTCAAAATACTCCTCTTCATCACGCTTAGCAGCTAATGGCTCGATTTCCTTCTTAGCAAACTTTTGCAGCATATTTTGAATTTCCAAGTGATCTTTATCAAATAATAGTGCGTCCATAATACTTCACCTCAATCTAGTTTTTAAAATCGGAAAAGCTGGAGCTAATATATAAATAAATGAATGAATACTCATTCAGTACATGACTAAAAAAATATACTTGAAATAAACTACTGATTCTCACCTCCATTATGGAATAAGTGAAAGTATATTTAATTACTTTCAAACTCATTATAACATGATGTTAAGGCTTTATTCCAGTAATCAATTCCCAGTGTATATATATACATATTTTTGTCGAGTTGAGTCATTACCTGTTTTTTGGCTAAAATAAAAAGGTAGAGGAGGAATTCAAATGAAGAAAAATATGTCTATAATTGGCGTGCCGATGGATCTTGGACAAAGTCGGCGCGGTGTTGATATGGGGCCAAGCGCCATCCGATATGCAGGTGTTGTTGAAACACTTGAAAATTTAAACTACGATATTAAAGACCTGGGTGATGTGCCGGTTTCCCGCCCTGATAGCAAATATGAGAAACAGGAAGATAATTTACGTAATTTACAACAGGTGGCTGATGCAAATCAGAAACTTGCAGAAATGGTCGACACGGAAATTACGAGTAATCATTTCCCATTAGTATTGGGTGGTGATCATAGTATTGCTATTGGAAGTCTAGCAGGCATAGCGAAGCACTATGAAAATTTAGGTGTGATCTGGTATGACGCGCATGGTGACTTGAATTCAGGTGATACTTCGCCGTCCGGTAATATTCACGGCATGCCCCTTGCAGTAAGTTTAGGTATCGGGAATGAAAAATTAACGAACATACTTGGCTACCAGCCGAAAATCAAGCCTGAGAATATCGTGATTATAGGGGCCCGTTCACTTGATCCGGGAGAAAAGGATCTGATTAAAGAAAGTGGCATAAACGTATATTCCATGCATGAAGTGGACCGTTTAGGGATGCCGGCTGTAATGAGTCAGGCAATAGATTACTTAAAGAATCGTACAGATGGAGTTCATTTGAGTCTGGACTTAGATGGATTGGATCCAGAGGAAGCCCCTGGTGTAGGAACGCCGGTGATTGGCGGGTTATCCTATCGTGAAAGCCACTTAGCCATGGAAATGCTTGCAGAGTCCAATATCCTTACCTCTGCAGAATTTGTAGAAGTAAATCCAATCTTGGACCACAAGAATAAAACGGCAACTGTTGCTGTCGGATTAATAGGATCACTATTTGGTGAAAAGTTGAAGTAAGTAGTTTTGAAGTACAAACAGAATATTGAGAGAAATGGAGCATTGGATTGCAAAGCAATTTGATGCTCTTTTGCAGTTAAGAAACCAACATAAGAACGAGGATCCAGACCCATGCTCCAAACGCAGTTTTTGTAATAAATAACGGAACAAGGATCCGCCGAACAATCGGTGCGGATCCTCATTCCGCTAAAAGGAGAAAATGCTGTTTTAAAAGGGGGGAAGCGGATCCTCGTTCCGTTAAATGCATAAAATCAACGGTATATTAGGGTGAAAAAGCCAAATAACGGAACGACGATCCGGACCCATGCTCCAAACGCAGTTTTTGTAATAAATAACGGAACCAGGATCCGTCTTCTCAAGGTTAGTTGGCACCTGTTAAAATATCGCTATTAATGCAATGATAATAATCGCTGAGTCAGCAATAATATGAACAAGCCATGAGTTATAAATATTACTGGAGTTTTCATTGAGCCAATTAAACACTAATCCTATCGTAAACAATCCAAATAACGCTAACAGGAATAATCCGATGTTGAACCAGGTAAGAAAGATTGCTGTATGGTAGATCGCAAACAAAAATGATGAATAGATATAGGCAAATAGCCGATGTTCCTGCTGTAGATTTTTAAAGATAAATCCTCTGAAAAAAATCTCCTCTAAAAATGAATTGGCGATTATAATATAAATACTGATAAATAAAAAAGTATCTCCAGTAATGTTTTTCTGTGCCAGGTTTTCACTAATTTGGGTGAAGTCAATATGATCTTTTAAAAAAAGGTATGCGCTGATAAGAATGAGGAATGCTCCAATTCCCAAACCGGTACCTACTTTTAATCGTCTGGTGTCGATTCTTCGTGTCGCAATGTAGGTAGTTTTGCTTTTGGTTATGTAATGGAAAATAAATAGTACGACGAAGAAAATGAACACCTTTGCTATCGTTTTATAAATATATTCGAAGGAAAGAATTTGCTCAATAATAAACAATAACGTGATAGATAACGAGCTTAATAAGACAATCAATTTTTTTTCGGCCATGAAAACACCTGCTACGAGTTTTTTTCTATTGTAACATTTCAGCAGAAAAAAAAGACATCCCATTTTGCATGTCTTTTCACCCTATTTCTCTCTGTTTTTGGCGAGTTTAATAAGTAATGAACTTACTATCGTATTCATTTAGAAGCTTGTCTAATTTTATGCTGGTTTGAATTACAACTTCAGAGGTCAATCCATGGGTGTTGCTTAAAGTAATTAAGGTATCACGACAGTCCTCAATTTTTTCTAATAATATTGAATTGTTTTCCACAAAACTGGCCTCCAATCTAGTATAATGTATTATGTAATTACCCAATAAATCATAAAAGTAAACAATTTATATATAAATTTTTGAAACCTTACATAATGTTAATTCGTATATGTAAAATACCGCATAGTAAGCGGAGGTACTTATAATGGACTTGGTAATTAAAGAGAAAATAAAACAGGTTAAAAGAGGGGATCAATCCGCCTACGAGGATGTTGTCTCATTTTATCAAAATAAGATTTATCAGCATGTTTACCGGATGCTTGGAAATCAGCATGAGGCGGAAGACATTGCACAGGAAGCGTTTATTAGGGCGTATATTAACATTCATTCGTTTGATGAGCGGCGCAAGTTCTCGACGTGGTTATACCGAATTGCCACTAATTTAACAATTGACCGGATACGAAAGCGCAAGCCTGACTACTATCTCGATGCTGAAGTGAAAGGGACTGAAGGCTTGGATATGTATTCACGGCTGGCGACTGATGAACCACTGCCTGAAGAGGAAGTAGAAGGATTGGAATTACAAAACCATATCCATCAGGAAATTTCTACACTTCCTCCCAAATATAGAGGTGTGATTATTCTTAGATATTTAGAAGAGTTTTCGCTTCAGGAGATTAGTGACATTCTGGATATTCCGCTGGGAACTGTAAAAACCCGAATCCATCGGGGCCGTGAAGCACTAAGGAAAAAGCTTCGCCATGTGTAAAGGAGTGTGATCAACTTGAACTGTAATAAGGACACTATAGAGCTAATGCATAAGTATTTGGACGGTGATTTAACAAAACAGGAAGAAACAAAATTGCGCGGTCATTTAGAAGGGTGTGAGGACTGTCAAAAGCACTTTCATGAGTTGAAGCGCACAATCACACTCGTCCAAAGTACAGAGAACATCTCTGCACCAGCAGATTTCACCGCCAAAGTTATGGAAAGTTTACCTACAGAAAAGAAGCGTGTGAGGTATAAGCGTTGGTTTAAAGCACACCCAATCGTTACATCGGCAGCAATCTTTTTCATATTTATGTTTAGCGGTATTTTTTCAGCATGGAACCAGCAAACTGAATTGGTTGTCTCCAAGCAGGAAAATCTGGTTATTCAAGGAGATACGGTTATTGTTCCAGAAGGGGTTACCGTATCTGGGGACTTATTGGTCAAAAACGGTAATCTGAAGATAGATGGTACTGTTGATGGAAATGTAACATTAATAAATAGTGAACTTATAGATGACTCGATTGAAGGGTCAGGACTTATGGCATCGGCTGGAGAAGTAAATGGAGAACTGAAAGAAGTAGATCGTATATTTGAATGGATCTGGTTTCACTTAAAGGATATGGTTGAAAGTATTTTCTCTTTGGGACTAGTCTCGAATGTGCATTAGAAAAAAGGCGAAGAAACCTGGTGTGAAATCCAGGTTTTTTTGTGCTCAGAATATAACATGATACAATAGAAAATATGATATAATGGATATACTATTATTACGTATAGATAGGAAGGAACCATATGTGCGGAAGGAAGTGTGAACATGCTTGATGGGGGATTTGATTTTTTAACCCTATTGAAAATCGTCATAGATATTGCTCTCGTCTGGTATGTTTTATATAAATTAATCATGTTAATTCGAGGTACGAAGGCAATTCAGCTTTTAAAAGGTATTATTGTCGTATTGGCCGTATGGCTGTTAAGTATCGCATTTGATTTACATACCATTCAATATATAACCAACCAGGCTATTGACTGGGGTTTTGTTGTCATAATTATATTATTCCAGCCAGAACTTAGAAGGGCTCTGGAACAGCTTGGCCGTGGGAATATGTTTTCCAGAGGGTCTAAATCAGAGGAAGAGATTCTGGAACAGAAGATTGAAGCAATTGTGCAATCGAGTACTTATATGGCCAAGCGTCGTATAGGTGCCCTGATTTCAGTTGAGCGTGAGACTGGTATTGGTGACTACGCAGAAACTGGTATTCCAATAAACGGCAGGCTAACACATCAACTGCTAACGAATATTTTCACACCTAATACACCATTACATGATGGAGCGGTAATTATTAAGGACGAGGAAATTATGGCTGCAGCCTGTTATTTGCCGCTATCTGAAAGTCCGTTTATATCGAAAGAATTGGGCACGAGACACCGGGCTGCAATGGGTATCAGTGAGGTGACAGATGCAATTACAATCGTTGTATCGGAAGAAACCGGGAATATTTCATGTACGAAAAACGGCGAATTAAAGCGGGAATTGGACCGCGAGGATTTACGTAAGTATCTTCGTGATAATTTACCATTATCATTAAGAGCCCCTGAATCTAAGTCACGAAATCAGAGGGGGAAAGAAAATGGATAATTGGTTTAAAAGTCGGTGGTTTGTCCGTGGCATTTCATTATTCTTTGCTATAGTTCTGTATGTCTTTGTGCAAGTGGAAATGGATCAATACCAAAATGATTCGCGAATTCCGGATAACAATGAAGGAATTCAGTCAGTCGAAAATGTCCCGATAAATATACGGATTGATGAGGATAGTTATGTTGTAAGTGGCGTACCAGAATTTTCTACTGTTTCGTTAGAGGGTCCAACAGGTACAATGACTGCAACAGCACGGCAACAAAACTTTGACGTATTTGTCGACCTGCAAGATCTTGAGGAAGGAACACATACAGTTGAGCTGCAGCATAGTGGCATACCAGATGAACTTACAGTATACATTGAACCGAAGACGATTGAGGTTACAATTGAAGAGCGGGCATCGGAAGAGTTTGATGTAGCGGTTGATTTTATTAACACTAAACAACTTCCTCAAGGCTATGAAGTAGGTACAGCGGAAGTAAGTCCGCAAAAAGTAACAATCACAAGCTCAAGAGAAGTAATTGACAAAATTGCCATTGTTAAAGTATTTGTAGATGTAGCTGACCTGGAGGAAAATATAGACAATCGGGAAGTGCCGGTTAATGTATATGATGCCAGTGGAAATGAACTGAATGTTAAAGTGGAGCCTGAGAGTGTTGCTGTTTCTGCTGAAATTCAGAATCCGAGTAAAACCGTTCCGGTAACCTTATCAACAACCGGAGATTTACCTGAAGGGTATTCATTATCCTCTATATCTGCTAATGTAGATGAAGCAGAAATATTCGCAACAAGTGATGTCTTGGAAGGCATAGAGGAAGTTTCCACAGAGGAAATTGATATGTCGGAGATAACCGAGTCCGGCACGATAAATGTTGGACTAGCATTACCGGATGGTGCCAATGCTCCAGAATTGGAGCAAGTCGAAGTAACAATCGAACTCGAGCAGACGAGAACTGTAGAGGATGTTCCGATAGATGTTGAAAATCTGGGGGAAGGACAAGAAGTTTCGTTCGTTGAACCTGCAGAACCGGTTATGAATATAACTGTTGTAGGTAACCAGAGCAATGTTAGTGAACTTACAGCAGAGGACTTTCAGGTAACGGTGGACGCGGGAGGACTGGAGAGTGGAGAGCATCAACTTCCAGTAACAATTGAAGGACCTGAGATTAGTGAAGTAGATGGCCAATTTGATCAGGTTACAATAGAAATTACATGATAATTTATAGGGATAGTGCTTTATCGAAATGGATTAGGGCGTAATGAAGTACCCTGAATCCACAATGCTCTCACAATTGGTTAAATGGATGTAAAGGAGAGATCCAACATGGGAAATTATTTTGGAACAGATGGTGTCAGAGGAGTAGCAAATACTGAATTAACACCAGAACTCGCGTTTAAATTAGGCCGTTTTGGCGGTTATACATTAACAAGAAATGTACAGAAACCCAAAATATTAATTGGACGCGATACACGTATTTCCGGACACATGCTAGAGGGTGCCCTTGTAGCAGGGTTGCTTTCTATAGGTGCAGAGGTTATGCGCTTAGGGGTTATTTCTACGCCAGGTGTTGCCTATTTGACAAAAGCAACAAGTGCCGAGGCTGGGATTATGATTTCCGCCTCACACAATCCAGTCGAGGATAATGGTATTAAATTTTTCAGACCTGATGGCTTTAAGTTAACAGATGACCAGGAGAACGAAATCGAACAATTGATGGAGGGGGAAGATAATCTTCCTCGCCCAGTAGGTGCCGATGTTGGGTTAGTTAACGATTACTTTGAAGGCGGGCAAAAATATCTTTCCTTCTTAAAAGGAACAATCGATAATGACTTTGATGATATGCAAATAGCAATTGACTGTGCACATGGATCAACATCCAGTTTAGCTACACATCTATTTGCAGATCTTGAAGCAGATATATTCTCTATTGGTTCTTCTCCAGACGGTTTGAATATCAATGATGGTGTTGGATCGACTCATCCAGAAACATTACAGGCATTTGTTACTGAAAAGGGTGCCGATGTTGGGCTTGCCTTTGACGGTGATGGTGATCGCTTAATCGCAGTAGATGAAAAAGGGAATATTGTTGATGGTGATCAGATCATGTACATTTGCGGTAAGTTTATGAATGAAAAAGGTGTATTGCGCCATGACACAGTTGTATCTACTGTAATGAGTAATATCGGCTTTTATAAAGCATTAGAAGAAAATGGCATGCGCAGTGATAAAACATCAGTCGGCGACCGTTATGTAATGGAGGAAATGATTAGAGGTGGCTATAATCTTGGTGGCGAACAGTCCGGACATATCATCTTCCTTGATTATAATACGACAGGCGATGGCATGTTATCCGCAATTCAACTTATCAATGTTATGAAAGAAACCGGCAAGAAATTATCAGAGCTTGCTGAAGAAATGGAAATTTATCCTCAAGTACTGAAAAATGTACGAGTGATTGATAAGAAGAGTGCACTAACAAATCCAAGAATCAACGAAGCAATAGAAGCGGTGGAAAAAGAAATGGACGGAGAAGGGCGTGTTCTTGTACGTCCATCTGGAACAGAACCGCTAGTACGTGTAATGGTGGAAGCACCAACGAAGGAAGCATGTGAAAAATATGCTGATCAGGTAGTCACAGTAATTGATGACTTGCTTGGGATGAAATAATAAAATGAACGTCAAGGAACCGCTCAATTTAATGGGCGGTTTTTGTTTGTAGTAAGAAAACAAAATACACTTTCATAAGAATCCCTAGAAATAAACTATTGCAGTAAGTTTTATTTGGAATATTAAGTAAATTTATATAAGTGACTATGAATATTTATGTTAAAATAAATACAGAGATTATGTGGATATGTCTTAGGCTAATTAAAATAGATAGGGAGTTTTCTATGTTAATTATTGTTAGTGTTTTATTTGGATTAGGAAGTGTGTACTTATTTAGAAATAAACCAAGTAATACCTTAATATTATTTGGTATTCTTTGTGTTATTATGGGCAGTTTCTTAAATATGACTAACGGGATTAATGCATTTGGACTAATAATTGGTTTTATCCTTTTTGTTTCAGGATTTTGCTTGGGGCTTTATGGACTTATTTCAAGTAATGACAAAGAAAAAAATAAAACTGATTATTCTTGATTAACAACTGATCGGAAAAATTGAAGAGAGGTGTTCATTCATGACAAATAATAGAACGAATACTAAGGTTGATGAATTTTTAAGTAAAGCTGAAAAGTGGAAGGAAGAATATAGTAAATTGCAAGATTAAATGCAACACTCTTCGTGAAACCACCAAATAGGGGTTAGGGTAGCCAATGTATTTCTTGTGTGGCCTAGGCCACACAAGAAATACATTGCGCGAATGCTTCCTCGGGTGTGAGGTAGTTTAAAA
>JBDNGJ010000133.1:0-17640 GCA_041689365.1 Virgibacillus sp.
CTTTCAAATAGGGAATAAACTCTTTATAACCAATTCCCCTCATAGATTGGGAATTTTCAAAGCCTTGTTTATAGAGCATTTCAACCTCATCTAATAGGCCTTGTTCAAGCATATTGTCAACTCGAGCATTTATTCGCTGATATAAAAGCTTCCGGTCCATCTCTAAACCTATAAAGATGGGACTATATGGGGATTCCCTTTTCTGTTGCTCTTGGTATGCTGTCATAGTCAAACCAGTTGTTTGATAGATTTCCAGTGCACGAATTACTCTGCGGTGGTTATTTGGGTGAATTTTCGCAGCTTGATCAGAATCGATTTTTTTTAATCTATTATGTAGCGTTAGCACACCATGACTATTAAGTTCTTCTTCCAATTTCCTGGTTACTTCGTCATCTCGTCGTTGATCTGAAAAGTTGTAGTCATATAATGCTGCTTGAATATATAGTCCACTTCCACCAGCTATTATTGGCAACTTTTGATGTGAACTAATTTCGTTTATATACTGTTGGACAAGCATCTGATAATCTGCAACTGAGAATGGGTCACCCGGACGTTTTGTATCAATTAAATAATGAGGAATGCCATGTTTTTCTTCCTCGGTAATTTTTGCAGTTCCAATATCCAAACCTTGGTATACTTGCATAGAGTCTCCACTTATAATCTCTCCATGAAATTTTTCAGCAACTTCTACACTAAGTCTGGTTTTTCCAACAGCAGTTGGTCCAACAATCGCAATAACTGGTTTTTTCATCATCATTCCCCTATATTTCTTTATTCATACGCGAGATATGCATGTAACATCCAAATATGCTTTTCTAATTTTCCTTGTAATGTTACAAGTAAGTCAACTGTTGGCTCATCTTTTCGATCAGAAGCCTCAGGAATACCCTCATCCTTTATTTCGTTGATGATCTGTTTATAGTCACTAATTAGCTGTCTTATAATCTCGTCTTCTTTATCATCGGCAGTCGCTTCCGCAAGTGTTGCTTCTTTTATGTATTTAACCATTGTTGCCAAAGGTTTGCCATCAATCATTAACACGCGTTCCGCTATCTCATCCAAGTCCGTCGCCATGGTTTGATACATATCCTCAAAAACGTCGTGCAGCTGGTAAAAGTGTTTTCCCTGAACGAACCAGTGATAACGGTGAAGCTTCACATACATGACAAAGTAATTAGACAACAATTGATTTAAAAAATTTATTAGCTTTTGATTTTCCATAACACACCTCGCAGTTTTTGCTATAGTTTTCACGAGGTGTGCTTCTTTTATTCAATCCCTTACATAACCCTTTTAAACATTTTTTCCAACTCATAGGATGAATAATGCACAATGATTGGTCGGCCATGCGGACATGTAAATGGATCAGTTGAATTACGTAAATCTTCCAGTAATCGAAACATGTCTTCCTGGTTTAAATAATGATTCGCTTTAATAGATCGTTTGCATGACATTAATATTGCGGCATCTTCTCTTATCTTCTCAACATTTATCCGTTCATCATCCATAACCTGATCAATCATTTCCCGAATTATCTCTTCTTCAAAACCTTCAGGAAACCACGTAGGATATGACCGGATGATATAGGATTGATTCCCAAATGGCTCAAAAAAAAGACCTACTTTTTCAAGTTCACCTTTATAATGATCAATAAAGATAGACTCTTGTTTGGAAAAATCAAATGTCAAAGGCATTAATAGCTCCTGAGATTCGTTAACCGTTTTACCAAGCTTCTGTTTAAAAAATTCATATTTTATACGTTCTTGTGCAGCATGCTGATCAATCATATATAGTCCATTTTCATTTTGGGCCAGAATGTAAGTGCCATGGAGTTGGCCAATTGGATACATGGTAGGGATGCGTGGCTGATCTTCTTTGAACACTGCTGGCTTCACATCGGAAGGGATATCATTACCGTTATCATGCTCTATTTGAAAACCTATATTATTTGTTGAATTTGATTGCTCCATAACCGGAACTTGTTCATTTACTTGGGGCCTTGATTCCCATTGCTGCTCTTCCTTTTGTGGTTCATTAAATTGTAATGTGTTTTGAACAGATTTTTCCTGTCTTTCCTGTTTTTGTCCTATATCAGGTTCAGGAATTAAAGATGTTTCCCGAAATTTTGTTCTGATTGTCTCCTCAATGGCAGCAAATAATTCCTTATCTTTACTAAAACGAACCTCCAGTTTAGTTGGGTGGACATTCACATCAACTAAAATCGGGTCCATTGTTATCGATAGGACGACTACCGGCAGACGACCGATTGGCAGGAGTGTATGATATCCTCTAATAATCGCTTGTGACAATGGAATACTCTTAATATACCGCCCATTAATAATGGTGGAAATATAATTACGCGAAGCTCTGGTTACCTCAGGTTTTGCAATAAATCCATCAATTGAAAAATCAAGGGTTTCACGTTGAATTGGCAACATCTTTTTGGCCACACTCATCCCATATACATTCCCAGCTACCTGAAGCAAGTCCCCAGAACCAGTTGTCTTAAAGAGAGACTTTCCGTTATGAACGGCTTCAAAACGAATTTCCGGGTGTGACAATGCTAATCTGTTTAATAAGTCTGTAATATGTCCAAGCTCCGTATGAATGGTTTTCATATATTTTAGGCGAGCAGGAGTATTAAAAAATAAATCTTCCACTATAATTTCTGTACCTTTACGTGCATCACCTTTCTCCTTGTTTATTATGGAACCGCCTTCCATCGAAAGTACTGTTGCTGCACTATCTCCCTGCGATGTCTTTACCGTTAATCTGCTGACTGCTGCGATACTTGCTAATGCTTCACCACGAAATCCAAGTGTTTTGACATGAAATAAATCTGTTTCACTTTTTATCTTACTTGTCGCATGACGCAAGAATGCTCTCTCACAGTCATCCTGAGACATACCATCACCATTATCGGTTATTTTAATTTTTTGCAAACCTGCTTCTTCTACTTCAACCTTTATCGAGTTACTATTCGCATCTATACTATTTTCGATTAATTCTTTGACAACAGACGCAGGGCGTTCCACTACTTCTCCAGCAGCTATTTTATTTGCTAATGCATCTGGCATTTGAACGATATTCATGAGAACACTCCCTTCATTCCTACTTTTTCACATATTTTTGCAAGCGGTATAGTTCGTTCATCGCTTCCATTGGTGTCATTTCAAATAAATTAAGATTATTTAAGTCATCGATTATTGATTTGTCTTCTTTGCTGTACTTTTTATTTTCTTTAGGTATTTTTTCCTCAATAAAAAAGGATAGTTGATCATTAGCAGCTAGATTGGCTTCCTCCTGCCTGTCATTATCATTCTCCAGTTGATTTAAAATGGAACCTGCTCGATCAATGAGTGGTTTAGGAAGATTTGCTAATTTCGCAACATGTATACCATAGCTTTGATCAGCCGCTCCTTCTTTTATCTGGTGAAGGAAAACTACATTTCCTTCATTCTCTTCTGCACGAACATGAATGTTTTTCAATTTATCTAAGGTGTTTTCAAGTGCTGTTAATTCATGATAATGCGTTGAGAATAATGTTTTGGCATGAATATTATTGTGGATATATTCAACAATCGATTGCGCCAGTGCCATTCCATCATATGTGCTTGTACCTCGGCCAATTTCATCAAGCAGAATCAAACTGTTTTCTGTCGCATTAGCAATGGCATGATTGGCTTCCAGCATTTCAACCATAAATGTACTTTGACCTGAAACTAGATCATCTGCTGCACCAATTCGTGTAAAGATCTGATCGAACAGAATTAAATCCGCATCTTCACATGGAACAAAGCAACCAATTTGCCCCATAATAACTGTTAATGCCAATTGACGCATATACGTGCTTTTACCTGACATATTGGGTCCAGTTATTAGAAGAACATCTGTGTTTTGATCAAGCGAAACATTATTGGGTACGAACGAATCATCCTTCATTACCTGTTCTATTACGGGATGACGTCCATTTTTAATAGATAACGTATCATCAACAAATCGAGGACGCTTATAATTATTCGCTTCACTTACCGTTGCAAATGCCTGAAGTACATCAATCTTGCTGACTATTTCAGCCAAATACTGTATTTCAGGTATATGCTCTTTTATCTGTTCGCGGATTTCAATGAATAAATTGTATTCTAGATCAACGCTTTTCTCTTCTGCCTCTAAAATAAGTTCTTCTTTTTCCTTTAATTCGGGTGTTATATAACGTTCAGCATTCGACAGTGTCTGTTTACGTTCGTATTTCCCCTCCGGCAATAAATGTAAATTGGCTTTAGTCACTTCAATATAATAGCCGAACACACGATTGTATCCAATTTTAAGAGACTTGATATTTGTTTCTTTCTTTTCCTTCTGTTCGAGTTCTGCAATCCATTGTTTACCATTTCGTGAAGCTTCTCTATAAGTATCCAGCTTCTCATTATACCCATCTTTAATAATCGATCCTTCTTTGATCGATATTGGCGGATCTTCTATCAAACTGGTATCCAATATCGATAGAATTTCTTCTGGAAATGTAAGATTACTACTTAACTCAATTATATTTTTTTGGTCAAATTGTCTTAGTATAGCCCTAACTGCCGGCAGCTTTTCTATTGACTGTTTTAATTGGATAAGATCACGTGCATTTATGTTACCGAAAGCAACTCGACCAGCAAGGCGTTCCAAGTCATAAACTGATTTTAATACATCCCGTAACGAATCACGCTCCATGAACCCCTGATAAAAGCCATCAACAATATCATGACGTTTTTCAATTTCATGTTTATTTAATAATGGGCGTTCAAGCCACTTTTTAAGCATTCTGGAGCCCATTGCGGTTACTGTTTTATCAAGTACCCACAATAGACTGCCGTGTTTTCCTTTTTTAATAATTGTCTCCGTTAATTCCAGGTTTCGTTTGGAGTACATGTCCAACGCTAAATGATGGTCCAATTCAATAACTTTGGCTGGCTGTAAATGATCAAGTGAACGCTTTTGTGTGTATTGAATGTAATTAAGCAGTCGGCTAAATCCTTTAACAAGCCGCTCGTCATTCAGATTGTCACATAAACTGCGGTATTCCGCATTAAAATTTATTTCATCCTGATAGGATAATGTTACGTTTAATTTTTTGCTTAATTGGTCCTGTAACTCATCAGGCAGATTCGAAGGAATTACTATTTCTTTTATTGGCTGATTGAACAACTCATGAATGACTGCGTCCCATCCACTTGAAATAAGTGCAATATTGTTTTCACCAATAGACAAATCATTATAAACAATCACATAGGAACCATCAGGGAAATGAGAAAGACTGGCAATATAGTTGTTGTCACGTTCATTAAGCATATTACTTTCCATCACAGTTCCTGGCGTTATGAGCTGAACCACTTCTCTTCTTACAACACCCTTAGCATCCTTTGGATCCTCAACTTGCTCGCAAATAGCAACTTTATAACCTTTTTCAATTAAATTCTTTATGTAATTAGCAGCTGAATGATAGGGTACACCACACATCGGAATGGGGTCATCTTGTCCTGCCCCGCGTTTTGTAAGGGTGATTTCCAATTCTCTGGCAGCATTTATTGCGTCATCAAAGAACATTTCATAAAAATCGCCTAATCGGAAAAATAAAAATGCGTCTTTATGCTCTGCCTTTATTTTTAAGTATTGTTCCATCATTGGTGTATGTTTAGCCATAAGTTAATCCTCCAAAAATTTACCGAATATAATGTTCAATTATAGCATAATTTGTAGACATAAAGCGACTTCCTCATTTCATAAGAAAGACATTTATATTTGTTAGGTAAATTGTGCGCAATCCAGTGGAGGAAATACGCAAAGACTCCCTCCTGTAGGAAAGCAGAAACTAAAGATCCCACAGGTAGCTGTTATGCTTCCGAGGAGGCTGAAGCGTTGCCCTAAGGTGCGCAAAGTTATTTCCAAAGCGGTATATTGTGTCACAGCTTACATTAACTACTTTACCTATTGTTAAAGAACTTTTTAACGGAATAAGGATCCGGTATACTGTTTTGGTGGATCCTCATTCCGCTATTTGCCAATTCCCGCCTCAAATTTGCTGATTTTCTGTTTCTATCGGAACTAGGATCCGTCTCACCCTTCCGATAGCACCTTTTCTGCGATTTAGCGGAATGAGGATTCATTACGCCCTTTTGTCAGATCCTCATCATTCCGAGTGGTAATACTTCATCCTCATAATCCAGTCAGTTTTAGTACAAACATACCACCTTTTAAAACAGAAACAGGTCATTTTTTATCATTATTATATTTGAAATAAGTTATGCTTTCTTAAACTCCCAAAAAAAACTTACGAGAGAATTAACCCTCGTAAGTTGTTTAGTCCTTCGCCTTATCATTCACAAAATCTGGACTCACATCACTTAACTCGTCATCTGTTATATCAAATCCCCAATCGTCATCATCATAATCATCGTTGAAACCTTTTGGATTTACCCTTACTTTAACCTTGGTTTCTCCGATAATTTGGACAACAAATTCGCGCTCTATTTCCACAACTATTTTATGACCCTGGTTAGCAATCTGGCATTCCAGACAATTAGGCTGTTGAATCACTTTGGCAATGACATCATAATCATCAGATAGGCAATGATCATCTTTAACAGATAGTGGAATATAATCACAATACGTTACACGTTCTGTTACCACCTCTGTTTTGGTATTATCATTGTACGAGTACCAGATATTAATATCGTAACTGCCATTTACCTCTACAGTATCTTCTGATTTTTTCTTGGCATTATACAAATGGTTTATCACCCAGCAGCCAAGAATGCTTGACGGTCTATGTGACGGTGAGATATTGTGAGTAGCCTGCGTGAACTTTCTACCCTTGCCGCAAACAGCTTTCGTAATGATTTCTCTGAATTCTTGATCAAGAAAAGTCATAATTTCGTTTACCTCCTCTTTTTTCATAGTCATTTTATGCAAGACAAATACCTATAGTGCATAGCTATTCTATAAAAGGACGTAAAGATTGGGATATCTTTTCTTGAAAAGCATTCAAAGGCTATTGCCATAAGGAAAGCCAGGCAAGAAAAAATTCCTGCCTGGCATCAAATTAATGGCTGCATGCTGAGCCGTTATTTGTCTTTGAACCGGTTTCACCTGATAAAAGATCACCGCCGGTTGATGAGATAACATCATTTGTAACCTCACGTGCAATTGTTCCAGAAACCAATTGTAATATGTCGTTAACCACAATTTGCGTTTCCTTGAATTCTTGTACCACTGGAATATCATCAATCTCAGCTTGCAAACGGTCAATTTCAGCTTCTACCTTTTTCAATGCTTCTGTCTTTTCATAAGCCTGAAAATTAACTGCTTGCTTCTGTAATGTTTTAATTTTGGTTATTAATTGTTGTACTTTCTTATTATCATTAATTTTCGCCTCAACTTGTTTAAAGCGATCAATTTCTTCTGTGCCAGCTAACATCTGTGCCAAGCCCTTTGCCTCATCAAGTATTTGTTTGCGCGTATATTCAGCCATATTAATTCACCTCAACTGTATTTTCTACCATTACACCATTTAAAGACCATGTTTTGGATTCGGTAATTTCGACCTCAACTATTTTGCCAATTGCTGATTTAGGACCATTAAAGTTTACCAGTTTATTTCTTTCTGTATATCCAGCAAGAACATCTGGATTTTTCTTACTTTCACCATCAACCAGAACTTCAACAATCTTATTATCATATGTTTTCATTGATTCTGCTGATTGTTTATTAACAAGATCATTTAAACGGTATAACCGTTGTTTTTTCACTTCTTCTGGTACGTCATCTGTTTTTCTGGCTGCTGGTGTACCATCACGAGGTGAATAAATAAACGTATATGCTGCTTCAAAACCAACTTCTTCTACCAATGTCATTGTCTCTTCGAATTGTTCTTCTGTTTCATTTGGAAAGCCAACGATGATATCTGTAGTGAGAGTTGCATTAGGCATAGCTTCACGTATTTTACGAACTAATTCCAAATATTCTTCACGCGTATATTTTCGGTTCATTTTCTTTAGAACTTCACTACTGCCTGATTGAACAGGAAGGTGAATATGGTCAAGTAGGTTACCGCCTTGGGACAACACCTCAATTAAGCGATCATCAAAATCTCTTGGGTGTGATGTTGTAAAACGTACACGTGGGATATCAATTTTATGAATATCATCCATCAAATCACCAAGACCATAAGATAATCCCTCTAAATCTTTCCCATATGCATTAACGTTTTGGCCCAGCAGGGTGACTTCTTTATAGCCCTGTGCTGTCAGATGTCTCACTTCCTGGATAATATCTTCTGGTCTTCGGCTGCGTTCTTTACCGCGCGTCATTGGAACAATGCAGTAGGTACAGAATTTATCACACCCGTACATAATGTTAACCCACGCTTTTATATTACCTTTTCGTACTTTTGGAAGATTTTCAATAATGTCTCCCTCTTTGGACCACACTTCTACAATCTTTTCTTTTCCAAACATAGCTTCTTTTACTAAGTTCGGTAGGCGATGTATATTATGCGTCCCGAAGATCAAATCAATTTGCGGATGCTTTTTCAAAATGCGATTTACAACAGATTCTTCCTGAGACATACATCCGCATACACCTAGGATTAAGTCTGGATTTTCTAATTTCAGGGGTTTTAAGTGACCAATTTCTCCAAACACTTTATTTTCCGCATTTTCGCGAATTGCACAGGTGTTCAATAAGATAATATCTGCTTCTTTTGTATCAGAAGTAGACTCATACCCCATTTCTGTTAAAATACCTGCCATGACCTCTGTATCATGTTCATTCATTTGACATCCATATGTACGAATCATGAACTTTTTGCCTTCGCCGATTTTCTCCATACCCTCAGGGATTTCAAAATCATAATGAACTTTCACATCATCACGGCCACGTTTACGTGCCTTATTTAAATTTGGGGGCTCATATGTTGTTTCAAAATACTTTGATATAATGTCGTCGCTGGAAGTGTTTTTTAACCGGTTCATATTATCCGATTCGGATTTTATGTCCGTTGGATTCTCCGGTTGCTTTATTTGCGACTGATCCTTTCGTTGCTGCTCATTCATTAACGAAACTCCTTTCCTATATATAAAACGCTTTTAATGACATAGATGTACATTATTAAATTATAAAGGCTATAGGCAAATTTAACAATACATGAGTAGTCTAGCGCAAATAAAAAACCCTTAGAAATTTAAAGTTTACCAATTTTGTCATAAAAATAGTGTTACGCAACTGCGCAACACTTAATATTATATTTAGTAAATTATCTGGGTTCTACAATCAGTTTAATTGCTGTACGTTCTTCCTCATCAATCATAATATCAGTAAAAGCCGGAATACAAATTAAATCAACTCCACTAGGCGCTACAAATCCTCTGGCAATTGCTACCGCTTTAACAGACTGGTTTAAGGCGCCTGCACCAATCGCCTGCATTTCCGCTGTTCCCCGTTCTCGTAGGACATTCGCAAGTGCACCCGCTACTGAATTTGGATTTGATTTTGCTGAAACTTTCAATACTTCCATTACTAGTACCTCCTTCAATTACTATTGTAGTTCTATTGCTACTATATTCTTGGAGATGATAGCTTATTACCTTATTATGCATCAATAATTCTAAACATTCAAATAATCAACCGAAGAAAGGATGGTCATCATTTATTAAAATACGGTCAACCTGGGTAGCTTTTCCGGTTTTATCACTAATTGTAACTAAAAATCCGTTCAACTGACTTCTTCCCGTTGTGTCAATTTCAAAACGTACCGGCAGACCCGTGAGGAACTTTTTCATGACTGCTTCCCTTTCCATACCTAAAATCGAATCATAGGGTCCGGTCATCCCAACATCAGTAATATATGCTGTTCCTTGTGGTAAAATACGATCATCAGCTGTTTGCGTGTGTGTATGTGTACCAACAACAGCACTGACCCGACCATCCAGGTACCAGCCCATTGCTTGTTTTTCACTTGTAGCTTCTGCATGAAAATCCACAAAAATAATGCTTGTACGTTTTTTTGCTTCTTCAATCAGTTCATCCATTTTACGAAATGGGTCATCAAGCGCAGGTAAAAAGGTGCGGCCTTGCATGTTGATTATCGCAATTTCGTTTCCATTTAAATTTACAAACGTCAGCCCTTTTCCAGGTGTACCCTCTGGAAAGTTTGCTGGGCGCACCATGTTCTTGGCGTCATCTATAAAATCAAATATTTCTTTTTTATCCCAAGTATGATTCCCCATTGTAATCACCTGAGCACCCCATTCAAGAAATTGCTTATAAATTTTTTCAGTTATCCCTTTTCCGGATGCGGCGTTTTCTCCGTTAATAATTGTTATATGCGGACGGTGTTTTTCCTTTAATTTAGGTAAATAATGTTGAACCATATCTCTTCCGGGAGATCCTGCTACATCACCTATAAACAATATTTTCATAATTATTATCATCCTAACGGGTAATAGTATATTTCACAGTCAAATTATACTGTAAAGCAAAAATAAAAGCGACCAGTTGGCCGCTTTTATTAATCTAGTTCCTCTTATTGGTCATTATTTTGCATATTCAACTGCCCTAGTTTCTCTGATAACAGTTACTTTAATATGACCTGGGTAATCTAATTCGCCCTCAATTCGCTTACGAATATCCCGTGCGATTTTTACTGAATCAATGTCATCAATTTCATCAGGCTTAACCATAATTCTAATTTCTCTACCTGCCTGAATAGCAAACGACTTTTCTACACCTGTAAACGACTCTGATATCTCTTCAAGTTTCTCGAGACGCTTGATGTAATTTTCCAATGTTTCACTTCTTGCTCCAGGACGTGCAGCGGATAGTGCGTCTGCTGCAGCAACCAAAACAGAAATAATGGAAGTAGCTTCTTCGTCACCATGGTGAGAAGCAATCGAATTAATGACAACTTCATGTTCCTTGTACTTGATTCCTAGTTCTTTCCCAATTTCAACATGGCTTCCCTCTACTTCATGATCAATAGCTTTACCAATGTCATGAAGTAAGCCAGCTCTTTTGGCAAGTGTTTCATCTTCACCTAACTCGGCAGCAAGCAATCCGGAAAGGTAAGCTACCTCTGTAGAATGCTTCAACACATTTTGACCATAGCTTGTACGATATTTTAGGCGACCAAGTATTTTAACTAAATCCGGATGTAGTCCGTGTACTCCAACTTCAAACGTTGTTTCCTCTCCAATTTCCCGTATATATTCATCTACCTCACGTCTGGCTTTATCCACCATTTCTTCTATTCTTGCAGGGTGTATTCTACCGTCTTGTACGAGTTTCTCTAGAGCCATACGAGCTGTCTCTCGACGTATTGGATCAAAACCTGACAGAATTACTGCTTCCGGTGTATCATCAATAATTAAATCGATACCGGTAAGCGTTTCTAAAGTCCGAATATTTCGGCCCTCACGACCAATTATTCGACCTTTCATTTCGTCATTAGGAAGATTTACAACAGATACAGTGGTTTCAGCAACATGGTCCGCGGCGCAACGCTGTAAGGCTAATGAAAGAATGCTTTTCGCTTTCTTGTCTGCTTCTTCTTTCGCACGATTTTCAGCTTCTTTTATCATAAGTGCTGATTCATGACTAACCTCTTGTTCAACTCGCTCTAAAATAATCTGTCTTGCCTGATCAGTTGTATACCCTGAAATGCGTTCAAGCTCCGTTTGCTGCTCCTGAATTAAAGCTTCCACTTTGCTTTCCATTTCTTCAATTTGTTGTTGTTTTTCTGTTAGTGATTGTTCTTTCTTCTCTAACAAGAGCTCTCGCTTATCCAGCGTTTCACTTTTTCTGTCCAGATTTTCTTCTTTTTGCATCAGACGATTTTCTTGCTTTTGCACTTCTGTTCGACGTTCACGTAAGTCATCTTCTGTCTGCTGACGAAGTTTATGATTTTCATCCTTCGCCTCAAGAAGTGCCTCTTTTTTAGAGGCATCTGCATTTCGATGTGCTTCATCTACTATTTGTTTAGCTAAATTTTCAGCACTGGAAATTTTAGCTTCTGCAATAGATTTACGAATCAGATAACCAACAACAATACCGACGATTACGGCAAGCAAAATGGAGATGATTAAGGGACTGTCCATGGGGTTCACCTCCTATTGCTATAAGTTGTACAACAATTCATTATTGTCGGCATGTACAATGTTCAATAATAAATAAGTAAATTTGTATAATAAAAATATAAAATTATACAATTTAATTGTAATTGTCCGTATAGCCAATGTCAAGGAATCGTAACAATTATCAATCCGGCCAAATTACTAAATCCTTTGCTAGTAATTACCAGCAAAGGATTTTTCAGTTAAATATTCTTAGACATCTAAACTTTCCTGTCCCTTATCTTCTTTTTCTTTTTCTTTTTCTGGCTGTTCATCTAAATTATAATGTTGACGGATCATTCCATGTAACTCTTTCATGACATTCTCATTAGCCTTCAGATATTCCTTTGCATTTTCCCGGCCTTGTCCAAGCCGATCTCCATTATAGGAATACCATGCACCACTTTTCTGAACAATATCAAGGTCAGACCCAACATCTATTATTTCGCCCTCTTTGGATATACCTTCCCCATACATAATGTCAACCTCTGCCTTCTTGAAAGGTGGCGCTACTTTATTCTTAACCACTTTAATTCGTGTTTTATTACCAACCATATCATTTCCCTGCTTCAATGTTTCTGCGCGGCGAACTTCCAATCTAACAGATGCATAGAATTTCAGTGCGCGACCGCCAGGGGTTGTTTCCGGATTACCAAACATAACCCCTACTTTTTCTCTGATCTGATTAATGAATATAGCTGTTGTCTTTGATTTATTAATTGCACCTGATAGTTTTCTTAATGCTTGCGACATAAGACGTGCCTGCAAACCCACATGTGCGTCACCCATTTCACCTTCAATTTCTGCTTTGGGAACTAAAGCTGCAACCGAGTCAACAACAACTATATCTACTGCACCACTGCGCACAAGTGCCTCAGCAATTTCCAGAGCTTGCTCACCAGTATCTGGCTGAGATAATAGTAGTTCGTCAGTGTCTACACCTAATGCACGTGCATATGTTGGGTCAAGTGCATGCTCGGCATCTATAAACGCCACATTTCCACCCTTATGCTGTGCTTCAGCAATTGCATGTAGAGCTACAGTTGTTTTACCAGAAGATTCTGGTCCATATATTTCTACCACACGGCCTCTTGGATATCCACCAATACCTAATGCTACGTCCAATGCCAGTGAACCGCTTGGAATTGTTTCAATCTTTTTTTCAGCTTGCTCTCCCAGTTTCATAACAGAACCTTTTCCGAACTGTTTTTCAATTTGTTTTAACGCCATATCTAAAGCTTGTTTTTTATCTCCCAACGAGCTTACCTCCTTTAATTACTATCTACATCATACCTTGTTTTTCATGTTTTGCCAAGAAAAGAACGAATAAATGTTCCCATTTTCCGAGGTTTATATAGGAGGAAAAATGATATTTACTAGATTATCAGACTCTGAAAATACAATTTCCCAATAAATTCATGATCCCAAAATACTATTTCAACAAATAATATAAAAGTTCAAATCCTTTTAAAGTGGCTTTTTTCCGTATTGTTTGCCGGCTGCCTTGGAATGTGAATTTCTTTGCAATTATTTCCTTGGAACCGTCATCAACAGCGATAAAAACAGTTCCAGCAGGATGACCTTCCACACTATCCGGACCAGCAACACCCGTAAAACTAATTCCGATATCTGACTCTAAAAGCCCACATATATTTCTGGACATTTCCATAGCACATTCTTCGCCGACTGTTCCATACTGCTTAATCGTTTCAGGCAAAACATGCAATACATTTTCTTTAACGTTTGTATCATAACAAACAAGTCCGCCACGGCATACTTCAGAAGCACCCTCAACAGCTATAAGCTTTTCAGTAAACATACCTCCTGTTAAGCTTTCGGCAGCAGCTATGTGTTTATTTTGGGCTTTTAACAAGTTAAACACGTTCTCCTCTATTGATTGCTCATCAGTTCCATAGATGTAGTCTCCTACTTTGGCATGAATTTGCAGCTTTGTCTTGTTGATTAAATTTAAAGCCTCGTCTTGGGTGTTCGCCTTAGCAGTTAGCCTAATAGCTATACCTTCACTTTGTGCCAAAGGAGCAATCGTGGGGTTACTTTGACTTTGAATAATATCACTTAGTTCATCCTCAAGCTGTGACTCACCAATGCCTATAAATCGTAGCATTGTGGATTTAATAACTGATCTTTCCCCTGTTAATTGCTGAAGATATGGCAATACCCTGTCCGACATCATCTGTTTCATTTCTCTTGGTACTCCAGGCAAAAAAATCCACGTTGTATCGTTTTCAGATACAATCATTCCTGGTGCCATCCCCACAGTATTTTCAACTACGTCTGCGCCAGTAAACACGCGTGCTTGTTTTCGATTGTTCGGGGTCATTTTAGAATACTGTTTTCTAAAATAAGCCTCTATTTTTTCCATTGATGGCCGGTGTTCAATTATTTCCCTACTGGCTATTTCCTGAAAAGCTTCTCGAGTTAAATCATCCTCTGTTGGACCTAATCCACCAGTAACAACTATAACATCTGCACGGTTTTCGGAATGCCGAAACTGTTCCCTCACTCTTTGCAGATTGTCTCCTACAACCGAATGGTGAAACACATTCATTCCTATCGTTGCCAGTTTTTCTGATATCCACTGAGCGTTTGTGTTCGCAATCTGTCCCAATAATAGCTCCGTACCCACTGCAATAATTTCCGTTCGAAACTGTTTCATCACTTTGAATCCCTCATAACATGCCAATTTTTAACAAAATAGTCATAGCCTGATAAAATTGTAAAGAATAAAGCTACATACAGCATTACCGTAGCAAAAGGTAATCCAATAAATGAAAACGGAAAATTATGAAGCAATAATGCTGAAATCGCAACCATTTGAGTCACTGTTTTTAATTTCCCCATGCTACCCGCTGCTAAGACTACTCCCTCACCAGCAGCTACCAAACGCAGACCAGTAATTGCAAATTCTCTACTAATAATTATAATCGTAACCCATGCAGGCGCTAATCCTAGTTCAACAAGTAAAATAAGTGCAGTAGCTACAAGTAGTTTATCTGCTAATGGATCTAAAAACTTCCCTAAATTTGTAACTAAATTATACCTCCTGGCGTAATAGCCATCCACCCAGTCAGTTGTTGAAGCTACGATAAACAAAATCGCCGCAGCAAGATGTGAAACAGGGAGAGATGAATCGCCTATGTTCCATACACCCCAGTTGAATGGAACACTTAATAAAATAATGAAAATTGGGATTAAAAATATACGGGAGAGCGTAATTTTATTTGGTATATTCACAACTATTTCCTCCTACGGTATAAACCCCCTCCATATAAAGAAGGGGGTAAAATAAAATGGCTATTACTAATTTGACTGTGCACTTGCTTTATTAATATTTATCCAAAGGTTTTGAAGTACATATTCATTCTCATCAACTGGATATTTAACCTCTACTCCATCAATCGTAATAGACAAATTAGGTGCCGATCCAATTCTCAACCAGACGCGTTCTGCTTCAGAAAGATCTAGTTCAAGTGGAGAATCATCAGCAGTAAACATCCCTGAAAATAAAGACTTTCCATCACCGTTCTCCACTTCAAGCCAAGATTCGCCAGATGTCTCTATTATAACCGTTACATTATCACTCGCATTATCCAGAACAAGTGTTGACTCAGGCGTGGATCCAGTACCTTTTTCAGCTACTGTTAATTTTGGCTGTGGTTGTTCTGGTACGTCATTATCTGCGTTATTGTTTTCCTCATTTGTTGCATCGGAGTTATCGTCTTCAGCTTGTTCTTCCTCTTGATCGTTTTCGGCAGGGTAAGTAACCTCATCACTAGTTTGTGGGTCCACAGGTTCCGAACTGTCATCTGACAAGGTTTGCTGATAGAAATACCATGCTGCAAAAACAATACCTATCACTAAAAGGACGACAATAATAGTTGGAATAAATGAGAAGAATGGTGAACTTTTTGTTGGATTATTGTCCTTACGTGACCGGTGAATCTGGGTATACTGAGTAGAACTCTCTGCTTCGGTTTGCGGTATTTCATCTTTATACTCTTCCAGTAACTCCGTTGAATCCAAACCAACCGCATTTGCATACTCTTTAATAAATGCCCTAGCATAAAATTTACCTGGTAAAATATGGAAATTACCTTGTTCGATTGCATCCAGATATCTTTTTTGAATTTTAGTCGTTTCCTGTAAACTTTCCAGTGATATCTGTTTTTCTTCTCTAGCTTCTTTTAGTCTTGATCCTATCTCCATAATAACACCATCCATTTTTAGTTGCACTTATGCAGTAAGAAAGTATATATACTTTCTTACTGCTAAAAATCAAACATCGAAAAGCCATTATCCTGGCTAAATTGATCCTGCTCAACTGTTTCGTATGTAATTGCCTCGTCTTCATTGCTGCGTAATTCAATAATATAATCAAAGTCATCTAATTTATATTCAGTAGTTTGTACGAACATATCAGGATGCTCTACGACTTTAATGGCAGGAAGCTGCATTATCTCACGTATAAGCTGCCAGTGCTTTTCATTGGCGCGCCTGGTCGAGACAATACCATCAATAATATACAAGTTATCATTATTATACTCATCCTGTATTAATTGACTGCGGATGGTTTGCTTTAATAAAGTACTTGATACAAATAACCAACGTTTATTTGCACAAACACTTGCGGCAACAATCGATTCTGTTTTGCCTACACGCGGCATACCACGAATTCCAATTAATTTATGACCTTCCTTTTTATATAACTCTGCCATAAAGTCAACTAATACACCTAAATCTGCACGGACGAAACGAAACGTCTTTCGATCATCGGCATCACTATGTATGTATCGTCCATGCCTTACAGCAAGTTTATCACGAAGTTTCGGTTTACGTAATTTTTTTACCTCTATCATGTCCATCGTTTGTAAAATTGACTTCAATCGTGTTATTTGCTCGTCTTCCCTTGAAAGTAATAACATACCCCTTCTTGAATTCTCCACACCATTTATAGATATAATATTTATAGAGAGCATTCCTAACAAGGAAGAAATATCACCCAGTAATCCAGGGCGATTATATTGAATCTCATATTCAAGGTACCATTCTGTCTTTTCCATAATAAGCCCCTTTATTTTCATGCTGTATTAATGGTAACGAAACAAACATATTATTGCAATCTATCTATATAACTATAATAAAGGATTTTAAGTTCCGTGAAAAGAAGATTATGCATTTCTATATAGAAAAATTCAACTTTCGTAGCGTAAATAACGCATAAACCTAGAAGGAATAAGAAAGGCTGATGATACACTACTTGAGTTGACTTTGGATCAACGGTACGTATTATATAAAATGCGAAGTAACTGCTGGAATAATCTCAATATGAACTATACCCTTTGTCAAGGACATTAATAAAGAGACTATACTAAATTAAGGGAGAGATGATTTCTATATTGTACAGGAGTCATCTTCTCTAAATCCCATTGATATCTAAAATTATTATAGTACGTCATATAGCTCTTTA
>JBDNGJ010000134.1:0-11266 GCA_041689365.1 Virgibacillus sp.
ACCCCTGCGCAAATTTGTATTTGGACAGTCTGATTTACTTTTCCCAAGCCATTTTTAAATACCCCTTTGGTGTCTCTTCTAACCGCAGGAAATAAAAAGCTGACAAGAAAAGCAATGATAATTGCACTCACAACCTGGAAGGTAATGCCCTGCACAATTCGTATCTCTTTTAGAGGCTCCAGAATAAAAGCAAATATAGAAATTTCGGTAAAAATATTAAAGTCAAATAACGTATTGGCCAGCACAATGGAGATTAAAACAAGCAGTGGTATCAATGTTTTCCATCGTTCTTTCAAAATTTGGATAACCGACTGCTCCGGAATTAATTCCTTTGGCATTTTTTTCCCTCGGACAAATCGAAATGATTCCAAGATAGCCAATATCGCACCGATTGTCACGGTTACATAAGCAATCTTTATAACCGGCCCTGGATCAACCCCTACCAACGAAGCAGAAAGAAATACACCTTGTGTAATCGGCGGCATAATCGATCCGATGGAAGCACCAAGCAAAATGATCATACCAATTTGTTCCGGTTTCAATTTTAATTCTGTTAATGAATTGATAACAAGAAACCCAATGACTGTCGCTGCCGCTATTGCATCCCCAAGAAGTGAACCGGCTAGAATTAGTGTAATAAATATGGCGACTATTAAACCCTTAGGTGAGTTCCCGAATGCTGCGCGGAGACTGTTCAATGTTGTATCAATTGCTCCTAATTTTGCTTGTGATTCTGCATAGAGACTACCAAACAACGACAACATGATAACCCAGGAGAGGCGGTCAATTCCATCCACGAATGCAAGCGCCGTTTCTCCAATATTTAAACCGGAGATAATTGCGGATGATACAGCAGCTACAAGCAGTGCTACTCGTATATCGCCTCCAATCCGTGGAATTTGTTTCACCAATGCAATGATAAACAGTAACGCCAGCGGTACAATAATTTCAATCATTTCATACCCAACCCCTTGTATCGGCTGATTTCTTAAGGCTTGTTGCTATTGATATAAACGTAAAAGGCGAAGCAATGTGGAAAAATACTTGAGTGCTATGACACCGCTCCGGAAATACATTTCGCGCACCTTAGGGCGGCTGGCAAGCCTCCTCGTGCTGCGCACTGCGGGGTCTTGCCGATGCCTTTCCTTCGACGAACACGATGTTCTAGTGTCGGCGTTGGCCACAGGACGTGGCCGTCTTTAGCCGACCCGCAGGAGTCTCCATGTATTTCCTCCGCTAGAATATGCTCACTTTATCTTGAAATATAGAAATATAGATTATGATAGATCATAAAAATTCAGACCATTTAAACCAGCAGTTGGAATATGCGAGACTCCTGTGGGACAGCGATCCTAAGAGACCCCACAGGGAGCGTTCTTTGCGAGCGAGGCAGACTAAGTACGCCACGTCCTGTGGCAACGTCTGCACTAGCACGTCCTATGCGTCGGAGGCTCGTAGTGAGTCCACGGAAAGCGAGTATATTCCAGCTGCGTGGTCAGAGAGCTGCACTAAAAACTACATCGGCCACCCTTTGTCTGTATGAAAAAAGCAACATTCCTTTAAAAATCAGCCTTATTTTAAAAACTAAACAGCTTGCATCCTGTCCATCCGTAATGGTTCTAGCAAATCCTTATAGTTTGAGTTGTTGTCTGCTAAACTGGCAACAAGCACACCAGTGATCGGCGCAAGCGCAATGCCATCCCCTTCATGACCAGCGGCAATTATAAACCCTTTTACTTTTTGCGATTCATCAATAATCGGAAGTCCGTCACCTGTAAATGGCCTAAATCCCACCATCGTCCGGATAATTCGGGTCTGTTTTAACGCTGGTGCAATCCGACTTGCATGTGCAGCTATTGCAGAGAGTACTTCAGGCCCAACCGCTTTATCAAATCCTTTAAATTCTCTGCTTCCACCGATCAGCAGGTTTCCGCTTTCCGTCTGCCCAAGCGAAAGCCCGATCCCATATGGCGGATCATTGGGATCTCTTTCTTCCAAGTGTTTGGCGGCAATATACTGCGAGCATAATATATTTCCATGAATTAACGGTTTTACTTTTTCCGATATGAGAATCACACCACGCCGAGGCATAATGGTAAGTCCAATACCGGCCATTTCCGCTATTTTAGAAGCAAAAGGACCTGCTGCATTCACCACAAGCTCGGTTGCAATATATCCTTTATCTGTCTGTACACCTGTTACTTTTCCTTTATTCACCGCAATATCGGTCACTTCTGTATGTGTTTGTATTTCCACTCCCTTCCTCTTTGATGCCTTGGCAAATCCTTGGCTTAATAGAAGTGGATTCACCTCTGCATCCTGTTTACTGTAAGCAGCTCCAGCAATATGCGATGATAGACTTGGTTGCCATGCAAGGGACTCTTTCCTGTCCAACAGCTTCACATCAATCCCGGCCTTGTTTTGCTTTTTGATAAAATCCTTCATGAAGGGTAAATGTGATTCCTTTTCGATAACGATCATCCCGCCATCTTTTTTAAATTCAATCGAAACTCCCAGTTCATCCTCCAGATTCTCGTATAGACTTCTGCTGGCATTTGCTAGTTTAATAGGAAAACCGGGTTTCTTTGATTGCAGGAATATTGCCTTATCACAGGCTCCGGACGTTTGTGCCCCTATTTCGCCTTTGTCGATCAAAACCACGTTTCGGTGCTCTGCCAACCGGTAGGCAATCGATGTCCCAATCACACCTCCGCCAATCACGACAGCATCAGCTGTCTGCATATTGCTTCACTCCTTTAGAATTGTAATCCTTCCAACATTGTTGAGATTTTTCCCTGCCTTCTGCTATATTTTGCTGAAACGTAATTACTGCATTATCCCTTGCCTCTGTTACATTTTCCTGTGCCTCGTCAAATAATTTGCAGCTGACCAGTCCAAGTTTTGCGGCAACTGCTGTTCCTGCAAGGTCGCCCTGTGCCATCGCGACCTTTGCGCTCTCAATTCCGGTAATATTGCCGGCCACAAAAATTCCGGGCTGTGTTGTCTCCATCTCCGGACTATGTAACGGAATATGGCCACCTAAATCCTTGATATATACCGATTCACAGCCAGCTGCACTAGCCAGTTCCGTGAGTGGATACAGTCCACCCGAAATACAGACACAATCTACATCAATTGTCTTGATCCGATTCTCATTCGGAATACCTTCCTGACTTACTGAGGCTACCTTGATATGCTCAACCTGTTCAACGCCGCCAATTTCCAAGACTGTTTTTCTTAAATAAAGAGTGATACCCCAAATCCTCATTCCAAACCGTGGATAAAGGCTAGCACCGACCTGCTGGATAAATGGATATTTTGCCAGATTCCCGACAACTTTGAAGAATAAGTTAGGTGCCGCGTGTGCCATACTGGATAAATAACTGATCGTCTTGCTTGGTGATGACTTGTTTTTTGAAAAGACACTGTCGGGTGGAAGAAATATTCCCACTACATGAACCCCAGCCACTTTCAATTGATGCGCTACTGATAGGGAAAGAGGATCCACGCCAATAATCGCTACTTTTCTGCCAGGCTTTACACGATGATAGTTAGTTAGAGTCTGTGCAGCCCCGACTGCCATTACTCCCGGTAACGTCCATCCAGAAATTGGGATTGCTTGTTCAGCGGCTCCTGAAGCAATTAGGACATGTTCCGCTTGAAGTTTTTCTCCACTATTCACTAACACCTTCCAGCCCGGATAAATCCCCCACACTTCTTTGCCCTGAAAAAGTGTAACCCCTGCCTGAAGCAAATTTGCTTCCAGTTCCCGGGCAATCTCCCTGCCACGCCACCAACCCTTCTTAGGTTCTTTATGCAGTTGACCTAGTAATTTACCGCCTGCAGATGGATTTTCGTCAATTATCGCTACCTTTACACCGTACGACGCAGCTTTAATTGCTGCACTCATTCCAGCAGGACCTGCGCCAATTACAATCAGATCATACTTCATGAGTTATCCCCATCCTGCGATTCGATGTGCATTTGATCTCGTACATTTGTGATGCATGATCGCACACTCCGTTTTCCATCAACTGTTACACGGCATTCATAACAGTGACCGATTCCGCAGTATATACCGCGTGGCTCGCTGTTTTTTTCCGAATAGCGCAGTACACGAACTTGATTAGCAAGTAACGCAGCTGCAATCGACTCCCCTTTATATGCTTGGTAATCCATCCCATTGAATGTAATCGTTACCGATCTCTTTTCCAAATTTCCGAGAACAGGATGGTCCTTAATGCGCATCATTCAACATCCTTTCTCTTACCGGCAAGTTCAGCCAGACTTAAGGGCCGTACAGGATAAGTAAAGGTTAACCCCGAACCATCCGGTATTTCCTTGTCAGTATTATTAGCAACAATTTGTTCAATGAGCGGACGGCACGTTTTTCCCTGACATATCCCCATACCTGCTCGTGTTCTCAGTTTTAATGCCTTCGATGTAGTACATCCATCATTTATACCTGTCTTTAGCTCACTTAACATAACCTCTTCACACCTGCATATTAATAAATCTTTAGACATAATTACCTCCTTATCGTTCGACTGTACATGGACAAGAAAAGCACTTATAAAATTTTATGAATAATATAATGTTTCATGCAGGTTCACTTGAAATGTACGCCCTTGTAAAGTGTGAAAACATTTTCACCCCTTCAACAAGATCAACCCAAATCCTCCATTTATTATCACTTCATCCAGACAACAATTATCCTCAATTAACCTGTAGTTTCATGTAAATCTCTACGCATTTCTCTACCATCTCTCATTTTGTTATGAAGATATCTAACGAACGTAAATTTTAAAATATGATTTTTTTGTTCACAATTCCACTATATTTGGACTTTGTAGCTTATGGGGTGGTATGGAGAAATTGATATAGATCAATTATCTTACAAGTCAGTTGTATTATACTGTTATTGAAAAAAAGGAGGAATTATTGGTCGAAACGTTTAGATGAAATACTATCAATACAAGTGAAATATCACATCAAGCAGGTGATTACAATGTTAGTTGAAAATCTGGGACAAGCACGATTAGGATTAGTTTAATTAAATGCCCTTAACAACCCCATAGAAGGTTAATTACTAGGTTGTGCCCAATTAAAGGAGGATTTGTATGATAAGAACAACAGCCGCACAACTTGTTGAGCAATTTATTGAGGATGGTACTTATTTCGAAAAAAATTATGTGGAAACCCAATTAAAAAAAGATAAACAAACATTACAAACTATTTTACAAGCTAGTGATATAAAGCGTCATGAATACCAAAAAATGAACATGGTAGCTAAATTTATCCCTAAAAAGATCTATGGGTGGGATGAAAAAGGCATGATTGAATATCTGATGGACTACCTGGTTCCAGAAGTTTACCTGGATTGTTTAGCGATTGACCAGAAGCAATTAGCTTCTTCCATCAAGGACTGGGACGAAATAAGTAAGCCTTTCAAACAAAAACCAGCTTATTACATCAAATTAAATTTTAATAAAACAGGTAAACAGTTAATCAAGGTAAATACGAAAAAGCCAAACAAAAATGAATGGGAACTGCTAGACGATATAAAACAGTTACTACTAAAACAAAGACCACTGGAAAATCACTTTAACGTTCTGAAGGGACAATTGTTACAATCTAAACAGTTATACGTAAAACGAAACTTGCCACATAAATATGGATCTATATCCCTATTAGAAAACAAATCAACATATGATTTGCACCATTTATTGGATGTGTTTGGTGAAACATTTTTCCTGGAGTATGGTCACGTCCATAAACAGCAGTTAATGGAACTGGTAAAGAAAGGCTTTATTAAGAAACAAGTTCTTGAGTCATTCCGAACGTTAAAGGATATACGCTTGGATTTTGTTGTGACAACACTGGATGCAGAACAACGCATGTTGAATGGTATGAAAAGAAATGGGTGAGTTACATGAAGGTGTACAACAATCAGAATTAAAAGTTTGTATTAATAAAAATCATAATCTAAAGGAGAATTATTAAAAGTTAGGGCAGGCCCATTGGTTTATTACTGGATAATTTAGGTGAAGAATTACAATCGCCATGGCTGAGAGATGAAATTCTTGGTTCTATTTAACGCTTGAAAGAAAAGCTTTCTTTATTCTAAACATCAAACTTCAATATGGAGCATCCGCTTGCAAATACAAACTCTGACGGTATCTAAATAGATAAAGCTGCACGGATAATGGAATGAATTAGAGAGACATGCAAAGAAATCCCCCCTATTTGGAAATATCGGAGTTATATAATAGGAGAGTGAATTATTATCTTTTAACTCACCCCCCTGACTATTTTTAGCCCTACAAGTTCAAGTTTCACTTTGGACACTAGTTTTATTTGTAGATAGCAGCTTAAAATGCTTCCTACAAAAAGAGCACAATTAATTGCGATGATAATGCAACCAGGATTAGTGAAAAAGGATATGCAGCTGCGTAGGCTATTGCTGGACTTTCGGAATCAGTCAATTGCTTGATTGCCCCTAGTCCTGGTGTACTTGTCATCCCACCACAAAGAGCCCCTAAGGAATGTACAATACTAAATTTAAATAGAAACCTCGCAACAACATATCCAATTACTATTGGTATTGTCGTAATCAATATTCCGCCTATTAATAAACGAATACCTTCAGACTGGATGACATCCACAAGCCCATGTCCAGCAGTCGTTCCAGCTCCCGCTAAGAATATTACAAGTCCAAGATCACTTATGACTTGGTTGGATGGTCCATAGTAACGTACGTGAATCGGTCCCAATTTACCAAAGTGCCCAATTATTAGGGCTGCAATCAGAGGACCACCAGCAACACCCAATTTAATCGTCCCTAAGCCAGCTAAATGAAATGGAATCATCCCAAGCAAGATGCCTATAAGTAAGATGATACTTAATGAAAGAATATGGACGTTCGTTACATCTACCTTCTTTCTTACAAACAATTCTTCAACTTTTTCTAAGCGATCTGCACTGCTCACAATCGTCAGTATATCTCCCCGTTCCAGTCGAGTTCCAGGGTTTAAATTAAGTTCAATACCAGCTCTTTCCTTACGAGTCACTGTCACACCATAATCTCTACGCAAACGCAATTCTTTAATATTTTTGCCGATAACATCATCAGAATCAACTGTAACCTTACGTGGCTGAATATGATCTATATTTTTAAAGTCTACTGAAACTTCTTTCCCAATATACGCACGACATTTTTTGATTTCACCGATTTCTCCTACCATAACCAGTTTGTCACCATATAAAATAACCGTATCACTTAGAGCGATAATCGTATGCTTATTGCGAATAACACGACTTATAACGACAGAATTCCTGAGAATCTTTAATTCCCTTATTGTTCTTTTGTGAAGAGATGAGTTGGTAACTTCAATCGCGATCACTTCCGGGGATTTCTCGTTTTTAATCGGATTATTTGTACGGTTTAAATCTTCTATCAAATCAACTTGGGATATCTTTGGCAGTAACTGAACAAATAACACTATAGCTAAAATACCAAAGGGATATGCAATCCCATATCCCACTGATGCGAGCGGATTGTTAGTTGCTTCAAGTGCTGCTGCCAAACCTGGCGTACTAGTAAGCGCACCTGCCATAATCCCTACACTTAACCCTTCTGATAAGTGGAGAACTTTCGATACAATAATTGTAGTTACGAAGGAAACAAATACGATGATGATTGAAATAATCCCAAATATCAACCCACTTGAGCGCATCATCCGAAAGAAGTGCGGGCCAGCCTGTAAACCAACAGCAACAATAAATAACGCAAGTCCGAAATTCTGTACTGTAGAGGAAATCTGATAACCAAAATTACCAAAAAATATTGCCACGAGAAGAACTCCAGCTGTACCCAAACTGAGACCTTTTACTTTTATCTGACCGATCCAAGTGCCTAAAAACAATATGACTGTTAATAATAGTAATGGATTGTGCAACAATTCAGCAATAAATTCCATTTGATGGCTCCCTATATAAAGCTAGTAAAATCTAGCATAATGAAGTACTAACATAATCTAACAAACAATTTTTCTGCATTGATTTACTTGTTATAAATAAATCTCGAGCTAAAAAACCAAAAGACCTATAATCTTTACCTGACTATACCCAGGTAAACACTACAAGTCTTTCTTCTTTTCCATAATTTCCTTAGCGAACTGTTTTTAACGCAGCAGACCATGCATTTACTTGAGCCAATGTTTCATTGACAGTATTAATATGAGATTTATCAGGTCTAAATACATTTTCATCATCAAATTCTTCAGATAATAACAACGTTGGTTGCGCACGTACACCTGCAATTTGTAATTCGCCGAAGATTCCACGCAAATGTTCAGCCGCACGAGTCCCACCTATTTCACCATAACTTACGATACCAGCTGCTTTATTATTCCATTCTGTATATTCAGCTGAATCGAGTGCATTTTTTAATACTCCAGTAATACTGTGATTGTATTCCTGAACAATAAATACAAATCCATCTTGACTGGAGATTTTTTCTGACCAAACCTTCACCTGTTCTTCACCACTTACATCGCCAACGAATGGTAACTTGAAATCGGCAATATCCAAGATTTCATACGTTGCATCCCTGCGTTTATCAGCAATCTCTTTAACCCATTTTCCAACTTGTGGACTTACACGACCTTGTCGTGTGCTTCCAAGAATAATTCCTATATTTAACTTATAATGATTCATTTTTTCACCTCTTATATTATCTTCAGTACTGAAATGACTGTAGCTTTTAGTTTAATGCTGTTCCATTCAAAAAAAATTGATATACATCAAGTTTATTGATATTTACGTAAGATGTTATTTTACTGGTTCGATATTATACTAAAATCTAATTAAAAACAGGTTTATAAAAATCAAATAATCAATTTAGCTTAAATACTAGGGGTAATTCAATTCAAATGAATCACATGTTGCGGCAACCAATTTTTCATTCTGTACAAGAATGTCATATTCCTTGGAAAACACCTCTGATTTAATTTCATACCCACCATGATGATACGTATGATAGACAAACTTTAACTTCCCAAGTTCCTGCTCATTTTGATCGATGACAATCCACCCGCGAGAAAAAAGAAGAAGAACCCATCACTACAATATTCCTTTCACATCCGGAATAGCTACACTCTAAGAAAAAGCGCTTTTAAATCCAGTGACCCGACAATATCCTGTTCACTATTAAAAATTTCCGTTATTCCTTTTGAAAAGAAGTTATCTGTAAAATAAGTTGACTCCCCCATCATAAATCCTCCTTGTTTATTGCTGTCTGTTACTTTAACTACGAATTAGGTGTTTACTATGTTTCATTTCAAAATAGCTTGCATTAATTTCATACTTAAAGGAAAGAATGTTACCATGGCTTTTAGGAACAAGCATGAGGAGGATTAATAAATGGACGAAATCGAGGTTGGCGAAGTTTTTACAATAAGTGATGAGTCAGAAGAAGAACAATCAGTTGAAGTACTGGCAAAGGTTACATTAGAAGGAACTGACTATGTAGCAGTCAGCTTTGTACAGGATTTACAAGCAGAAAGTAGCGATGACATTGATCTCTTTTTCCTCAAAATAGACGATGACAATGATTTATCTGCAATTGAATCCGACGAGGAATTTGATAGGGTTTCAGAAGCTTTTGATGCAATTTTAGATGAGGGATAATATTTTAAAGGGAGTGACTTTTAAAAGTCCTCCCTTTTCCGATTTGATAATAATGTAGACTGTATTTCCATATGCTCTTTTATAGAAGCCCCAAAAGATAAAAACACGAATGCTGCTGCCGTTGTCGAATTAAGTGTAACTCCAATTATTCAGCCTTTTCCGCTTCAATACAGGTGATACCCTTGTACAACCAGCACTTGCAGACTTCCCTGCACATAAACCCAGTTCACCTTTCCTCGCTCTAATGCTAGTTTCATCGCCTCCAAAACGAAACCTTCTCCTGCGTCAGTTTTCAAAAGAGAAATACTAATTAATTCATTTAGAACATAAGGAAGTGTTTCAACAATTAGGGAAGCATTTATAACCTGGTGGGAGACCGCCTCCCTACAAATCCGTTAATATACTAGTATATTGAAATAGTTTTCAAATTAATTATTTTCGGGTATAATATATATAATAGGTCATATTATAAAAAGACCGTCAGTGTAACTGCACCAACGGTCGAATTTACAATAGCTTGATTCCCTTAGGGGGATCAGCAACTAGGTTAAAAATAAGCACCCTAATATGAGCCGCTAACTCAAAGGGGGCTTATTTTTTTTGATGAAATGACAGCATAGCTACGATTAACAAGCCAAAAGTTAAAGCCATTATTAATGCTTCGAACACTGTCATACAGCACCACCTCCTTTCCTGGAGATGATGCCAACCCACCCTCGAGTTAAAACAAACTATTGTTCTCTAATTATACATCTTATACAATTATTATCCTATTGATTAAATTTATATATGTAAACCATTGATGAAAGAACGACATAAGGTAGTGCATAGTTGGGGAATTCATAGACTCTGTAATTTACCTGATTGAATTATTATATACTCATAACGGTAAAAACTTAGAAGATGTTTAACATTTAATCAAAATAAGGTATACTATAAATAGAAAGTCATACATTAATAAAGACTGAACGGTGCGCTAACACCATTCAGTCTACGTGTAATAGCCCTTCAAAGGGGCGGCTCACGTAAAGAGTTAAGAAATAACTACCCTAAACGCTTGCGCAGGCTCAGGGTGGTTATTTTTTGTTTGACATTATCGCAACAATTAACGTTCCGAACGAGATCATGAGAAACATGGTCTCAAAAAATGTCATAGGCATCACCCCCTTTGCAGGGAAAGTGAGCCACCACCCATGAAAAAGCCTTATTACACTTTCTATATTATATCAAAGATTCTTGAACTATTGAGGATAATAAACAAATTCTCCTCAGACTAAAAATACCTGCCACTTAAATCTATTGAACAATAGTTTCAAGTGACAGGCGCTATATATTATGATCTCAAATATCGTTCTCTAGTTAACATTAGAAAACTTGGCACTCGCCAAGCCTTAATGGCGAATGCCTTAGTTGCACTTATGCAGTAAGAAAGTAGTTATACTTTTGTATGAAAATAACTCTCTAACTTGATTTTAGCGGACACAGGAGACGCTATTTCTATATAAAAGTAATCTTTTCGATATTATCCGGACACAGAAGCCCTTATTTTAAATATATCATGGTTATTTAACTGTAT
>JBDNGJ010000135.1:0-11781 GCA_041689365.1 Virgibacillus sp.
TACGTGTATTTCCTCCGCTGTTGACTGGAGTAGAAATCCCTATAGACGAAATGTGTGACAGCACTACACTAGTCAGGGCGAGCGGAGGGCGGTGACTCCTGCGGGAAAAGCAACAGCTGAAGATCCCGCAGGAAGCGGTTTTGGCTTCCGAGGAAGCTGAAGCGTTGCCCGCGGAAAGCATCCGCCCGCAGCGACCCCAGACGGCGTGACGAGAGGTTTTAAGAGATTATTCTAGCAATTAATTCGCAGTTTATATCAACTACGCACTATTGATTCAAAGTCAACTCAAGTAGTGTATCTTCAGCCTTTCTTATTCCTCCAAGTTTACGCGTTCATTTTATGCTGTGAAAGTTACAATTGGTAGTAAAAAAATGAACCCTTCTCTTTATTGAGAAGGATTCAATATATATACGACTTATTTTCTTATAGTGTTCTCTAATCTGTCCAAACCTCTAGTTATTCTACATCGACCAGGAATACTCTATCATTAAACCCACCACGTTGTTCCGCTTTTTTCTCGCGAATTTTCTCAACATCTTCTATCGTGCTACCATGCACATTGGTCAATGCGTGCATTAGTTCCAGCAGATCTGCTAACTCTTCTAATGCCTTTTCGTCATTATCCGCAGCTAAATACTCCTGCAGTTCCTCTTTAGTCTTCTTTCTAAGTTGATTTATATAATCTTCATCAGAAAGCGTTGCAGTATTTGCCTTTTTCCCTGTCATTGCAATGATCCCCGGTATTTTGTCTCGTATTAGCTTGTTGTAAGTTGGCATTTGGCACTCTCATTTCATTTGATTTATTAAAATCTATTCTAAATTACAGTTACTATAATTACTCCAATTATAACAATATAGTATTTAAGATTCATTAGAAATCTAATAGGTTACAAAATAAACATAAAAATGCTTAGTAACAAATGTCACTAAGCATTTCTAATAGTATTTTATATCTATTTACAACAACAATGGGTGCAATCAATCAGTTAAAATTTTCCGAGCACCAACCATCCAGCCTTCCACATTACTTATAATCTTCTTCATCCTTTAAAAAGTCATCGAAATGTTCCATTTCCTTATAGCGTTGCTGTTGGCGATAGCCGTACATAATATTTCGTACAACTTTGTCACTTTCAAGTCCTGAGCCGATTGCGCCCACTACCGTTGCAACAGAGGTCACAAGCCATGTTAAATGGAAATAGTATTTAAAATTGACTTCTCCTTCCAATCCTACTGTTTCGGCAAATACTTCTGGTGGTACAAAAAAAGCTACTGCAATCAGAAACAGTATAAAGAGCATTGTATAGTATACCAATACAGCAATCCCCAAGGTTATTACTGTAGCTATATTATATAGCAGTCTTAGTTTCCTGTGACTTTTCTTAGTAGGTTTCTCCCACAAATTATGTGCAAAAATAATCCAAATAATCATACCAAGTATAGCTGCCAGCATCAAGACGATGAAACGTGTTGATCCATAGGCCACGCTGAGATTCCAAAGGGAGGGAAATACCAGACCGTATGCACCGGTGGCAAATGCTATGGCGACTACACGTTTAAATGCAGGAATAATTGTCCAGGGTCTGTTCGCATGGGCCATCCCAAAGAGCAGTCTTTGCCGTCCATTAAATCTCGGGACGACAATAAAGCGTACATCAGCTTTTTCTATCCTATCAGGCGGATTGACTTTACGAATTGGAGAAAAGGCGGAATCACTACGCAATAAACGTAAATTATTTATGGCTGCACTATCTATATCCTTATTTAAAATCTTGCCATGGCCGTTTACTCGGTAATATAATTCACTAACCATTTGTATGATTGCTTTTTCTACTCGTTTACCTACAGGCAAAATTCCAAACGCTGGAATTGAAATTTGTGCTACACCTTCTTTGTCATTAACATCTCCTAATACGACATCTTTCCCGGAAAAGATAGGGAGATCTGTCAGGCATACAGCGTAATCCCAATTATGTTCCTGTTTTAAATCAGCTGCTCTATTAATTATCTCGTCCACTTTTTCTGCAGCACCTGTTAGTGGATCACGAACTATTTCGACTTCCCACGAGAGGTATTTATCAATGTTGCTGGAGAATGCATCCGGCAATTTGTCGACTAATTTATAAGCAATCGATTCTGGTAATTCCGGAGCTGGGATTATTCCGACAGTCATTTTTTTCAAATCAAAGAACCTCCCCTGCTGCTATATACATACGTTAGTTTCGACTATTTTCCTTATAATACCCGTTTTTTGGTGACACAAACATAGGAAATCTCGACTTGTTTTTTGAATCCTACGTTGCATTTAGGAAGTACGAAACCAACATGGCTGCGCAGCAATAACCGAAATAGTGTCTCCAGTGTCCGCTTAAAAACTAGAAAGAATTTGTTCCGTTCGTTCAGCCTTTTTATAGCATTATAGAAATCCCCGTATGTTCGAAATCTATTACAAAATTATTTACACCTTCTTATTTTCGAAATTCTGAACTGGTACTTGTGCACTAAATTCTGATTCAGATCCCTGCCAATCTTTACTTATAACGGCAATTAAAGTACTATTTAAAGTAGTTAAAAATTTGGTAAATTTAAACTATTTCAATTAATAGTAATAGAACCTATATAGATTTCTGAAAGAGAAGGTGGCTTCATGAACCTTACCTATTTTCTGTTCTTCTTATGTATTATTGTTTGCACGTTAATTATTACTTATTGGGCTGCCAAGCAAAGCAAGACGACAAACCAATTTTATATTGCAGCTGGAAGTTTAACCGGGGTCCAGAATGGGATGGCGATTGCAGGTGACTACATTAGTGCTGCTTCTTTTTTGGGGATTGTGGGTACAATTGCGATCAATGGCTTTGATGGATTCCTGTATGCGATTGGTTTTTTGGTTTCCTATTTAATAGTGCTGTTTTTTATAGCGGAACCTGTTCATCACTTGGGGACTTATTCGCTTGGTGATGTGGTTTGTTCGCGTTTTCCAAGTTATAAGATGCGCTGGATGATGGCAATTGGCGCGTTTATCATTTCTATTTTGTATATGATTCCGCAACTGGTTGCTGCTGGCCTTCTGATTCGTTTACTTCTTGATATTGATTACTCCACATCGGTACTTATAATTGGGAGTTTAATGACGGTGTATGTGGTGTTTGGTGGAATGTTCGCGACGTCATGGGTTCAAATCGTGAAAACGGTTGTGCTTTTGTCCGGGACTTTTCTGCTTTCATTAATTGTGTTTTCGCGGTTTGATTGGAGTATTGCGGATCTTATTTCACAAGTTAAACTTGGTACTCCTTTAGGTGATCAGTTTTTCATGCCCGGTAATTTGTTCGGAAATCCGCTTGAAACGCTATCGCTTCATTTGGCTTTAGTCCTTGGAACAGCTGGTCTCCCGCATATTTTAATACGCTTTTTTACTGTTCGAAATACACTTGAAGTTCGGCGGTCACTGTTAACTGCAAGCTGGATTATCGGGATATTTTATATTATTACACTTGTTCTTGGACTTGGTACGGTTGCACTTATCGGTTACGAGGAACTGATTGCACATGATCCGACTGGGAATCTGGCTGCACCATTATTGGCAGGTGAGTTGGGTGGGGACTTCCTGATGGCCTTTATTGCAGCAATATCGTTTACAACTATTGTTGCGGTAGTTGCAGGCTTGGTGATTTCTGCTACAACTGCTTTTTCCTATGATATCTATTACCACATTATTAAAAAAGGACAAACTACCGAAAAAAAACAAATACGTGCTGCCCAATGGACAGCATTTGTTGTTGGACTCATCTCCACATTATTTGCGCTTGGACTGCGGAATATCAATGTTACATTCCTTGTCTCCCTAACATTTATCGTCGCTGCTTCGAGTAATTTGCCTGTCCTTTTATTTACAATCTATTGGAAGCGCTTTACACAATCGGGCGCAATTATCGGAATGATATGTGGATTATCTGCTTCACTTATACTTTTACTATTCGGTCCACATATTATGAACCCAGATGGAGGCTGGATATCGAGAGAGCCCCTCTTCCCTCTGCATAATCCTGGTATCATTGCCATTCCGATTGGATTCTTAGGAGCATATTTCGGTTCGATATTTACACGTGGGCCGCAGCAAAGCAGCCGTGAATTCAGACGATTTTATATAAAAGCACAGACAGGGATTGATACGAAGGAGGACAGCCAGTGAAGTACTTAACGATTATTTTGTTTGAACGCCTGGGCTTATTGCTGGTATTTGCCTTCGTGCTTACGCGTATCCCTGGCTTCAAGTCATTACTTTATCGTGAATACTCAAAGCGTATGTCATTTGTACATGCCTGTATGTTTGGCCTTTTTGGAATTGCCGGAACGATAACCGGAATTGTCATGGAAGGTGACGTTGTTGTTAGCCGTGCGTTTATCTGGTCTGTCGGTGATGACCAAATGGCGGTCAGTTCCAGCTTGGTGGCTATCGTTATTGCTGGATTGTTAGGCGGACCTTTCGTAGGACTTGGGGCAGGGCTGATTGCCGGCACCCACCTTTTTTATCTTGGAGGCATCGGTTTTTTAGCAAATAGTCTGGTCAATCCACTGACAGGGTTGCTTGCAGGATTAACCGCTCAATTTTTTTCAAACGAACGAGTGATCTCTCCGTGGAAGGCGTTATTTATCGGTGTGTTTCCACCAATTCTGCAGATGCAATTGCTACTCATATTTGAGCCGCACTCAGATAATATCATCGCCATCGTGAATACAATTGGACTGCCGCTTGTTTTATCCAATAGTATTGCCATTGCCATATTCACGGCGATGATCAGCATTGTACTGCGTGAACAGGAAAATGAGGCCGCACTGGCAACTAAACAAGCTTTAACAATTGCAGAGGAGGCTCTTCCTTTTTTAAAAAAAGACTCTTCACATGATATGGCGTCTGGAATAGCTAATTTATTATATGACCGTTTGAAATTAGCCGCAGTATCCGTAACGAGTGAAAAGGAAGTACTTGCTCACAAGGGTCTTGGAGAAGATCACCATCGCGAGGGAGATCAGATTATTACCGCCTTATCCCATCAGGCGATTTATTCAAAACAGATGCAGATTGCCCATTCACGTACAGAAATTCAATGTAAACATAGAAATTGCCCATTGGAAGCTGCTATCATCATTCCGATTATGGACGCAAATGACGCAACAGGACTTATCAAATTCTACTTTCGTAAGGCACAGCACATTCGCCCGGTTGAACTAATGCTGGCACAAGGATTGGGACAGTTAATATCCAATCAGCTTAATACGATTGCAACGGAAAAGATGAAAACACATATACGTGATGCAGAACTGAGAAATCTTCAAGCACAGATTAATCCGCACTTTCTATTTAATACACTTCACTTGATTGCGGCATTATTTCGAAAGGATCCGGAAAAGGCGCGCCATATAACGGTAAACCTGGCACACTTTATGCGATTTAATATCGGGCTTGTTTCATCATCACTTGTACACCTGGAAAAAGAATGCCAGCATGTGAAAGCATATATTGAAATTGTTCAAACCCGTTTCTCCAGTCAGCTGCAAATTATTTTTTCAGAAAAGGATGGCATTTCAGAGGTGTTCATTCCACCATCGACCATTCAACCACTAGTTGAAAACAGTGTTCAGCATGGTCTAAAAGATGTTTCAAAAGACGGGATCATAAAGGTAACAATCGAAAAGTTAGAGACCTGCATCCAAGTAACAGTCAGTGACAATGGCTGTGGCTTTCCTCAGGATATTATAGACATAGCGGGGGATGCGTCATTGTCGGCAAATCAGGATGGAGGCGCAGGGTTATATAATGTCAACCAGCGCTTAATCCGTTTACTGGGAGAGTCAGCACGTTTACATATCCGTAACTTACCTTCCAGTGGAAGTGAAGTTTATTTTAAAATTCCATATCAAGAATAATGGTACGAGGAGGTATTTTTTTATGAAAAGTATTCACGCCATGATTGCTGAGGATGAACAATTTACCCGCGAAGAACTAATCGACCTGCTGAAAAATGAGCAGGATGTCATTACATATCCAAGTGCTGAGAATGGTCAGCAATTGATAGAACTGTACGTGGAGCATGAACCTGACGTTATTTTCCTTGATGTCCAGATGCCGGGAATGGCTGGTGTTGAAGCGGCAAAACGGATAAAAGAGCTTTCTTATATTCAATCACCATTATTCGTCTTTACAACAGCATACGACGAATATGCGATTGACGCATTCGAAATTGAAGCTGTCGATTATTTACTAAAGCCGTATGATGATACGCGTTTTCAAAAGGCGATGAGACGTATACGAAAACAATTAACGCAAATGGATATCAACGAAGACAAGCCATTCCAGCTTGATGTCCAATCCCCTGCATCAAAATTACTCGTTGATGATGGGGAACGAATGGTTGTTTTGTCACCGGATTCCATCTATTATGCAGTTCCCTTCAAACGGATGCTGGAAATCCATACAAAAGATGAAGTGATTGAAAGCCGAATGACATTACAGGAACTAGAAGAAAAATTGCATGGTCTATCTTTCTTCCGGACACATCGAAGCTATTTGGTGAATTTAAATCATGTCCGGGAAATTACACCATGGTTTAATGGATCGAGTAATGTAACACTTAATGATAAAAACGGTACGTCATTACCTGTTAGTCGCTCAGCAAGAAAAGTACTTCTTGATATATTCAAACAATAACCACTGATGAATGATTTTAGACTATTCAGACATAAATAGTCGCAGTTGACACAATTTTTCTCTCCAAAATAATCCGTTCATTTATACTGTTTAGTAAGCGCTTTCAAATATATGCGGAGGTGGTTCAAGTCGGCTAATCAATTGGCAGGCTATTCGTTAAAAAATGAAACTATTATTTTGGAGGGGGAATTCAGGGTGAACAATACAATAGCTCCGGTAAAGGGGCAAGCTAATATGCCTGATTATGATAAGGCGCGTGCTAGTTTTTCATGGAAAGAGGTTGAGAAATCCTTCTCGTGGTATGAAACAGGAAAAGTAAACATGGCACATGAAACAATTGATCGTCATGCAGAAACCTGGCGAAAGAATAAAGTGGCACTCTATTACAGTGATGATGACCGTGATGAGAAATATACATTCCAGGACATGAAACTCCTGTCGAATCAATTTGGAAATGTATTGCGTAACATCGGAATTGAGAAGGGCGAACGTGTTTTTTTGTTTATGCCAAGGTCACCCGAGCTTTATATAAGTTTAATAGGAACATTGAAAATTGGAGCCATTGTCGGACCACTATTTGAAGCTTTTATGGAACAGGCAGTCCGTGACCGCCTTGATAATAGTGATGCATCTGTTCTGATTACAACATCTGATTTACTCCCACGAGTCCCTTACAAAGAACTTCCACATCTGAAACATATCATTCTAGTTGATGAAGGTGATGCTCCTGATGTGGATGAGGATACTGCTTTTTATCGCTATGAACAGGAAATGCATAAAGCTTCATCAGACTTGGAAATTGAATGGGTTGACCGTGAAGACGGGATGATCCTTCACTATACGTCAGGTTCAACCGGCAAGCCAAAAGGTATCCTGCACGTTCACAACGCAATGATCCAACAATATCAGACAGCAAAGTGGATATTAGACCTCAAGGAAGATGATATTTACTGGTGTACAGCTGATCCTGGATGGGTGACAGGTACCTCGTATGGCATTTTCGGACCATGGTTGAATGGTACCTCTAATCTCATACGCGGCGGTCGGTTCAGTCCTGAAAATTGGTATGGAACCATCGAGAAATATAAAGTGACGGTATGGTTAAGTGCCCCAACGGCATTTCGAAAGCTAATGGCTATTGGTGATGATGCAACAAATGATTTTGATTTAAGCTCATTACGCCATGTATTAAGTGTCGGAGAGCCACTGAACGCAGAAGTGGTCCATTGGGGAACGAAGGTTTATAACCTGCGCATTCATGACCATTGGTGGATGACAGAAACCGGCGGTGTTATTATCGCCAATTATCCATCCATGACCATGAAGCCGGGCTCCATGGGGAAACCATTTCCAGGTATTGATGCTGCTATTTTAGATAACGAAGGGAATGAACTTCCCCCAGGACAAATGGGCAAATTATCCATTAAATCTGGCTGGCCATCTATGCTGCGGACCGTTTGGAAAAATGAAGAACGGTTTAATAAGTATTTCCCTGTCCAAGGATGGTTTGAATCAGGTGACCTTGCTTCAAGAGACGAAGATGGCTACTTCTGGTTCGAGGGACGTGATGATGACGTTATTCAAACTTCCGGCGAAAGGGTAGGTCCTTTCGAAGTTGAAAGCAAACTTGTTGAACACCCTGCAGTTGCAGAAGCAGCTGTCATCGGCAAACCAGACCCGGTTCGTGGTGAACTTATTAAAGCGTTTGTCGCACTTAAAGACGGCTATACAGAAAGTGAAGAATTACAGGAAGAACTTCGTTTGTTTGTTAAAAAGGGATTAGCAGCCCATGTGGCTCCAAGGGAAATTGAAATTCGCGACTTTTTACCAAAAACCCGAAGCGGAAAAATAATGCGCCGCGTTTTAAAAGCATGGGATCTTGGTCTTCCAACCGGGGACCTGTCAACAATGGAAGAATAGTTTTAAGATCAGGAGAGGTTTCCACGGGGCAGCTGAAGCCTCTCTAACTACAGATGAGGAGTGTGATTATGAGTAATGTAAGCGACTATAAGGCAGATGATCAGACAGATGGCAAGATTGATTTTGTAAAAATAGAACAGAGTGAGAAATTTCAACGTTTAATGAACGACAGGAAAAAGTTTATCGTTCCCTTAACTATATTTTTCCTTGTCTTTTATTTTTTACTTCCCGTTCTAACGTCCTATACAACTTTCCTGAACACACCTGTGATCGGTGATATTTCATGGGTTTGGATATTTGCCTTTGCGCAATTTGTTATGACATGGGTTCTTTGTACGATCTATGTAAAAAAAGCAGCATCCTTTGACAGGCTGACAGATGAAATCATTGACGAACAAATTAACAACAAAGGAGGTAATAGCTGATGAATGCAACTGTCGTAATTCTTTTTCTTGCTATTGTTATACTAACGCTCATTATTACGTATTTTGCCGCTAAAAAAACCCAGTCAACTACTGACTTTTATACAGCTGGTGGCGGACTAAAAGGCTGGCAAAATGGTATTGCAATAGCTGGAGACTATTTATCGGCCGCTTCCTTCCTTGGGATTGCCGGCGCAATTGCATTATATGGCTTTGATGGCTTCTTTTATAGTATCGGTTTCCTAATTGCCTATTTGGTTGTTCTATTTTTAGTGGCAGAGCCGCTTCGAAACCTTGGAAAATATACACTTGCAGATATGCTTAAGGCACGGTTCGATGAATCGAAAGTCAGGGGAGCTGCAGCCCTTAACACGATAACAATCTCTATCTTTTATATGATTGCACAGCTTGTTGGAGCAGGAGCCCTTATCCAGTTATTATTTGACATCCCCTATTGGATAGCTGTTCTAATTGTTGGTGTTATGATGACAATCTATGTATTATTTGGGGGAATGATTGCAACCAGTTGGGTTCAAATTGTAAAAGCTGTTCTGCTTATGGCTGGAATGGTCATTATTTCATTCCTTGTTTTATTAAAGTTTAACTTTAACATTGTCGATATGTTCAATGATGTTAAAACTGTTACGAGTAATGGAGCAGATTATCTGAAGCCAGGTCTCAAGTATACAAACCCACTGGGAACCATTTCCCTAATGATTGCATTAGTACTTGGAACGGCTGGTTTACCACATATACTTATGCGCTTCTTCACAGTTAAAGATGCCAAAACTGCACGAAGTTCTGTCATTACCGCAACATGGGTAATTGGTATATTTTATGTACTGACTTTATTCCTTGGGTTCGGTGCAGCCGCATTTGTTGGCGAATCAAAAATTCTTGCAGCGAATCCTGGCGGTAATATGGCAGCACCATTACTTGCCGAAGCATTAGGCGGAGAAATACTGTTCGCATTCATATCCGCAGTTGCTTTTGCCACCATTTTGGCAGTAGTTGCCGGTTTGGTCCTATCAGGCGCATCAGCATTTGCCCATGATTTATATGGACAGATTATTAAAAAAGGAAAAGCGTCTGACCTACAGCAAATGCGGGCAGCACGTTATGCTTCTTTGGCAGTATCCGTGCTTGCAATTATCCTGGCATTGTTTGCTCAATACTTAAACGTGGCATTCCTTGTTTCGCTAGCCTTTTGTATTGCAGCAAGTGCAAACCTTCCAGTCATTCTTTATACAGTATACTGGAAGAAGTTTAATACAGCGGGTGCTGTCACAGCAATGTTAACCGGTTTGTTCTCAGCGTTAATCCTTGTATCCATTAGTCCAAGTGTATTTTCACCGGTAGAGGGTGCAGCATTATTTGTCGGGGATCCAATCTTCCCTCTTTCAAACCCTGCACTTGTATCAGTTCCATTAGGCTTCCTTGGGGGCTACCTTGGTACTATATTCTCTAAAGACACCAGTGCGAAACGATACGCTGAAGTAAAAGTAAGAGCAAATACTGGATATCGGGAAACAGGAAGCTGAAGTTAATAATGAGCGACCGCTATTATGGCGGTCGCTCATTTTCGTTTGTTTGATAGTTCTCTGTTGGCTTATATCACCAGATCATTTAGCTAAAAAAAGGCCGAATAGTGCTCCAGCACCATTCAGCCTTTTAAAAAAATCTAGTTGAATCAATTTAATTGTTTAAAAATAAAGCAGTAAATCCAAACTTTTTGTAAATGTGATAGGCCACCTTGACTAAACGAACGATAAAACGTTGGCTCGCAAAAATGGTTTGGATAAATGATGAATATAAGTATTTATGAAATCGACTCAGTTATTAATATACTTCTCAAAAACGTCTCCGAAATCTTTCTCATGATATTCTTCACGAACTGATTTCAACCAGTCGAATCCAAATTCCGTTAGCTCTTTATACTGCTCTGCAAGTTTCGTTTCAGATGTTCTTGAGTGTTGCAGTACTGTCACAGCTTTATTTAAGCTCTCTCCAGCCATTTCTGTAATAATTGCATTTTCGTGGGTTGTTTCAGCTATAAATAACAGCGCCTTATATAAATCTTTTAATTTATCAATCTCGTCTTTATGGACATCAATGCTTAGCGGTTCTTTTCCTAACGTAAATTTAATTTCGATATCCAAATCGATTTTCCCTGCTGTCTCAAGGGATACATCTGAAATCTTGTATTGTGAGTATGGATAACGATTTAGCGTTCGTTTAGACGAAGCTGCATTTTCCCCATTCACATGGATTAGTGCCAGGTTGGTAAAGCAATATTCATCAGCTTTTGTCTTAATAAGGAAGTAGATTTTTTCGTCATCCTCGTGTCGGACGTAATCATCCGCATCTGTCTTATCATAGTCCTCAGGGCCAATAATTCTGCCAATATCGGATAAACCTAATGCATCTGAAGCTAATTTTTTAAACATTTTGTGACTCCCCTTCTTATAATTATTTTCAGAATTATTATACCATTAATGGTTTTCTTATTATATAGCCTACTATTCCAACCAAGATATTAGTCAGATTCCTTGGGGTCTCTCATCCTTTCAATGCTCTCGACATTATACTCCTGTGTTTGGCAAGTAAAAAGTACACAAAATGGCGGTGAATTTGTACATAACCCCCTACCAGTCTAAATTATCCATTTTATCAATTTATTTACAGTGAATTTCAGGCAAGATCCACTCCTGTTAGAATGGATCAAATCTA
>JBDNGJ010000136.1:0-1900 GCA_041689365.1 Virgibacillus sp.
AGCAGTTTTCAATTCTTCTTGGACAGTTTTTAGTTCACGGTTGACTTGCCCCATGCCTTTATTAAACTTTGTGCCATCCATTGATATTTGAGCGACTAAATCAGCTATAACTTCTTTTGCCATGTACTCACCTCTTTTCTAGTGGATTAGATGTTAGCGCACCACCTTACAAAGCCCTCATTTGTTCAAGCGATTTATTTTGTTTCTTCATTTCTTCCGCTTTTTCGGCTCTGTCCTGTTTATTAAAATGCAACGTAAAAAGCGCAAGTAGCCTTCTCATGCCAATGCGCCAAAATTGATCTTCTTCTTTTTTTAAAATATCTGTGTAAAATGCGAGTAAATTTTCCCAATCATATTTCTGATTTTTTATTTTTTTTTATCCGTTTCTTTGTCATTTTTATCTTTACTTTTCGGTTGTCCATCTAGAATAGCTTGATAAATTTTAGTGGCATATTCTTGTACATTTCCAACATCAATATACTTACCAACGTGTTCAGGTGTTAATTCGTTATCTTCATGTACCATACCACCCCACATAAACGCTCTGATTGCGTATGGGCGCATTCCTAACAAATCTTTTTCGATGTCATGGTATGTTTTATCGTCATAGAGTAAATCCAGTTCAGAGTAAGCGTTTAAGTCCAATATGAACGTGCGCTCTTTATCGAGCTGAAATGTTACTTTGCTTGGTTTATGTTGCAAGTCATGTTTTAATTCTTTGTCCACATTTTCACCTCCCCTAAGTTAATATCATCGAATGTCCTTCTATTCGCTTGGTGGCGATATCGAAGTAATCCTTATCCATTTCAAAACCAATAAAAGAACGACCGGTGTTTATACACGCAATCGCTGTTGTGCCGCTACCTGAAAATCCATCAAATATTATATTTTCTTTATCGCTAGAATTTTTAATAAATGTTTCTAATAATGAAATAGGCTTTTCGGTAGGATGCAATAATTTATTACTATTAATCTTTGCGCAATCTATAACATCAGATATTCTTTTTTCACGAAAAATACTTCTGCCTTTATGCCCGTATAAAACAAATTCGTGTTTAGGAGCATAAGCACCTTTTAAATCACCTGAACCATGATTATTTTTATTCCAAACGATTAAATTCTTTAACTTGAAATATTTTTCAAATTCCTTTTTAAAAAAATCTATATGGTGCCAACTACAAAACATATAGATCGAAGTATTATTTCTCATTATTCTGTAACATTCTTTTATATAATCAGAAATAAGGCTTTCATTGTTTTTATCACCTTGTATATAATCGAATTGTTTTGGTTTTATTCTTCTGTTACTTCTATAATTCATCAAATAAGGAGGGTCGGTTAATATCATATCAATCGACTTATCTGGTATACGCTTCATACCCTCTAGACAATCTTCATTAAATATTTTATTCAATTCAATATTTTTCACCTCCTGGGTATGTAAAAAAAGAGAAGGCATATAGCCCTCTCTTATTAAGCAGTTGTAACGGTTAATGTCGCTGACTGTGCTGATTCAGTTTGATACGTTTCATTTATTGCGACAACATTAACGTCATAAGATGTAGCTGTTGTTAAGCCTGTGACAGCATAGGTACTAGCATACACTGTGGTTTCTAACAGACCATCAAGATATACTTCATACCCGCTAGCGTCCTCTACTACATCCCATGCAACATCGAAACTAGTTGATGTTATATTTGATGAAACGAGGTTAGCGGGAACCTTAGGGAGTAGGTACATAAACAGAATCGAACCATGTTGCTCCAGCTGTGAATCCTGCGTTGCTTTCTGCACCAACAAACTTCCATTCATTATCAAACTCTCTCCGAATGAACTCCCCTACAATTTGGGGCTGAGCAAATTCAATCGAGTCACCACTTGTATTGTTTGTTTTCGATGG
>JBDNGJ010000137.1:0-10921 GCA_041689365.1 Virgibacillus sp.
GGATTACGAACAACTAAGACGTGACGAAAAACAAGTAGAAAAACGACTGAAATGGGCAACCTTTCCCTATCAGAAAACGTTGGATTCATTCGATGTAAGTGAGCAACAGTCCATGAGCAAAAAGCAATTTAATAAATTGAAAGAGTTATTGTGGATTGAACGGCTATTCAACATTATCCTACTTGGACCGCCAGGTGTTGGCGAAACACACCTGGCGATAGCGCTAGGGATGCAGGCCATTAATCAAGGTTATAAGGTTATATTCACTTCCATGGGGGATCTGATTCATGCCTTGAAAACCGAGGAAATCACACGCAAATGGCAAACTAGAATGAAACGTATACGAAACTCTGACCTCGTTATTATTGATGATCTGATGTTTATGGCAATGGACCAACACGAAGCAAACTTATTCTTCCGTTTAATTAATGATTTATATAATAACGCCAATATTGTACTAACTTCCAATAAGGCTCCGAAGGAGTGGGGAGAGCTGTTAGGCGACCCGGCTATAACAACAGCTATATTGGATCGAGTTATTCATCGAGCAGAGATCATTCACTTAAATGGGGATAGCTATCGGATGAAACATAGATCATTTATTTTTGAAGAAGAAAGTGTAACAAATTAATTAGCGAAAACTGTAACTTTTTACTTGACGGTTACACAGCTCCGTTTAACCATTGCTCAAACTTTAAAAGTGCATGTTTATATGTTTTCATAGTTGTCTCCGCCTTACCAACTAATCTTCTTCAATAAATTGATTAATAATCAAAAGTACTATTCCACCCTTTCTTGAGTAATAAATAATTCTACGACAAAAATTTTGCCTGTTAATTGGCAAAAAAGATGTGATTTTCCTAGAAAATAAGTACGATAATGTCATAGAATGCTTATTCTACGACGTTATTCCACGAAATTCTCCTCTCCTCTCTTTAGTTTTTAATTAGGCTATTTCAACATCATGATTCAACAAAAGAAAGTAAATACCTCCAAAATGGTTTTGTGAATGAATCAATCTCTTTTCAACGAACAGATAACGATACTTTTCATAAAATACCTAATCAACTATTTATGTTATAATTTGTAAAAAGGTGGGAGTTTATTGGTAGAAGTATTAAATGTCTTAAGAGAACAGATAGAAGTAAAAAAAGCCAATTATTTTTTGTTTTCGGCTGGGTTTGCTTATTATGAAATAGTAAATAAAGTGGATTTCATTAGAAGCCAAGGGTATAAAGAAATAATTGAACCAGCCTTAAATAAAATCACTGAAACTTTAAGGGAAAATTCTGTAGGAAGAAATAATATAGCAAAATTTCTACATAATGAAGAACCATATTTAGAATATTTATTAAATGAGACTTCAATAGAGACAGAAATAGTAATTCTAAGCTATTTTGGTAAGTCAATTAATGTGACAGATATATTTACATATCCTTTAGAAAATCTGCCTGAAAAAGCAGATGAGAAATATGGAATCTTGCTTTTAAACAATGAAAAATATAAAGCGAATCATCAAGGAATTTATTTAGGTCAGGATTTTTATTATTATAATCCATTATTAAGAGTTAGGAGAGATGCGAAGACTCCTCCAAAATTAGTAGAATTACTTTTACATCAAATTGATTTATCTAATACTGTATCTGTTAGGTTAGATAATACCCTTAGTATTAATAAAGAAGATTATAAACCATTTTTCAGGGAGTTTTTTGAAGTATATCATGGTAGAGAAATCAATTTAGAGGAGATACACTTTCCTTTACATAAAGGTGGAACTGAGTACTTCTGTGTATATGACCCAAAAACAATGAAAAAAATTCAATTTAAACTAACACACACAAACGAGTCGGAAAAGTGGATAGAGGCGGAAGAGCTGTGGAGTGTAAGGGGGAAAGAAAAACAGAAAATGTTTATGACAAGATATTTACACTCAATATATAATCCCTCGAATGATTGTTTTGAACATGTTGATGGTTCCATAAATTTTTATATTAAGGATAACTATATGGTTAGACAAAATCAACAGATTAATGCACATGCTGACCTACATATTAAACAATGGTTGGTGGAAGGAAACATAGATATCTTGGATTGGGGGAAACTAGTTCTCTACTTTTTTGACGATTCAGATTTAATTTTAGATGCTTTTAAGGGGAATGTGATTGAAGAGATTTTTGACGAAATTGAATAATTGATTTCTTAATTTTTTAAAAAAGGGGGGGGAGCAAGTGGACTTTAAAGTAAGACGGAAAATAAAACCAAAACTTTTAAATGAACTTAGTCATTTAAAGACGACTAGAACTACTTTTAATGACTTTTCTAGTAGTTTTCTTTTAAACGCTAGTAAAAGATATAACTTAATGCATAAGGTTTTAAAAGAGAAGGAATTGAATAAAGATAAAGATACAATTTACATCGCTGCTGGGCAATATGTATCTTCACTGGTTACATGTTGGGAAACCTTTTTTCGGGATATTTTTGTATATGCTGTAGAAGGAAACTCTAGCCTAAAATTAAAAATAGAAAAGTTAATTATACAAAAAGGAATGTCAACAGACGAGTTAAAAAACGCTCATCTAACTCTCGGTGACTATGGAAGTAAGCAATATAACTTTCAAGAATTAAGCGATACATGTAATGCTTTAAACTTCTTGTTAAATGATACTAAAGATTGTGTTACAGAATTTATAGATTATTCGATTGATAAGGTGGTATTTTCAAGTCCTAGCTTTATTCTTTATTGGTTACAGGAACAAAAAGATATTGCAGAAGAATTATATTCTATTTTAGAACAAGGATTTGAAATTAGACATAAGACAATACATGATGCTAACTTTATATTTGAATTTGATTCAAATTTTATAAATGCATTTGAAGATTGTATGATTATATTCCCACAATTAATATCCATATCTCTTGCAAAAAAGTTTAACACTAAAAGGCCTGTTTATAATGTAAATGCAAATTATTCTCGATTAACCGCTCATCCTAAAAAAGATGAGTATAGTTTCGTGTTTAATAGGGATGATTTTGAGGGTGAATATGAAATAATTGACTAAATATTAATCTTTAAGAACACAGTAATTTAATTAATCTTATAAAATGTAAAAAGGAGGTAGAAGAAATGACTAGCTTAGAAGACACGTTAAAAAAATGGGCTGAACCCGCAAGTAATTCTGAAGAGGAAAAATGTGATAATGCATTAAAAATGATTCGTAAAGCAATTGATAATTCTAATACTTTATCAGATTACACAATACAACTAATACCAAAGGGATCCTATCATAATAACACAAATGTAAGATTAAATAGTGACGTAGATATAGCTGTGAAATTAACAGATGTATTTTTCCCTCAATATCCGGAAGGGAAAAGTGCTGAAGACTATAATAACTCATCAGCATCTTATACATTTCAACAGTATAGAAATGATGTAGATAATGCAATTGTTGATTTATTTGGATTAGAATATGTAGAATTTGGCGATAAATCTATAAAGATTTCCTCAAATTCATATAGAGTGGATGCTGATGCAGTCCCATGTTTTGAACACCGTAGATACTCTAATGGTGGTTCTTATATAAAAGGTACAGAATTTATTGGGAGGTATAGCGGTGAGAGAGTAAAAAATTTCCCTGAACAGCATTATACAAATGGAGTTAATAAGAATAAGCATACATCTATGCGCTATAAAAAGGTAGTAAGAATATTAAAAAGGTTAAAATACAAAATGATAGACGACGGATATGATTTTGATACAATTTCATCTTTTTTAATTGAGTGTCTAGTTTGGAATGTACCTAATTCCTACTTTAATAATTATACAATAAGTGAGGATGTTGAAAAATCCCTATCTTATTTGATTGTACAAACTTCAAAATATGAAAACTGTTCTGAATGGGGTGAGGTATCAGAATTACTTTACTTATTTAGGGATTTTAGAAAATTCACCCTTATGGAAGCGAATACTTTTCTAAACAAAGCATACGAATACTTATTTTAAAATAAGAACTCCCTTATGGTGGTGTCCCCCCAAAAAGTTAGATTTTCACTCTAACTTTTGGGGTGCAGTACCTATGCTAGGGAATTCTTTTTAGATATTCTTACAAATTCCATTCTTCCTGTTGTTGATCGACCTGTCCAGTAATGCCCTTCTAATTTTATTTCCCCATCATGCTTAATTCGTAATTTTACAGCACCATCATGTTTTGGATTTATATCTCGATCCTTATCTGCATCATTACCATATAAATAGCATAGATATTTTTGTTTTCCTTCGTCAATAACAATCCCACTAACATAACTACTACTATAGGATTGGTCTGTTTCCATCTTTATATGCAGGCTTTCAAAATCATGAGTTATTTCTAACTTTGCTTTTATAGGTTCAACCTTCTTACCAGTGTCTGGCATAACATAATTTGAATAAAGTGTTCCTTCCCAAAATCCACCTAAATAGGGTACGTTAGTTAGCCATTTATAAAAAAAGTCAGGATACCTCTTCCATATAAATAGTTTGAATATGACGGTATCAATTAAAAGAGTAAGACCAGCTGCTGAAAAAGCGGCAGTCAATATACTACCATCAAAAGTACCTCCTCTTATAAACCAAATAATAACAAATATTATGATACCAACAATTAACCAAAATCGTGAATATAGTTGTTTGTTATACATTTTATATCTCCTTTCCCAATATTAAAATAACAGCGTTACTTATTGCATTGCATTTATTATAACCCATAAATTTCCTCTCCTTCATTCATTTTAAGAATTTAAACCTAAAAAATTCATTGTAATGAACAAATTCTTTATTGTAATAACCTACAAGCACTACTTGTATTTAAAAAGTGCTTTACCAAAAAATGAACCTCGGAGAACCGTATCATAAATGGCAAGCCAGAACATCTTGCCCCCCAACATCCCTATTCCTATACTTCTGCAGCAACCGTTCCACTTCCTCCTTTTCCAATGAATTTAACTCAGATGTAAGCGGCTTTTTCTCTTCAGCCTGCTTCCGTTTTCGCTCTTTAAACCAATCCGGCACTATTTCGTTACTAGCCTGGGCAGATTGATTTATTTTCTGGTTTTGCCTGTTACGGAATGCTGCTTCATCAGCTTCTGCTTGTTCAATGGTTGTTATCCCTTTCCTTGCCCATGCTTTGAGAATACCTTTGACATAACTCCACGTTGTTTTATTCTGTTCCAATGCCCGTTTCATGGCTTCCAGAACGAGTGGTTCGCTTAAATCATTGATCCAATGGCAAATATCAGTGGTAACATATGAACTGTCTAGACCGATGTTATCCTGGTAAAACCGGATGGAATCAGATGTAGTTGTTGATTGATGTATTTTTTTATTTTGCTTTATATTTTGTTTAATTAATGGGTCCGCATTGCTGTTCAGTTTATGTACCGATTTGTCTGCCGGATTGTGGTCCGTGTTGTTTTTCATTGGCTGGATAGCAATTGGGGCTTCTGTAAGTTTAGTTCCGGAGTGGTCTGTAATAGAAGCAGTTTGCGCAGATTGTGTTGCAACTGCGGTGGGTTGCTGGTTGTTTTGTTTGGGTGCTGTTGGGATATGGGCCTGCTCTGTGCAAACCTGGTTATCAATTTGGGCAGCTATGTTCATTTGCGAAATCATTTGATAAACTGCAGCCTGATTTCCGCTACGTGATGTTACGTGGATATAGCCTTTTTTCTGCAGCTCGTCCCGTGCGCGTTTAAATGAAGTTCCTTTGATTCCTGATTTTAATTCGATTACGGAGGCAGCGACTGTAAAAGTCTTCTGCCATCCGCATAGATTATTAAAATGCATTAATGTATTCCAAAGTGAAACAGCTGATCCGGAAAGTGGATTAAAAATAATTTGCTGGTAAAACGCATTCAATTCTTTTATATAGTTCATGTAGGTTCGCTCCTTGTGAAGGTAAAATATTATTGTTTTTTTGTGGGTATTTCCAAATGGATTTTTTGATGAAATTCGGGGTTTTGCATTTTTTTCTTTACTTGTTGTCCCCAGCTTTTCACGGCATCAACGGTTGTATTTTCCGTGATAGCAATTTCGTTGTAGGGTATGTCCTCGATGATATGATAATACACATATTTCCATTGATTATCGGTAAGGTGGGATTTCAATTGTTTCCAAAAGTCGGGATTATCAATCGGGAAGTTGTCCATCTGGATCAGTGGGATGGTCGCTTTGGTTTGTTTGGAGAGATGTTTGCCGTCGAAGCGTATTGTCAGTTCTTCGTGGATTGCTTTTTTCTTATTTTCTTCATATCGATTTTCTTTACGTAATCGGTCAATCAGTCTGTTTTGAATTGTATAATTGAAATATGTTGCCATGGGGCCCTTGTCCGGTTGATAGGTTTCGTATGCATTCCATAATGCTACTAAACCTTCCTGAAAGTAGTCATTGTGCGGATCGCGGATGTTCATTTTTTTGATTTGATAATAAATCCGCCGCTTGTTTTGCTCGAAGATTTCTTCAAATGATATTTTGTTGTCCATGGGTTTGCTCCTTTGTGGGTTAGTGGTGGGTAGTGCATTTTGTGGATTCTGAGGTGATGAGGAAGATTGTGGATCTGGTGAATGGCATGGCTGCCGTTGGAGTGAGAATTGAAACTATAGATCATCATATGGGCTATATTCTTGTTGAATATCTTTAAACATCTGGTTCACATCTAAATTAAGGGCTATGGCAAACAAAGTAGATGATAAAGGTCCTTTTACTCCATTCTCAATTTTACCAATATGGTCCTCATCAAGGTTGGTTTCATCCGCCAATCTTGCAAGTGTCCAATTAAATTCTATCCTTCTTTTTCGAAAGTGTTGCCCTAATAGATTGTAAAACACTTTATCCAACGTTAATCTTCCTTATGAAAAGTATTCTCTATGTCTTTGTCTATCTTGAAAGTTGCCATAGAGGCTTCTGTGATTAAGAAACTTTCTAAAGACTATTATCCAATTGGATTAAGTATATTACCACGTCCTCCAGGACTGCTTTGGGGAAAAATTTTATTTTTTTGAAAAAAGGTGGGAGGAGACTGCAAGTGAACAATAGAGGATATGAGGAAGGAGTATGAAGTTTAAGTTAAGCAATTATTAATAAAGGTGCTGAGGACATTAAATAGATTTATTGATATACTTTAACAAAAGATCTAACAGGGGGAGTATGATTTATGCAAAAATGGATTTTCCAAGGAAACCCAAAGCAATTCACTATAAATGAGGACAAGTATCCTGACTTGCACGATATTAATCAGTATGTAAAAGACGGAAAAATCATTGACTGGAGTATTCGTCAAAAGCAACATACGCATGAAGTTAAGGCGGGAGATCAGGTGTTTATTTGGCGTTCAGACGGTGGTAAAAAAAATACTGGGGGAATAATTGCTTTAACTGAGGTGCAATCGGAGCCAACGGATAATGGTGGTGCGTATTCACAAGTTGAATTGAAAGTTAAAGAAACGCGTTTAAATGAATCGGAAGGCATGCTTCTTCGTCATAAGTTAAAAGAACTTCCCGAAACTCGAAATATGCTAATCATGCGGTTAGCCCAATTAACCAATTACAAATTAGCGGACGATGAATTTGACATGTTATTAAAATTTTGGGACGCTCCGGAGCTGTTGGAAGGACGAGTGGATAAATCATTAATTGAAAATTATTTAATGTACTATAAAGAGGAATACGATAGTTTCTCTAAGGAATTTGAATACCTGGAAAACAGCTATCGTTATTTTCAAAAGTTCAGGGATCCAGAATATATTAAGTCAATGGAATGGGAGGATTTTCAGCTTATAGGACAGCATGTTAATGCCTACCGTATGGCAATTGCACGAAGTCGTGCCTTTGGTCAGATGAATGCTTCCTCAATAGACAAATACCGGGAGAGCTTTTTGTATTTAGTTCATGGAAGTGAGCCATTAGAATATCGAATGGATCAATTTTTAAATAATGAACAGTATAAACTGTTTGGAATTGGTGCCAATGCCCTAAGTGAAATAATAGGCAACATTTTCCCGGAAGAGTACTGCTTTTATAATCAGCGGGATAAAGTGGCGGTTGAGAATGAATTGGAAATAGACCCTGGTTATCAGAGAGGCGATACTTTTTCAACGAGGTTTATGAAATATCAAAAAGCAATAAAAGCACACGATATAGCAGCAACTTATGAAAATGTTATTGGCCGACAAACCAATCTGCCAATCTATTATGAAGTCGATCAGTTTTTCAGTTTTATTTTTGATAAATTTAAGGACAAGCACGCTATTGAAAATGAAGCACCGAAATATTGGTTGCTTGCTGCAGGTGAGAATGGCAAGTATTGGCGTCAGTTCAAGGACAAAAAACAAATTTCCATCGGCTGGAACGAACTGGGTGACTTGAGGGGATTTAAGGATAAGAAAGAAATAGTACAGGCACTGAAAGAGATACACAACTACGATCACAATCCCACAAATGATGCATTGGCTAATGAGCAGTTTATAAGAGAAATAAAAGAGGGTGATTACGTATTCATTAAAGCCGGCACATCTCAATTGATTGCATTTGGCCAGGTAGTATCTCCATATCAATATAGTCCGGAAAATGGTGCACAGCATTCTTTCAGAGATGTTGAATGGATTAGGTTCGGGGAATGGGATGTTTCCGATTTACCTATTCATCAGAAGACGTTAACAAATGTTACTCCGTACGAAGATTTTTTACATGAAGTTTTGCAGAAGATAGAAATGATTAAGGATTTTGAAACTGAATACAAAGTAAACAAAAATGAACCGTATACAGTTGAAGACATAACCAGCGACTTGTTTATGGATCTTGAAAAAGTAGAGGATGCGATAGAATCGTTAGACTACAAAAAGAATATTATATTACAGGGTCCTCCAGGAGTCGGTAAAACGTTTGTAGCGAAACGTCTCGCTTATTACCATATGGAATTGAAATCTCCTGATAACATTGAAATGGTTCAGTTTCACCAATCTTATTCGTATGAGGAGTTTATTCGCGGGTTTAAACCTGATACGGAAGGGCGCTTTGTTCTTCAGGATGGATTGTTTTATAAATTCTGCAGGAAAGCACAGGAGCAGCCTGAAGAGAATTTCTATTTCATTATTGATGAAATCAACCGAGGCAATTTATCTAAAATATTTGGTGAAGTAATGATGCTGGTTGAAGCAGATAAACGGGGGAAAGAATTTGAAATACAGACCACATACAGTAAGGAAGGGGAGAGTTTTTATATTCCCGAAAATGTATATGTAATTGGTACGATGAATACGGCTGATCGTTCTTTGGCTATGGTGGATTATGCGCTGCGTCGGCGGTTTGCTTTTATTGAATTAGAGCCAGGGTTTGATACAGATTCATTTAAAGAATTTTTGCAGACGAAAGGTGTTAGCCAAGGTTTTATTGGGACAATTGTTTCACTTATGAAAGAAATAAATACGGAGATTGTGAATGACAAAGTTAATCTTGGCAAAGGGTTTGAAATTGGACATAGTTACTTTACACCAGGTCATGATATTAAAGATGAGCAGGGGTGGTTTGAACGCGTTCTTCGACTGGAAATTAAACCACTTTTAAAAGAATATTGGTTTGATCAGGAGGACAAGGTTCATGAACTCCTCAACAGATACCAGTAAAATTCCTGTTAAAAATATTTATTATATGCTGGCATATGCATGGGACTATCCCCATGAAAGCCGAATGATAGACGTATATGGTGAAGATGAGAAAGATATCATTAATCTATTGAGTAAAATTCTGATTTTAAAGGTTAAATCCTTAGTCAAAAGAGGATTTTATAGAGAGTATACCCCAGTGAAGGAAGAATCAGGGGTTATTCGGGGTAAGCTGCTTTTCAAAGAATCAATTGAGAACTTTTCCTATAAAAAAGGAAAGATGCATATTAAACATGAAGAATTTACCCCTGATATTTTGCATAATCAATTGATAAAAGTAACAATGCTTAGATTGAGTATGTATGAGCATTTGGAACACGAGTATTATGAAGACTTGAAAAGGATGCTAATGTACTTTCGAGGCGTTTCCAGAATTGAATTAAAGCCCAAATTCTTTAACCAGGTTAAATTACATCGAAATAATCAACACTACCGATTTATATTGAATATTTGTCAATTTATTTCTGAAAATGTGTTATTGCATGAGGGATCGGGTAAATCCGCATTTAATGATTTTTCCCGTGACCACATGAAAATGGCCAGACTCTTTGAGAATTTTGTTAAAAACTTTTACAGGCACGAGTATTCAGGATCGAATGCCAGAAGTGAAACATTGGACTGGGGAGCAATAGGAGAGAACAATGAATACTTGCCTCTGATGCATACGGATATTTCCATGGAAGCAGACAATCAAAAATATATTATTGATACAAAATTCTATCAGCATGGTTTGGTTGAGTTTAAAGGTAAGGAAATGGTCCGGAGTGGTCATTTGTATCAGATATATGCCTATTTAGAGAATGACAGGAGAAAACGAAACGGTGATAAAGCGGTTGGAATTTTGTTATATCCTAGAGTTTACCAATCGTTTCAACTGAATTATGAAATGCAGGGTTTTAACATTAAAATCTGCAGCGTTGATTTGGCGGGAAATTGGAAAGGTATTGAGGGGAGATTGAGGGAGATTTTGGTTTAATGAGTATAAAAGTTTGGGGTGCTTACCGAGGTAAGAGCTCATCACTATGCTTCTGAAGACGCACGGGAACGGTTCTCGTGCTTTCTTTTTGAGGCATGGAAGCGGCAGAACCGCCCGAGACCACTGAAAAACATCTCCTAAAAAATGTAAATTGAGAGTAGAAAAAGAAAATAATATAAGAAAAAACCCCCGGAATTTGGTATAATAGAATTGTCTAGAAACTATTACCAAACGGGGGTTTTATCATGCTTAAAGA
>JBDNGJ010000138.1:0-7199 GCA_041689365.1 Virgibacillus sp.
GAAAATGATTGAACGACTGGAAAAACAAGATGAGCGACAAGCTGAACGTGATAAAAATTTGATGATTGCCTTAAATCAAAGTCTAGAAACTCAAAAGCAAATAGCTTCAACCCAACAAAAGAAGTGGTGGGAATTTTGGAAGTGAAGTCATAAATATAGTGTGATTGTGTTATAATTTAAGTAGTGGTGAAGGAAGGGGTTTCGCCCTTACTTTCAGTTGTTGTTTTTTGAATCTTTTTCCGTTCGGTGCGGAAAAAAACGTCATATGCCTTTTAAATTGTTTTTAAGGGGTCGTATAGGCGTTTTTTTTATTGGGGTTACATTTACTCTATTAATCTATCAAAACGGTTAATAGGTACATAGGATCGACGATAAACACCCAACCCTTTTGTTGGAGACGGTTTGTTCTTTGAATTTAGGTTTTTGTCTTTTATTTTTTATTTTCCTGATTTTGAAAAGCACCAGCAGTTTTCGCGCGCGTTGTTTGCTGTTGTTTTAAGATCTTTGTTTTAAGTACTGTTTTAAGTACTGTTTTAGAGGTGGGTTGAACCGTTGCTATGACTGGCTTTATTACACCTAACTATAACACTTTTGATTCCAAGCATAACACTTTTGATTCCAAACATAACACTTTTGATTCATTAAACATAACACTTTTGATTCCAAACATAACACTTTTGATTCGAACTATAACACTACAATTATTTATGTTATTTTGTTATTGAAATAGCATTATAATTGATTTATAATGTACTTATAGATAACAATTCAAAAATGATGTTATGAAAGGAAGGGGAAAATGAACGCTGATCATCTTGTTACACAATCAAATGACTTGATCGAGGCAAGACATACACATCCTTTGAGTGCTAGGGAACAAAAGATAGTTTTAACGGTAGTTAGTATGATTCAACCTAGTGATGTTGATTTTCAATCCTATGAAATATACATACGAGATTTTCATGAAATGCTAGGTCTTGAAGGTCGGGAACATTATACGCAAATAAAAGAAGTTGTTAAGGATTTAATGACTAAAGTTATTGAAATACCACGTAATGATGGTGGTTGGATTCTTACACATTGGGCTTCACATATCGAATATAAAACGGGTGAAGGAAAAATAGAATTTGCTTTTGATCCGAAGCTAAAACCTTATTTATTGCAATTAAAAAAAGCATTTACTTCCTATCGGCTAAGTAATATTTTGTCATTGAAAAGTGCTTATTCCATACGTTTATATGAACTTATGAAGAAATGGCAACATCTTGGAAAATGGGAAGTTCCAATTGAAAATTTAAGAGAAAAAATGGGTGTAATTAAAGGGAAATATCCGCAGTATGCCAACTTTAAGCAAAGAGTATTAAGTCCCTCTGTTAAAGAGGTAAATGATAAGACAGATATACAAGTAACTTTTAAAGAGATTCGTAAAGGTCGTAGAGTCGTTAAAATTGAATTTGCGATAAAGCATGATAAGGAAAAAGAAATCACGATTGATAATCCTAAAAAAGAGGAATTTGATCAAGTATTGTTTGATGATTTAAGTGATCTTACAAACTTTGAATTGTCATTATCAGGATTCAAGAGAATAGAAAGCATTGCCAAGAACATTTACACCAAAGAAGATAACTACATAGAGCAATTAGAATTACTGGTAGAGTTGGCTAATCATAAATTTAAACAAGGTAATATTGATAATCCAGTAGGGTTCATGATTCGTCATATTGAAGAAAAAGAAGGACTGGCTAAACAAGGTTATGACGCAAAGATTGAACAAATATCATCTGAAGTTGTTCCTGATTGGTTTAGAGAGCAAAAAAGGGAACAAAGAAAAAAGAAACGTGAAGAAAATAAATAGGGGGTAGCTATGAAGGGATACGATAAGCTGACAGATCAACAAAAGCGCATATTCAATCAAACACATATCAGGCATTTAGAAAGTATGGGAACGGAAAAGCGTAAAGAATATGCAGTACAAAGCATTAAAGAAATCAAATGGGATAAAGCCGAGAAGTGCCTGAAAATCTATTTTAATAATGGTGACTGGTATCACTATTCAAAAGGAGAATGGTACTAATGGCAAAGCGTGGCGAACCGATAACAGACCCTGAAAAACTAGAAAAGGTATGGCAACAAGCAAAGTATCAACTAGAACTAGAAGGCTTTACGATTACCGCAGAAGATGAAAAAGCTATTAAGTCTGTTGTTAGTGGTAAAATGAGCCGAGAAAAACTAATTGAGGACTTAAAAAGGGGTGAAGCCAATGGAAAACAAATATAATTTAAGTCAAAAAGAAAATATATTTTTAGCAAAAAAAATTCTTATAAATGCAATCTATAATAGCGCAAGACTAGAAGGAATAAACGTAACATTCCCACAAACAAAAACTATTTTAGAGGGCGTATCTGTCTCCAATGTGAATGTAGATGATGTACAGACGATTCTTAACCTTAGAAACGCATGGAGATATTTATTAAATCATTTGGAAAGCACATTTGACTTGGACTTTGCTAAAAAAATCAATGGATATGTGGCGTATAACGAAAGTTTGGATTGGGGCGTTTTGAGATATGGAAATGTAGGCATTACTGGTGTTGAATATAGTCCTCGTGTTCCTGTTGAAAGTGAAGTGGTTGGAGAATTGAACGATATTATGAAGATTCAAAATCAAACAGAGAGAGCTATTACCTATATGTTATGGGGAATGAGGTCACAATTATTTTGGGATGGAAATAAGCGCACAAGCACTATTTGTGCTAATAAAATCCTTATCGAAAATGGAAACGGAATATTATCTGTTCCAGAAGATCAACTGGAAGAATTTAATGAAAGACTATCTAAGTTTTATGAAACCAACGACTACAATAAAATTAATACTTTTCTATATGATAAATGTCTATTTGGGATTGATTATAAATAATAAGGGGATGAAACAAAATGAAGAAAATCGTTGATGTAACTGAATTAGAGGACTTTTTATGGTACTTACAAGATAAATCAGATGAAGCATTTGAAGATGAAACAAAACAAGCAGTAAAGCGATTTTTAGAGGACATAAAAGAAAAGTCATAGTGTCCCATGACTTTTCTTTTAAAAAGTAATATTTCTTCTCCGAACCGAGCGGAAAAGGATTCACAAAAAAACACCTAGAAGGTAGGGAGAAATCCCTTCCTTCACCACTACTTAAATTATAACATAATTAAAATTCGTTTTTAGTTTTTAGTTCGACCCTTCTTCAACTAAAGCACCCGTTAGCTGAATTGTGAAGTATAAATAACAACGAAAAATACAAACGCAGATGCACCAATGTTTATAAATCCCCAAAATGATTTTTTGTCTTTTTTAAGTTCAATTAAGCCTAATACCAACGTTAGGACACCCACTAAAAATAAAGAATAAGGCAATAATTCCATTTTTCGAGTTATTAAAATATAGCTACCTAATGTGACAACGGATATTGATAAGATAATTCTTAATACTTTCAGCAAATTCTTTCCCCCCTAAAGCAAATTTCTTCTTAAAATAATCTCCCTTTTTTTGAACTAGAGCAGCGAGAACTTATTGTACTAACGCACCTGTTAATGCAATAAGGAGCTAGTCAAAAACTTCAAATTCACCATCTTTTTTAGCTAAGACCATATCTGTATTACCTTGTACTGTATAAATTTTAGTTCCTTCGTTTAAGTAATTTGATGTAAGTTCAGATGTAGGAACTATTTCTATATCAACTTTTTCTGTAACTTTACCTATAATTTCTCCTGGAACTAAACCTAATTCTTTAGCTGTTTCCCCAACAGATTGTAACTCTACTCCATTCACAAAAAGTATTGCTTCGTATGAACCTTCTGAACTTGTTTCTGAAACTGAATTATTATCATTATTTGTTGTTGTAGAACAACCTGTTATTATCAACATAATTATTATCGCTAAGGCTATTCTTGAAATTTTCATATTGAATACCTCTTTTCGTTTAGTGTCAATATCATCTTAAACTATCCTGCGTCGTTAGTTTAAGTAGATCTTTTCACAAATTCTTTATCCCTAAATCTAATTTTAGCATAACAACTATTTTCTTTTATCCAAAAATAATAATAAAAAGGCAACACATTTTACCGTGTTGCCTTTAAATCAGGTAGGGAAGTTTATCTTCATTCTCCTAATTCAAAATCTGCCATTCCTTTTTGTTTCTGTTTATGCTTAGGTTTGGTCTTACTTTGTTGCTTTTGTTGTTGTTCCATTGAACGTTGAGCCTGTTCGATTCCTTGAATAATGCCATCAAATAGACCACCTGAACTTCGTTGTGATAACTCTTGGACTTGCGTGTATTTATCTATTGCAAAATCAACCTTTTCTTTTTGTCCTGCCGAATGGTCACTTTGTCCTTTCGAGTAGTCTTTTTCATGTGTTTGTTCTAATTTAATGTCATTCTTGCTATCGCTTTTATCCATGTGATTTAAGCGTGATCTTTGTTTTTTTAAGCTATGAATCGCACTATCTGCCTTTTCACTAAATTCTTTTAGTTGCTTCAATTCTTTAACAGAGAAGGTTTTTCCAAGTTCTTTATTTATATAATCAATCTGTTGGGAAGTCTTATAATCCATGTGAGCCATTTCAGGATTATTAGGATACCTTGAAGCAACTTCCTGAATAAAACGGTTTTTTAATGCTGATCCTGCCTTTTGAAGTACATCACGTTCTCGCTTCATTGCGCCACGTTGGTTTCTGTTATCTTCACGTAATCCAGGTCTTTCATTTTGATATGTTTGATAGATTGCTTTAAATTCAGATTTACTATTAAATCCGTACTTTTCTCGATAAGGTTTTAACTTACGTTCATGCTCTTTAACAATGGATTCATGCTTTTGAATTTCACTTTCTGCTAATTGTTTTGTTTGCTTACCATCTTTGGTTAATCCTTTGAAAGTACCAACTGAATTTAATTTTTCTTGATGTGCTTTAATTTGATTTTGAGAAGATGAAATACCAGATAGGTGGTCATTAATTGTTTTGAAATTCCCGTCTTTTTGCTCTAATGCTTTATAGTTTCTGTCGATTTTTTCTTGCCAACCATCAATTTGTTTTAATCGGTGATTGATTTTTTCAAGAGTTGGTTCACCTTTCAGGAGTTTTGCAGCACTATCTAATTGAGTACGTTCAACTGGTGTATTGAACTGTTCTGCATTTGCTTTTTGTTCTTGCTGACGTTCCTTTTCTCGTTCCAGTTGTTGTTTTGCTTCACGATATTGTTGTAGATCAACAACAGTTTGATTGTATGCTCCAATTTCACGATTGTAGTCGCCACGTTCTGTCTGAACGCCTTCTTTCTCCATAGCACTAGCTTTATATCCTAAATGTTGTGTAGGTTGCGTTTCTAATTCTCTATCTGCATGAGAACGGTGGTCTATACGTTCATTAACCCCTTCACGCTCTAACATTTTATTTGCATGATTAGACCATTCTTTACGCCATTCCTGAACCAGTTCTTTTTTATCCCAACCGATAAGATCAATCTTCCTAGTCCGTTTATTGCCATTTTTGTTGTAGGTGAAGTTTCCCTCTTTATCTAAAATGTTTTCTTTTTTAGATTTCTGCTTTACCCACTCACCTTCTTTATCAAATGGGCGAATCGTAAGCATGATGTGTGCATGAGGATTGTTTGAATCATCTCTATGTATGGAAATATCGGCAACCATGCCTTTATCTACGAATTGTTCTTTTGCATAGTCTTTAATTAATTCTTTTTGTTGGCCATGAGAAAGTTCAACTGGTAAAGCTACGTTGATTTCTCGTGCCAACCGACTATTTTTATTGCTCTCCATTTTTTCAACTTCGTTCCATAATTGCTGACGATCTTGCACCCATTCAGGCGCATTTTCAGGAGAAAGTATCATGCTATCAGGTTGGACTTCACGCTTATAAAATTTAATCTCACCAGTACGTTCATCTGTTAGTTTTTCGCCACTGCGATAGGAAGCCGAAGCTACGGCTGATTGTCCTTTTCCTCTTGAAATAGCTTGGGCTGAAAAATGATAGATAGCCACGATACGTTCCCCCTTTCTTTTCACGAAGTGCGATTATTTTACCGAAACGGAATGGGAAGAATCGAAGATTGTTTCCGTTTCGGAACGCCAACAGGCGAGAATTTCGTTGCATTAGCAACGTTGCCGGAAGGCAAAAGCCTTTGACCTGTTGCGACAGCAACCGCCGAAACACCTGACAAGGTGTGTAAGTGCGCCCTTCCTCATTATTCGTTGGGAAAATTATAGCATATCTACCAAATTTAAGCTATAATTTTATTAAATACTTTGCTCGGACAACAAGAAAATAAAAGTCAAAACCAACGAAAAGGAATGAGGACAAATGAAACAGAAAACGCATGGAGAAAAAATACAAGAATTAGATACAAAAATTCATCAACTGGAAGCAAGAAAAGAACAAATAGAAAACCGTTCTAAAGAAAAGGAACGAAAGAAACGAACAAGGCGATTAATTCAGGTTGGGGCGATCTTTGAAAAGTATTTTGAGATTGAAGATGTAGAGGAAGCTGAAAAGATGGCGATTATATTAAATAAAAGAGCAAAAGAAATTAAAGCACAGCAAGAAAAATTAGAAAAGATAGATATAGAAAAATTAAAAACGAAATTTTAAGTTGGCTTTAAGAAATAAAGAATTATAAACTGATAGCAAAGGGAATAGGAAAGGTCGTGCAAAATGGAAAACGGACAAGCTATTTATGATACAAAACATATAGCCGAACTTTTCGAGATCCATACCAGTACGGTTAGAAAATATTGCGACTTCCTAGAAAAAGCAGGATATTCTTTTCACAAGAATGATTACGGTCATAGAGGTTTCTTTGATGATGATTTGATCATGCTTAGAAAATTCATTGAGTTCAAGCGCACTATGACGCTTGAACAAGCTACGAAATCAGTCATAGCTTGGAAAAGCAACAACGATGTCTCGGGGGTTGCTACACAAAATGAACGATATAGCACGGAATATAGCAACCTATTAGACGAATTTCAGAGCTTTCGAGAACAACAAAATGAGTTTAACCTGAAAATGATTGAACGACTGGAAAAACAAGATGAGCGACAAGCTGAACGTGATAAAAATTTGATGATTGCCTTAAATCAAAGTCTAGAAACTCAAAAGCAAATAGCTTCAACCCAACAAAAGAAGTGGTGGGAATTTTGGAA
>JBDNGJ010000139.1:0-8405 GCA_041689365.1 Virgibacillus sp.
AAAACTAAGAGGGGGAGAGTTTAAAATGGAAAATCAGTTAAATGAATTTACCAAAATGCATGATGAATTTATTGTGAATTGGAATAAAGCAATGATTTCAGGTGACACATAAACTTGGATTTGAGAAAGAAGGCGTCATGCGAGAGAGTTTATATAGAAATGGTAAATGGCACGACATTATCACTATGGGTGTTCTGACAAGGGAATATATGAGTTGAAAAATAAGAGATTGTTCAAGAATGAAATTACATTATTTTTAAAAAGGAGTTAACCAAATGTTATCTTGGCTACTAATTTCTGGTTGTGTTGTATTATTCTTCACTTATTGCTTTCACATATATAACCTATCCAAAAACAATTCGATATTAATGGAGATGGTTATTGAAACTACTAAAACGTTAACACATCAGGATAATAGTAAAGCTGAAATTCAGCAGATAGATAACCTTATAGAAAGGTTAAATGAAAACGGAATTAAAGCCAAGAAAAAGAAATTTAAACAAACTGAAATTATGGATTCGGTTGGCCATGGAGATAAGGTGTTTAGAGTATATGTCCCCAATTCTAAATTGGAGAAAGCCAAGGAAGTCTACAATCAAGTTTATGGTTCTGGATGTTAGTATTAATTTATATTTTAAACTGAAAAAATTTCATTCGTAACAGAGTGTCTGCTGTACTGGATAAAAAGTAACTTTGATTTAAAGGGGGTACTAATGAAACTACCAACATGTAATGCTGTACACATCAATTTGGCTGGAAAATAATCTATAAATCACTATGGTTTTCTAATTGGGAAATACAATGTAGTGTGTGCGGAACGAAGCATGAAATAGCTTCACGTTCGAGGCATATATCGTTATTCATGCTTATACCAATGCTTTTATTAGGTATTGTATTAAATAATATTTTGTTATTCACTCCTTTTTATATTGTTGTTGGTGTATTGTTAATTCTTCTTTTAGGTATTCTAATTTCATTACTTTTACCCTATTTGGCGGATTATAATTCAGATATTTAACATATTATATCGTTTTATAACTTATGGGTTCTAGTTAGCAATTAAAAGTAAATAAAAGGAAATCTCAGCTCATTCTAAATGAACTGAGATTTTTTTATTGAGAATTGGTGGTAAGTCTATTCTTATTAATTACAAATCCCACCGGAATTTATAGTGCCATTCCATTAAAACGGGACCTTATGTTTAGTGTGTCGTCAAATAATTAGAGAAGGAATTACAAAGGGGGATATCAATGGTTACACATGTAATGGAATGCAATAATGTAAACAAAGAATTCCAGGGTGATGGGATTAGCACATATGCTTTACAGGATATTAATGTTCGATTTGAAGAAGGAGAATTGGTTGCAATAGTTGGACCATCTGGCTCAGGGAAGTCAACCTTGCTTAGTTTACTTGGCGCACTGGATTTACCAACAGATGGGGAAGTTGTTTATGGTAACAGTCCAATCAATAAGTTAAAACAGAAGAAACTAGCTGATTTTCGGTTTGAAAACATCGGTTTTATTTTTCAGCAATTCCACCTTCTGCCTACCCTAACAGCATTGGAAAATGTCATGTCTCCATTATTTTCGCGAAAAGTATCTTACGACAAGAAAGAACGAGCAGAAAGTTTATTAATCCAAGTGGGGCTGGAGAATAAATTTGATTCCTTACCTGCTCAGCTTTCCGGTGGTGAGCAACAACGTGTTGCGATTGCCCGTGCTTTAGTCCATGAACCTAGCTGGCTGCTTGCAGATGAACCGACTGGAAACCTTGACACCGATACAGGGGAAGTTATTTTTAACCGACTAATTACGCTAAATAAACTAAAGGGATGCGGCGTTATCTATGTGACGCACGATCAGGAATTGGCATCAAGAGCAGATCGGATTGTTGAAATGAAAAATGGCAAAATAATAAGCGATATCAGGAGAAAAACCCATGCTTAAATTTATATGGAATTCATGGTGGCGTAATAAGGATCGTTTTTTATTACTGATTATTGGTGCGCTGATAGTTAGTATCGGACTTAGTTATTTAGTAGGTATCACGCAAGCAAGCAATGCAACTGTCGTTGATGAACTGCAAAAACGCTGGAAGTCATCCTATCATATTGTTGTTCGCCCTCCCGATTCCCGAAGTGTCACAGAGGACAGGAATCTGTTGGAGCCGAATTATCTCAGTGGTTTGGATGGCGGTATTACACTCGATCAATATGAAAAAATTAAAGCCATGACGAATGTTGAGGTTGCGGCTCCTATCGCGATGATGGGGTATATGCGAAACTCTATTCCACTTGACAGAGTTGAGTATACTGATCCAGGTATTTACCGGGTGACGATAGAAAATACTACTAATACCGGTGTGGAACAAATTACAGACGAGTACACATATTATTTTACAGAAGGATGGGGAGGGATAAAAGAGCCGAGTGCAGGTGAATATGGGGTTACCTATTTTAATGGTATGTTTGAATATGGCACTGAAGTCCTGATTGCTGGCATCGACCCAGAGGCTGAGTCGGCACTTGTAGGAATTGATGAAGCAATAATTAAAGATGGTAATAGTCAGTTCTTTTCAGACGAAGATAAAGTGGAAAATGTTAATCTTGATACAAAGATTCCTATCATTATGAGTAATGAGGAATTTGTGGATGGAAAACGAACGACAACCGTTGAAAAGCTGGACATTTCTTTTGAGGGAGATCCATCCTCCGCAATGAAGAAAGTGAAAGAAAATGGTGGAGAAGACTACTTGGAAAAACAGCCAGGAAAACGGGTAGATCAGTTTATACACACTACGGAAGATACTCACCAGAAAATTGTCAATCAAATAAGTGATGGAAGTTATTCATTTGAGGGTTTTAATTGGATGCCATTCAGACCGTCCTCTGTTAATTATCGGGAAGTAAGAAGTCCTTTCCAAGATCGCTGGCCATTTGCCTATGAGGTAGAACCTTATATTGTCCCAGAGGAATCTTTACTCGCTGTAGATCATGCGTACCGCCCGATATCCATGTTCAGTGAAGATAGCTCAAAATGGCCAAGGATACAGATAGATTTTAAGGGAGTATTTGATCCACGGCAGTTGGATGTTTCTAAAGATCCATTAACAGAATTGCCAATGGAAACATATTTTCCTTCCAAAGCAAAATGGGTACTGGACAAACATGAAAAGCCGGTTAATCCGCCACAACAAATGAAACCACTCAATAACCCATATGGATTTTTGACTAAACCACCGTTAATGCTGACAACGATAGATGCAGCGGCAGAAGTATTAGGAGAGGCGCCAATCTCTGCAATTCGTCTCAAAGTAAATGGAGTTGACGAATTAACAGAAGAAAGCGAACAGACTCTTCAGGCAGTGGCTCAAGATATAGAGAACAACACTAAATTGATTACCGATATCACCTTGGGCTCCTCCCCACAGCCGGCCTTGACCCACATACCTGGAGTGGGTGGAAAAGAAAATCTTGGATGGGTAGAACAGCCGTGGATTAAACTGGGTTCATCGGTTACCATTTTCAAAGAATCACAAATTGGGATGTCCGGTGTAATTGGAAGTGTAATTCTGGTCGCAGTTGTTTATGTCTTTTCATCTAACATCATCATGATGTATGCAAGGAAGAATGAATTCGCTGTCTTACTTTCGGTTGGCTGGCGACCTAACCAATTAACGAAACTTTTATTTATTGAGGCCGCACTTATTGGGCTGTTTGTATCACTAATTAGTTGGCTCATTCTGGGGTCCATTTATGTGATGAGTGATATCCAGACATCGGTGCTGCGTCTGTTTTTGATCGGCGTTTTTGGAATTACTATATATGTGTTAGGTACCTTTATTCCGGGTGTATTGGTACGTAAAATTTCTCCGTACGAAACGATGAAGGCTGGAGAAGTGACGAACCGTGGCAGTTGTTTATTTAAGACGACAACAATATTTCGCATGAGTTTAAAAAACCTGCTGTCGAAATGGAAACGCAGTATATTATCCATTATTTCGATTGCACTGCCAACAAGTCTACTGATTTTCTTTTTATTTATTACCCTCCAGCTTCGGGGTACGATGTTTACTACATGGCTTGGGGAATATGTCGCTATGGAAGTTGGCACCATGCATTATATTGCGATGGGCGTTGCGATTGCAATTGCGATCCTTACAACAGCAGAAATTATTTGGCAAAATGTATCGGAGAGGCAACCGGAGCTTGCGGTATTAAAAGCGGTCGGCTGGCAAAATTATACGATTCGAATGCTTGTGTTAATCGAAGGCGGGTTAAGCGGATTACTCGCTGGAGTGATTGGATTAGGGATTGCGGTTGGTATGATTTGGGGTATGTATGGGGAATTTCCGATAAAACAAATTCTGTTTTTCCTTGCGACTATTCTAATCCCAGTTGTTACGGGAATAATCGGCGCAATCCTGCCAGCCCGAAAAGCCGGGAAAATTCAACCATATCAGGGGCTAAATGGCGGGTTGTTCAATTCTAAAAAAACCGAAAAGAGTTTTAAATATGCGTTTGGTGTGACTGGAGTATGTTTGTTTATGGGTATTGTAATTGTACTTACACAGGCGATTCCGGATGTACAGGAATCGGCTGCTTCTAAACCGGTTGATACATCAGCGGTAGAAGGAACAACTGGGGACGTACAGGAAAGCTTCTCGCAAATAGAAGAGGTATTACCACAAGAGGAAAGAGGGGATAAGGATGAAAATGAAGAAAATTTTATTCAAGATAAAATAGATAATGCTTATGATGTATTTAGATTGGGCAAAACGTATGATTCAGGTTTAGAGACTGTCAGGTTTAGTATAGCATCTGACAAACCCAAAGATATTCAGCCGCAAAGTAATGATACCGAATTAATTACTGTATTATCTGAGAGGATCCGTAGAGGTGAATCAGGCGGTACCCAATACCAGCCTCATCTTGGTTACCATCTATTCGATGAACAAGGTAATGAATATGAGGCGATTGAATATGAGGTAGTAGAGGCGGGAAATTGGAACAAAATATCCCTTCGCAGGCCAGGAAAATTGAAAATATTACTGACTTATGAAGTTCCCAAGAACGCTGAAAGAATAATTTTGTATGGCTATCATTCCTGGATGCCAAGGTCAGGGGAAATTGTTGTTGAAATTAAGTAGAACATTAAAGTTCATGTTAACGCGAAAAATTCGGAATCCATTCCAGGGTTCCGAGTTTTACATTGCGTATCTATTTATCTAATATACTTCCTTCTCATAGTAGGCTTTGATAATATGAAGTAAGAATTTATTAGGTGGCCAAAAGAAAGCAGGAAACTAGAAGAGGAGTATTTATTATGGACACACTAACTGTAAAAGAACTTGAATCACATAATGAGATTGTTCAAGCATTTCCAGTTATGAATCAGCTGCGTTCACACTTGGATGAAGAAACTTATCTTGATTTAGTTACTGAGGCTCAGGAAAAAGATATGTACAGATTGTTTGCTTTATATGATAAGGAAGAAATTGTTGCCGTCACTGGTTTCAAGCCAATGATCACACTCTATTACGGCCGTTTTGTGTGGGTTTGTGATTTAGTAACCAGCGAAAACAATCGTTCAAACGGATATGGTGAAAAGCTGCTTTCATATGTACATAAATGGGCAAAAGACAACGGCTATGAAAGTGTTGCTTTATCATCCGGGTTAAAACGGGAGGACGCACATCGCTTTTATGAAGAGAAGATGGACTATGATAAGGTAAGCTATGTGTTTAAGAGGAATGTAGATTAGGGACAGGTTCCTCGTCCCGGGCAGTATTTAGTTCTTTGCTATACCACTCAGGGAAGGTGTTTAGTTCTGTTAGGTTACGATGTATTGTCACAGATTTCCAGACTCGTGTTTTGCGTAGAAGCAGAGATTTCTTGTCCCAGGAGAATCCACATCAAATATATTGACAGTATAAATATATAAACTTATACTTATCATAAGAATAAGGGTAACGAATAGGTGTCAACTACCCGTTACCGACAATTACAGCCCGCATAAAGAGCGGTCGACCAATCTGATGATATGTCAAAAGAAGTAATCGCCAACTGATCAGGGGCGGTTACTTCTTTTCTTTTAGAAAGACGACAATAGTTACAATTAATGTCAGTATTGCTATTAGTGCAAGAATAAATTGCGCTACTAAACTCAATGCTTCAAATGTCATCATTCTACCACCTTCCTTCTTTTAGGAAGATGGCCAACCGCCCACTGTAGTTGATATATAAATTTTACCACATTATTTAACATATTTGATAGCATTAAGAGAACAACTGTTTTCGTGTGTTATCCTTTATCATATTTATTTAAATAACTGAAGTATAATGTAATTACGATATAAAATTATTAGGAAGTGGGACAAGGGTCCTGTCCCCTTTGTCCCAGGTCTAATCATATATAATGAACAATATAAGTAAAGTAAATATAACAGACTTCTTTTGCAAATCCCGAGATTGAAATGAGAAGGGGCAAAACAATGAGTTCAATTATAGTGTTGGCCAATAGTGTTAAAATAAAAAGCAGTAAGTATGGGGCTTCGGTCATCAGTAAAGATCCATCATTGAAATTAATTGGAAGCGGGAAAAGTGCGTTTGTATTCAAAGTTAGATCGACTGGAAAAGCGCTTAAGGTTTTTTATCCCAATTTTGAAAAAGTAGCGTTGGAAGAGGCTGAAGTATATAATATTTTGGGAAGTAATCCTTATTTCCCAACCTTATATGAATCGGGACGTAATTTCCTATTAATAGACTTCGTTGAGGGGAATACTTTGTTTGATTGTTTGACTTATGGAATCAAGTTGACTGAAACAAATATCATAGAAATTGACCATGCCCTTAATCTGGTTAGACAGCAGGGCTTATCACCCTCAGATATCCATTTGCGAAATATTATTTTAACAACCAACGGTAATGTAAAGTTAATTGATGTGGCGAGATTTAGACAAACTAAAAATTTTCAGCAGTGGGATGACCTAAGGAAAGCTTTCTACATGTTTTACAATAAAACATATTTCCCAAAGAGATTTCCCGTATTTGTGTTAAATGGAATAGCTTATTTATATAATAGGAAATTACTTCATTTTCCTTCGGTTAAAAGCAGTTCTAAAGAATGGAAAAAGATAAAAAACAGAAATTAAATGGAAGTCTTTTAAAGAGGTGAGGAAAGTTTCTTTTATGCGTACAGTTCGAAAGGTTAAGCAGTTTTTTGTAGATATCCCGATTGAGGATGGTGCGGTTATAAACGATCGTTATCAGGTTTTGCGTGTAATAGGCACAGGGAGCTATGGGATTGTTTATCTTATGAAAGATTTAGAAGTGAAAATAAATAAGGTGGTAAAACAACTTCGGCCAAGTAAACGCAGGAATAACAAAGAGGTTGATTTATTTAAAAAAGAATTGACTGTACTAAGCAAACTGGATCACAGTAGGATGCCGCGGTTATATGAGAAATTTTCAACTGGCGGAAATTATTTTTATACAATGAGCTTCATTGCAGGAGACAACCTGGAGGACTTGATCTTTTTACATAATAGAACGTTTCAAGAGAAAGATGCTCTGCTTATTCTTGTGCAGCTACTCGAATTGGTGGACTATCTCCATAGTTGCAACATCTTCCATCTGGATTTGAGAATTCCTAATATGATATTTAAGAATGAGGAGCTTTTTTTGATTGATTTTGGCCTGGCCAGGCAGGAAAACACGGATTCTTCACCCTATCAACTCCTTAAGTTAAAGCAACAGGATTACTATGATATTGGAGATATACTTTTATATTTACTTTATACATCGTACAGTTCCGAAAATAAGAAAGCTCTTCCTTGGACAGAAGAACTTTCATTACATAAAGAGACTGTTTATTTGTTGAAAAAGTTATTACGAATTAACGCCTCATATTCTGATATAACTGATATTTCGATGGATCTTCATACTGCCCTTGAGGCGAATGGAAACGAAATGGACTAGAGCGGTATTAACTGCTGCTTCGGCCTTTTCGTTTGTACCGATTGCTTCCGCTCATTGGATTCTGACTATGCCTTTTACTGCTGCTGCTTCCATGATTATAATGACCATGTTTTCGTTTACTGCTTCCATCAGTGATATGTTTTAGTTGCTTCTTTATTTTTTTAAACATTGTATACCTCCTTTCGCCTCTTTAAACTTGTTCCCTTAAGTTTAACATAACAAAACCTCTTCCTTGCATTTTAGTAAGTTGAAGTTAAAATTAGTGGGACAGTAGGGACAGGTTGAGACCACTGAAAAACAACTCCTAAAATTTGGAAATTAATGAATAAAATTGATATAAACACAGAAAAAACCTCCGTTATTTGGTATAATAGAGTTAACCAAAAACTACTACCAAACACACAACGGAGGTTTTTTCTATGCT
>JBDNGJ010000140.1:0-12788 GCA_041689365.1 Virgibacillus sp.
GCAGCGAAGAAATATGATGAGGCTCATGTTTCAATTTATGGGTTAATTAGTGGAATGGCAGTAATGGCAGTTAGTTTATTATTGATATTATAGCTTTGAGGGCTGTGCCGATTGGGTAACAGCCCTAAATTTTTCCCGCCTTCTTTAAACAATTGGAATAATTACAGATAGTTTGATAAAATAAGGTTCATGCAAGGAGTAGGAGGAAGTTCGGTATGCCTAAAGGAAAAGGAAACGAAATCGCTAAAAATAGGAGAGCATCACACGATTATTTTATAGAAGAAACGTATGAAGCAGGAATTGTTTTACAAGGAACAGAAATCAAGTCAATTCGTGCCGGTCGAATAAATATTAAGGATTCCCACGCGAGAATTGACCGTGGTGAGGTAAAACTGATTAATTTGCATATCGCAACATATGAACAGGGGAACCGGTATAACCATGATCCAACACGAACTCGTAAATTGCTTTTACATCGCAAGGAAATTGATAAATTAATTGGGTTAACACAACAGCAAGGATATGCACTTGTTCCATTAAAAATCTATATCAAAAATGGTGTTGCGAAAGTATTAATCGGACTTGGAAAAGGGAAAAAGAAATATGACAAACGTGAAGACCTGAAGCGCAAACAGATGAAACGTGATGTTGATCGTGCTATCAAGGACAACATGAGGTAAAACCTTCCAGGGCTTGATTTTAGCATTGTTTATGGTATAATAAGAATTGTCGTTAGAAAATAAACGACATCAAATTAGATAATTGCTCGTTCTATTCCAAGCGATTCTCCTTTAAATGGGGACGTTACGGATTCGACAGGGATAGATTGAGCTCAGGTTGCGCGTCGAGGTTACGGCTCGTAAAACGTTAATTGCCTAAATATAACTGGCGAAGAAAACAATTCACCAGCTCTAGCAGCTGCCTAAGCACTGCTAAAGCGATCCTTCCTGCTATCGCCCGTGTGGCAGAGTGAAGGGTCTCAAATGAAGCGGGCTACACTGTCATTCACCGTCTGCGGATGATAGTTGAAACTAATCAGACTAGCTACACGGAAGCCTGTTGGTAGGCTGACGTGCTAGTGAATGAGAATATACCAACTACACTCGTAGAAGCCTGAGTGGCGATATCTCTGGACGTGGGTTCGATTAGTAAATAGTCGCCTTTTGTGGCAACACAAAAGTGAAAATCCGGCTTTATCGGTGAAACCTAAGTTGCTATTAAATATAAGATTTAAAATATCGACAAATTAGAAGCAAGCAGATCGAGGCGGTGTAGTTTTGAGGACCGGAATGTACCAAAGTACATGAGGACCGGAAAAACAAACCAACGAGGAGATGCGCAGCTTATCATTTGGTGATATTTTAATCATCTCCTAAGCAATACGGCAATACCGAGCGGTGTGTGGAGCAATCCAACAGCCGTGTATCGACTTATAGGCTGCCATTTTTATGGTAGTACTAGGATGTGGAATATACTTGATAAAGGTAAAAATACATTTCACATAAGACGCCGGAGAGCCTGATAAGAATTAGGTTCAAGATATAGTCAGTGCCATGTCGAAAGCATGGAAGAGCACGTCCCACCGTCTCCACCAATACATATTTGGTGGTTTTTTTATGTATGAAAGTAATATTGTTTATGTAACAAGAGTTTTTAGTAACTTTCTTTAGTATTTTATTTGTTATTATATGGGCGGCATGATGTAATGACCGCTCAATCCCTTGATATATAAGGATTGATGTGCAATCTGTTAACAAAATGCTAACATTAGTTATATAAAAGAGGCTTCTCATAAGTTTATGAAACTTGTGGGAAGTTTCTTTTTTGTAAATTTAAAATTCCGTTTTATGTGACAAATATTTAGAAGTGGAGTATGAAGTTTTCAAAATTTGTTACCCTGTGAACTTCTTCAACTTCTTGATTGAGAATGGTTTAAAAAATATGCGTGAGTATTTGGCTGAAAATGAAGTGAACCCAAGAGACCACTTTGACTTTGGCGAACTTTAGGTGAAACGACCAAGGGGGAGAAGTTGACGTGGAATTGTTCTTGAAGTATGTGCTGAGTCCATTTGCTTGCTGCTATTTTTGTAAAAAGCGATAAAACGAAACATTTAGAGGGGGTAACATTTGAGCAATTGATCTCGATTTACAATCAATTGTTTATTTTGTATCAGAAGCACAATTCTGCTTTACAACAAGGAATTGAGTTTAGAAATTTATCGTATGAGTGCTATGCACATATGATAAAAAAGCATCCTTACCTTAAAGGTCAAACGGAGCTGCTATTTTTTTCATAAAGGAGTATCACTGATTAATTAGTGAACCAGAATAGGTAGATGCTTATGGTGAAATATTGAAACTGATAAAAAAGGATAAATGGAGAGGATAAACTTTGGGAAAAGTAGATGTTATATTTAAATGGAAAGATGGAATATTTGACATTGAATACGTCAAGGAGAAAGTGGGATATAAAATAAATAAAAATTTCGTAGCAACAATTGAGGAAGACGGTATTGCAATAGAAACAATTACTTTAGAAAGAGAAGGACAGATAATTGTTAATTTAGATGACAGTAGTTATGACACAATGGATGTTGGGTTAGATAATGTAGATAATATTGACTTATTTAATAGTAATGTCATTAATTTTATAAAGTACCTAATATCATGTAGTGAAGTTCACTAAATAGTTATCTCCAGTCCGTTCTAGAAACCTTCCTTTGACTGTAGCAAGAATATTACTTTATAACGATTTTTAACATGACCTCGACCCAAAGACACTAATTATCTGTGTCCCAAAGGTTGTTAATCGTGTCACCCTAAAACAAATTAACGAAGATAAGGTTTTCGGAAAATCCCTATCTGACAACTGTTCGAGACGATTTCCCGTCCCCGACACCCGAAAAGCGACTCAAAATCGTGCACAAATGAAATATATCTTGATAACTCGACATAATTATCTTTGGGTCATCTTCTTAATCCAATTTAAACATTAAATAAAATAATTTATTAAATTTTAGGGGTTGAAAAATTACTGATTTAGTTTTCTTATTTGTAAGCTGACATATATGATTAAAGTGTGAGTTTCTTCAGAAGGCTAGTTGTTAGCTCCCACAATTAACGATACAATGTAAGAAGTATATTTATAGTTAAGGAAGGAGCAATCATATTGACTACATATCCAAACGTAAACGAAACGAAAGAACTTATTAAACAACTGGTTTCAATACCGAGCCCATCAGGTAACACTGAGAAAGTGATTCAATATGTGGAGGATTTTTTACATAATCTGCAGGTGGAAACAAAGCGCAATCGTAAGGGTGGCTTAATTGCGCCATTACCTGGGGAAAATGACAAGGAACACAGAATGTTAACCGCACATGTTGATACACTAGGTGCTATGGTTAAAGAAGTGAAAAGTAACGGCCGCTTGCGTCTCGACCTTATCGGTGGTTTCAAATATAACGCTATTGAAGGTGAGTACTGTGAAATCCAAACCACCAGTGGCAACGTGTACACAGGAACAATCCTAATGCATCAAACTTCCGTCCATGTCTATAAGGATGCAGGGAAAGCTGAGCGTAATCAGGAGAATATGGAAGTCCGTATTGATGCAAAGGTTGAAAATGCTGATGATATTCGTGAACTTGGTATTGAAGTAGGGGATTTTGTTTCCTTTGATCCGCGTGTTCAGATAACAGAAAATGGCTTTATCAAATCACGTCATTTAGATGATAAAGCAAGTGTTGCCGGCCTTATGCAACTAATAAGAAGGGTGAAAGAAGAAAATATCACATTACCTCATACCACCCATTTTCTAATTTCAAATAACGAAGAGATTGGCTATGGCGGTAACTCTAATATAAATCCGGAAACAGTTGAATACCTGGCAGTTGATATGGGAGCCATGGGTGATGGGCAAACGACTGATGAATACACCGTTTCAATCTGTGTCAAGGATGCCAGCGGACCATATCATTATGGATTGCGTAAGCATCTTGTAGAGCTTGCAGAATCAAACAATATTGGCCACAAATTGGATATTTATCCGTACTATGGTTCTGATGCATCTGCTGCTATCAGGGCGGGGCATGATATTATCCACGGACTTATCGGACCGGGAATTGATTCATCCCATGCATATGAACGAACACACGAGACGTCGTTAGATTATACAGAGCAACTTCTTTATCAATATGTACTTTCTGAAATTGTATCCTATTAAACAACCTATGGCCCGGCACAAGCGGGGTCATTTTTTTAAATAAAAATACTTTGTATACAAAATATTTTTACACAAACAATAATTTCATATATACTAGTAAAAGTATGTTTGAAAGGGGTATTCCTTGTGTCTATGTCAATGGACAAAGCAATTGGTTCAGCATCGGTTCGGCTAAGCAAAAAAATTACACGAATTATAAACTACTATTTAAAATCATTTAATATTACGACAGAACAATGGAGTGTTCTCCGCACATTAGACGAATCTGGTCAGGTGACACAAAAGGTATTGTCTGAACGGGCGGATAAAGATCAGGCAACATTAACCAAAATCCTTGATTTGTTGGAAAAGCATGAGTATGTGTATCGTGTTCGAAATCCGGAAGACAGACGTTCTTTTTTAATTAACATAACAGATAGAGGCTCACAGCTGGTTGAAGAAGTTGGACCTTATCTCGAGGAAATTTATCTCAAAATAATCAATGATATTGATAAAGATCAACTAGAAATTTTCCAAGAAGTTCTGCATTCACTGGAGAGCAACATCAATTCACAACTAGATGAAGCAAATAAATAGAAAGAAGGAATTTATTTTTATGGGTAGAAAAATATCAAGATTATGGACGTCCCAATTTATAGTCATTGTCGTGATGGCTTTTTTATTTTTTCTATGTTTACAATTACTGACTGCAGGTTTTCCTGCATATATTATGGAGATTAAAAAGAACCCGACACAGGCTGGTTTGATGACAACGGTCTTTATGGGGGCAGCGATTTTAACGCGTCCATTGATTGGCTACTTGATTCATAAGGTTGATGTTAAAGTAATGAGTATTGTTACACTGATCCTATTGGTGTTAACAGTCGGGCTGAGTTACGGACAGACTTCCGTAAGTCTCCTGCTTTGTCTGCGAGCATTGCATGGGGTTGCGTTTGGTATTATTACTACCATACTCTCCACTTTGGCAACAAACATTATTCCGGTTAAACGGCTTGGGGAAGGCATCGGCTATTACGGATTAGCTACAAGTGTTGGTACAAGTGTGGCACCGATGTTTGCCATTTCAATGCTTCAGCTATACTCATACAATCTTTTAATTATATTGTCGATTGTAATGACAGTAGCTGCATTGGTGCTTGGATTTTTTGTGAAAACTCCTAAGATTAGTGCCTCTACCGACACAGACAAGCAAATTTCATTTAAGGAATATGCATTTGATAAGAAGGCATTATTGCCGTGTATTTTAGCAATGTTTTTTACAACGACTTTAGGAGGAGTAATCAGTTTTTTGAGTGGTCTTGGCGCAGAAGCTAATATTGGAGCATCTGTTTCATTATTTTTCCTGGTGATGACAGTTATGATGGTTGTTGTTCGTCCATTCTCCGGGCGATTGTATGATAATCTGGGACATAAAATCATCATTTATCCTGCTGCACTCGCTGGCATTATCGGATTATTTCTTTTATCGATTACCGAGAATACGGTAACGTTGCTTATAGCTGGGGTATTGTACGGATTTTCTTATGGCATTATGACACCAACTTTACAGGCAATTGCTGTTGGCTTCGTGGAAAAAGAAAAGCAGGGGACTGCCAACGCCATGTTCTTTTCATCGATGGATCTTGGAATTGCAGTAGGATCAACGGGGCTTGGTGTGCTTGCATCCCTTACAAGCTATCATTTCATTTATGGCTTTTCAATCATTAGTTTACTAGTATTGCTGCTGCTTTATACGTTTGTATTTGTCAGGGGTGAAAAAGCGAAGGAAGTTGTGGAGACGGTATAAGAAAAGGGAAAGCGACCAGCGATGATTGGTTGCTTTCCTTTTAAATTTATAGTACGTATACATATATACAGAAAAAGTGAAATAGACTTCCGAACAGGATGAAAATATGAAAAATCTCGTGGAATCCCATATGTTTAAATGATAGAAAATTCGGCTTTAGCCAGTAGATAATCGCCCCCACGGTATAAAAAAGTCCTCCAAGGATTAGCAGAGTCATTCCGTTCATACCTATGATTGGCGCAAGTGCAGGACTATAAAATACAACAATCCACCCCATCACAATGTATAATGCTGTCGACAGCCATCTTGGTGAGTGAAACCAAACTAATTTAAATGTTACTCCTGCAATTGCGATAATGCTGATCACTGCAAATAATACCCAGCCGGTTATTCCTTGTAAACTTATTAAGCATAGTGGCGTATAGGTACCAGCGATTAGTACAAATATCATGGAATGGTCAATTCGTCTTAAAAAGGCAATGACATGATCTTTTGCAACAACCATGTGATATGTTGCTGACGCTGCATATAATAATATCATGCTAACTCCAAAAATAATCACGGCCATGATTGCTAGCATAGAATCTGTCGTTGCTGCTGCTTTAATGACCAATGCAAGCAATCCCACAAAGGATAAAATAGCGCCAAACAAATGTGTCAGACCATTAATCGGCTCACGTATATAATTTCCCATATTATGAAACACCTTCTTAACTAGTATGTAGTTTTAGAAACTATATGACGATGATATATCTGTGTTAATATGTAGTCAATGATTAGAGGTAGTGGAATTATAGGTTGAAGTCGAATTTGAACTGAAAGAAGGTACTACAAAATGCGATTAAGCATTCTCGACCAGGCTCCGATATCAAATGGTAGAACAGCAAATGAAGCATTAGAAGCATCGATAAAACTGGCCCAGGCTGGTGATGATTTAGGTTATACACGTTATTGGATTGCCGAGCATCATGATTTGCCAGGATTAGCTTGTCCTGCACCAGACCTTATGCTTGGGATGATTGGAGCACAAACCAGTCGTATCAGAATCGGTGCTGGTGCAGTACTGTTACCTCATTATAAGCCTTTTAATGTTGCAGAAAGATATAATATGCTTGCCACTCTATTTTCGAATCGTATCGATCTTGGGATAGGACGAGCTCCTGGTGGATCAGCTGAGGCAAGCATTGCGTTATCAGGTGACTTTTTAAAACAGGTGAATCAATTTTCTGATTCAATTGATGAAGTCCTGCAGTTTTTACATAATCGTTTTCCAAAAGATCACATGTATTCGAAAATAAAGCCGTCTCCTGTCCCAACTTATTCACCAAAGCCATGGTTACTTGGCACAAGTGAAAAAAGTGCAATATTAGCTGCTGAAAAAGGTCTTCCATATGTGTATGGGCATTTTATGAGTGATGCAGATGGTCCTTCAATCGTTAAGCAATATACAAAAAAACATTCGGAAGCGATTGTAACAGTGTCAGTCATTTGTGCAGAAACAACAGAAAAGGCTAATGAATTGGCATTAAGCAGTCAGCTTTGGAGTGTGTTGCGTGCAAAAGGTGAGGGGAGCGGACGTATCCCATCTGTTGAAGAGGCTAAGGCGTACTCTTTTTCGGATGAAGAAAAAGAAACAATTAGGAAAATGGAACGCAAAACGATCATAGGTGATCCAAAAGAAGTGAAACAACAGCTTGAACAACTACAGCTGCTTTATCAGGTAGATGAATTTATGCTTGTTACCATTACACACAGTTATGAGGCAAGAGAGAAATCGTACGAGTTGATTGCAAAAGAGATGTTAGCAGATAAATAACATGGAGGGGATACGATGATTGATTTACGAAGTGATACAGTGACTAAACCAACAGCCGAAATGCGGCAAGCAGCTTTTGATGCAGTAGTTGGCGACGATGTATACCAGGAGGATCCGACGATAATAGAATTGGAGGAATTATCTGCTCAAAAGCTGGGCAAAGAGGCTGCAATGTTTGTCCCAAGTGGAACCCAGGGGAATCAGATTGCTGTATTGACGCACTGTCAATCAGGGCAGGAAATTATTTTAGAAGCAGATTCCCATATTTTCAAATATGAGGGTGCATCCATTTCAGCACTTGCTGGTGTCCAGCCAAGAACCATAGCTGGCAAGAATGGTGCAATGGATCCTGGTGAAGTTCAAGCTGCGGTCCGCGGAGACGATATACATTTACCAGAAACAGGGCTTATTTGTCTAGAAAACACGCATAATCGTGCGGGTGGAGCAGTTGTTTCACTTGATAATATGCGAACAATTTTTGAAATGGCCCAAGAACAAACTATTCCTGTACATCTGGACGGGGCACGTTTGTTTAATGCAGCAGTTGCTACAGGAATTGATGTAAAGGAATTTGCGGCATATACTGATACGGTACAGTTTTGCCTGTCAAAAGGGTTGGGTGCACCTGTTGGCTCGATAATTGCAGGATCATCCGCATTTATCAAAAAGGCAAGGAAGTGGCGTAAACGCTTAGGAGGCGGATTAAGACAAGCTGGCATTATTGCTGCACCAGGTTTAGTCGCATTACGCACAATGATTGACCGACTAGCAGAAGATCATGAAAATGCGCAACTATTAGCAGACGGATTGAAAGAAGTAAGTGGCTTAACAATCGAAAATAACGTCGATACCAATATTGTGCTTGTAAATACTGAAGATACTGGATTGAGTGCAGAACTGTTTTTAGAGATGCTCAAGGAATCTGGTATTCTAGCAGTACCATTTGGTCCGAATACGGTCCGCTTTGTTACGCATTTTGATGTTTCGAAAGAGGAAATTCAGAGTGTGATCGATCGAGTTGGTACGTTGGCGGGTGCGAATTGATAAAGGTTTAAGCGAAAACGATAAACATCATCGACAACAAAACGATAAAGAATCAGGGTGTGCTGTTCCCCACTAGGGGTAGCACACCCTGTTTTTTTTGCCAGTATACGCCTTGAGACCTAGTCCAAAATATGGCTGTGGATCATTACAAGGACGCTGTTTAATCGGTATGATTGATTTATGAAAGGAGGCGGGATACATGAAAAAATTTATGTTGTTCGTCGGAGGATTGGTTGCATTTTTTATTTTGCTGGCTAATCTTGGTCCGATGATTTTACTAGGTGTTAGTGTATGGCTGCTGTATATCATCTTTAAAAAGTTCATCAAAAGTGATTCTGCAGCAGGAAAAATTGGCTGGGTAATCGCTGGTTTATTTGTATTAGGTATTGGACTGTCAAACTTCTATGCAGTAATCGGCATTGCATCAGCATATGTCTTGTACTTAATTTATACAAGCTGGAAAGATGATGATGATCAGTCAGTTGATCAAGTAGTAGAAGATAATGACCCATTCACAAACTTTGAACGTCAATGGGCAGAAATAAACAAGTAAATCTAAAGGAGCGATTTATAATGACAAATATATTTACACGGATAAAAGATTCAGTTTCGTCAGATCTTCATAATATAATGGATCAAAAGGAACAAAAAAATCCAATTGCAGCTTTAAATCAATATTTACGCCAAAGTGAGCAGGAAAAGGAAAAAGTACGTAAGCTTGTTGAGCGTCAATATAAATTGAAAGATGAATTTACCAAAGAATATCATAAGGCACAGGATCTTGCCGATAAACGACTGAAACAAGCAGGTATCGCAGAAAAAGCAGAAGAAGCGCAAATGCATGAGTTTGCTGTAAGAGAGCATGAAGAGTATCAGGTGCGTGCAGATCGTATGAAAGCTTCACGTGAAGAAGCAGTTGAGCAGTTGGAAACATTAGAACAGAAATATGAAGAGATGAAGCACAAACTGAAAGATATGCATTTACGCAGAATGGAATTAATGGGTCGTGAAAATGTCGCACATGCGAATCATCAAATAAATAAGGTAGTGGAAGAAACATCAGAAAAACCTTTTTCACGCTTTGCTGAAATGGAGCAGTACATTGAAGGTCTAGAAAACAAAGTAAACACTTCCTATTACAGAAGTACATTTGATAGTAAAATTGACAAACTGGAAAAAGAAATGCAAGAAAAGGCAAATTAACAGCATTATGTATCAACATTAGAAAAAATGATATACTGAACAGGCGCAGTCCTTCTGCGTCTATTCTACATAAATGATTAAGGGGGTCACTTCATGTTTCAACGTTTGTCGACAGATACATTTAACTGGATATTGATAATTGGAGTGATTCTTTTTGTAATAGAAGTCGCCTTTTTTCATGGTGGGATGATTTTTTCAGCTTTATTTTCGGGCTTTTTTATCTATATCGGCTGGAAAAAGTTCTATCGACTGTGGGGGAAAATCTTTTTCTGGTTTGGTGTAGTTGGTTTAGTATTTGCTGTCTTAAATATGCTGGCAGTCCGTTTCTTAATTCTGGCAGCAATCGTTTTATTCATCATAAACTATTCCAAGTCAAAACAGGAATCGGAACAAATAAATCCAAGATTAACTGTAACCGAAGAGGTGGAAAGTAAAACAGTTACACAATTGAAGCCATTGTTTAACCATAAACTTTTCGGTGATCAACGAACGGAAGATACAGCCTATCAATGGCGGGATATTAATATTCATGCGGCTTTTGGTGATAGGATAATTGATTTAAGCAATACCGTTCTTCCTAATGATACAGTAGTGATTTCGCTACGTCATATTATTGGTAATGTTGAAATACACGTTCCTTACGAAGTAGAAGTAAGCGTACATCATAGTGCCGTTTTTGGGCGTGCTCATATTCTTGGAAAGCATCATTGGAAGTTGATGAATCAATCGCTTCTCTATCAAACAGAAGACTATGATACAACTTTTCCACGCGTGAAAATTATAACGTCAGTACTCTCCGGAGATATTGAGGTGAAGCGGATATGAGTCCTATTTTACGTCACGTCTTCACCGCAATTTTATTTGCCTTGCTCATCACGCTGCTGATGATTGGGATTACAATGGCAGCTTTTCCACTTGATAACTGGTCGTTAATAATCAATCGAACGATTTATGATGTACCATTTTTAGTTTTTGCGCTTGGAATACCAGTCGTTGCAGGTGCAATTATTGGTGTAACTACGGGATGGTACTGGCGGCAACGGCTGCAGCGTGTGTCGAAGCATTTAGATGAAATTGCCAAAGGCCAAAAGCTATCAACCGATGATGAAGTCTATAAAGAGCTTGATAAAATTCAACAATCCATGGAAGAAATTCAGGAAAAAATACGTATTCAAACTGAAAATGCACAACGTTTGGCTACAGAAAGGGCAACTGAACGAGAGAAGAGTTTACAGGAAGTTGTCGTTCAGGAGAGGAATCGGTTGGCAAGGGAACTGCATGATTCGGTCAGCCAGCAGCTGTTTGCGGCGTCCATGATGATGTCAGCCATTAATGAATCGAACCCGCCTGATGACACATCAATCAAACAGCAGTTGCAAATGGTTGAGAAGATGATTCATCAGTCGCAGCTTGAGATGCGTGCACTACTCCTTCATTTGCGACCTGTTGCACTAAAAGGGAAATCCATACAAGAAGGTGTAGAAGAGCTATTGGTTGAACTTACACAAAAGGTACCAATGGAGATTGACTGGAAAGTAGAAGCACTCACTATTGATAAAGGTGTAGAAGACCAGTTATTTCGAATTCTGCAGGAATCTGTTTCAAATACCCTTCGTCATGCAAAGGCATCTTCATTTCACGTCATGTTAATCGAGCGTGATGAAACTGTAATTATGCGTGTAGTTGATGATGGAATAGGATTTGATATGGAGAAGGTTAAAACCAGTTCATATGGACTTCAAAATATGCGCGAACGTGCTTTTGAAGTGGGTGGAACGTTTAAAATAATCAGTTTGCCAAATGAAGGAACAAGATTGGAAGTAAAAGTCCCAAGCTTTAGAAAAGAAGGTGAAAGTAATGATTAACGTACTGTTTGCTGACGATCATGAGATGGTTAGAATTGGCGTGGCAGCCTACTTGTCAGCCCAGCAAGATATTGATGTTATCGCTGAAGCTGGTGATGGTGGAGAGGCAGTTGAATTGGCCCTAGATTTAAGGCCTGATATCATCTTAATGGATCTGGTAATGAAAGAAATGGACGGAATTGAAGCAACAACGAAAATCATCGAGCAATGGCCTGAGGCAAAGATTATTATTGTGACAAGCTTTCTTGACGATGAAAAGGTGTACCCGGCACTTGAAGCGGGTGCAACTAGCTATATGCTGAAGACTTCCAAGGCAAACGAAATTGCCAAAGCAATCCGTGCAACTCATGATGGCCAATCTATTTTGGAGCCTGAAGTAACAGGGAAAATAATGAACCGAATGCGCGAAAAGCCTGTCGATAGTCCACATAATCAATTGACTGACCGTGAAATGGAAATATTAATGCTTGTTGCACAGGGGAAAACAAATCAGGAAATTGCTGATCAGTTATTTATTGCCTTAAAAACAGTGAAAGTTCATGTTAGTAATGTTCTGGGAAAATTGGAAGTACAAGATCGAACACAAGCCGTTATTTACGCGTTTAAAAATGATTTAGTTTAGACTTTTTTTGGTGAGTTTTGTTGCTTTTTAACTTCGAAGTTGATATAAACTGCGAACTACTTTTTAAAAGTTTTAGTGTTATGACACCGCTCCGGAAATACACTTCGCTTTCCGTGGGCGGCTGATGAGCCTCCTTGCTCCTACGTCGCTGCGTAGTCTCATCTAGGCCTCAGCTCCCACAGGAGTCTCCGTGTATTTCCTCCGCTGTTGATAGGAGTAGGAATCGC
>JBDNGJ010000141.1:0-11940 GCA_041689365.1 Virgibacillus sp.
CCAGTCATTTCTTTCGGTTGTTTAACATTTAACAAATCCAATAATGTTGGTGATAAGTCAGCTAAAATACCACCATCACGAAGTTCAAGCTCGTCCCCCGTTACAATAACAGGAACAGGGTTAGTCGTGTGAGCAGTCATTGGATCACCTTCCAATGTTGTAACTTCATCGGAATTACCATGATCCGCTGTAATGATCGCATTACCGCCAAGCTCGATAATTTTATCAACTACTTTACCTAAACACTCATCAACTGCTTCAATTGCTTTAATTGTCGGTTCCAGCATGCCAGAATGACCAACCATGTCCGGGTTAGCAAAGTTTAATAAAACTGCATTATGCTGCTTGGAATCAAGTTCTTCAAGCAGTTTATCAGTGACCTCATAAACACTCATTTCAGGCTTCAAGTCGTATGTCGCAACTTTTGGAGAATCGATAAGGACACGTTTTTCACCCGGGAATTCATTTTCACGTCCACCACTCATAAAAAAGGTGACATGCGGGTATTTTTCCGTTTCGGCGATCCGAAGCTGCTTCATATCATTTTGAGCCAGTACTTCACCAACAGTATTATCTAAATTGACAGGCTTATATGCAACATAACCATCAACTGATTCACTGAAGTTCGTAAGCATAACGAAGTCCAGATTTTTTGGAACGTTTTCTCCACGGTCAAAGTCTCGAAAATCTTCATTTGCAAATGTGCGAGAAATTTGAATAGCCCGATCAGGACGGAAATTGTAAAAGATAATTGAATCCTCATCCTGAACTTTTCCAACAGGTTCATCATTCGCATCCGTTATAACAGATGGAATAACAAACTCATCATGTATTCCATTCTCATAGGAATCGTCAATCACTGTATACGGGTTCTGATATTTAGGACCTTCACCATAGACCATAGCATCATACGCTTTCTTCACGCGCTCCCACCGTTTATCGCGATCCATGGAATAATAACGTCCGGAAATTGTAGCAATTTTTCCGATGCCAAGTTCTTTCATCTTATCTTCTGTCTGTTCAATGTACGTTTTAGCTGTTTGTGGTCCAACATCACGACCATCCAGAAATGCGTGAACATAGACGTTTTCCAGCCCATTGTCCTTAGCCAGTTTCAACATTGCAAAAAGATGGTTAATATGGCTGTGCACACCACCGTCTGATAACAGACCAAAAATGTGCAGTGATTTACCTTTATCCTTCGCATGCTGCATCGATTTAAGAAATGCTTCTTTTTCGAAAAAGTCGCCTTCTTTAATCGATAAATTTACACGGGTTAAACTCTGATAAACAATGCGACCAGCACCAATATTGAGGTGACCCACTTCGGAATTGCCCATTTGACCCTCAGGAAGTCCAACAGCTTCACCACTTGCTTGTAACTGATTGTGGGCAAACTTTTCCCAATAGCGGTCAAAGTTTGGTGTGTTTGCTTGTCTGACTGCATTCCCCATCTTTTCATCACGGATACCAAACCCGTCCAAGATAATAATTGCAGCTAAATTTCCCTGATTCATTTTGTACCGGCCTCCACAAGTGCTAGAAATGATTCTGCTTCAAGGCTGGCTCCTCCAACTAGTGCACCATCAATGTCAGATTGCGTTAATAATTCATCAATATTGGCGGGTTTGACACTGCCACCATATTGAATAACAACTTTTTCAGCAATATCTTCTGATGCAGCATCCTTGATTACATTACGAATGTGCGTACAAACTTCATTCGCTTCCTCACTTGAGGCAGTTTTACCTGTACCAATTGCCCAAATAGGTTCATAGGCAACAATTGTTGATGCTACCTGTTCATCTGATAATCCTTCAAGCCCTTTACGAACCTGTTTTTCAATGTGGTTCATCGTTTCGTTTGCTTCGCGTTGATCAAGTGTCTCACCAACACAAACAATCGGTATAAGACCATGTTGAAATGCTGCATGGGCTTTCTTATTGACCGTTTCATCTGTCTCAGCAAAATGTTCCCGACGCTCGGAGTGACCAATAACAACATGCGTCACACCAAGATCTTTTAGCATAACCGGGCTTACTTCACCAGTAAATGCACCATTCTCTTCGTAATGCATATTCTGCGCACCGATTTTTACTTTTGTTCCTTTTGTTTTCTCAACCAAAGATGTTAAAAAGGGAAATGGTGCACAGATAATAGATTCCACATTATTATTGCTTGGTACCTTTTCTACCACATCTTCAGTAAACTGATTTGCTTCTCCTAAAACTTTATTCATTTTCCAATTTCCAGCGATTACTTTATTGCGCATCCTCTCACCTCTAATTTCAGATTTTGTTATTTGTCATCCAATGCTTGTACACCTGGCAACACTTTGCCTTCCATAAATTCAAGGGACGCTCCTCCACCTGTTGATACATGGTCCATATCTTCAGCAAAACCAAACTTTTCAACAGCTGCAGCAGAATCTCCACCACCAATAACAGTATAACCTTCTGTGTTTGCTAATGCCTCAGCCACTGCTCTCGTTCCACCGGCAAATGCATTATATTCAAAAACACCCATTGGTCCATTCCAAATTACCAGTTTTGAGTCTGCAATAATTTTTTCATAACTTTCACGTGTTTTTGGTCCAATATCTAATGATTCCCAATCTACAGGAATTTCATTTATATCAACAATTTTCGTATTAGCTGTTTCTGAAAAATCATCAGCTACGACTGCATCTTTTGGCAAAATAAAGTTCACACCTTTATCCTTTGCTTTTTGCATGAATTCTTTTGCCAAATCAATTTTGTCTTCCTCCAGCAACGACTTACCAATTTCATGACCCTGTGCTTTAATGAAGGTATATGCAAGTCCGCCACCAATAATAAGGTTATCTACTTTATCCAATAAATGATCAATTACATTAATTTTATCTTTTACTTTGGCACCACCGATAATTGCTGTGAACGGTCGTTCCGGATTTTCAAGGGCTTTGCCTAATACTGCAATCTCTTTTTCCATCAGGAAGCCTGCTGCAGCTGGCAGCTTTTCAGCAACACCTGTCGTTGAAGCATGTGCGCGATGTGCCGCTCCAAATGCGTCATTTACATACAAATCAGCCATCTCTGCGAATGATTCTGCTAAATCCTGACCATTCTTTTCCTCACCAGCTTCAAAACGAACATTTTCTATTAGTAAAATATCTCCATCACTAATTTGTGAGATAGCTTCATGAACTTCTTTCCCATAAACGGAGTCAGTTTTCACAACATCTTTACCAATGAGGTCACTTAGACGTTCCGCTACAGGGTCCAAACGTAATTCCTCTTTCACTTCTCCTTTTGGACGGCCAAGGTGGCTCGCCAAAATAACAATTGCACCTTTTTCCGATAAATAATTAATCGTTGGTAATGCGGCCTTGATTCGTGTATCATCCGTAACTTCACCATTTTTCATTGGTACGTTGAAGTCAACGCGACAAAACACTCGTTTGCCTTCTACATCAAGATCATGAAGCGTTTTTTTGTTCATGGCTATACCTCCTACATTTAAACTTATGTATCTTCTTAAATTCCCCAAAAGTACTACTATTAACCATTATACATTATACAAGAAAAGGAAGAGGATTGCCCCTCTCCCCCTTTTAATATATTTTACAATCCTTGGTTTTGGATATATACTGCCATGTCCACACAACGTGCAGAGTAACCCATTTCATTATCATACCATGAAACGACTTTTACCATGTTATCTTCAAGTGTCATGGTTGATAGGCTATCAAAGATAGATGAATGTGGATTACCAACAATATCAGATGAAACAAGTGCTTCGTCACTGTATTCCAATACATCTTTCAAGTCGCCTTCAGCTGCTGCTTCCTGGAATGCTTTATTTACTTCTTCTTCTGTCACATTCTGATCTAATTCTGCAACCAAATCAACTAATGAACCATCTGGAGTAGGAACACGGACTGCCATACCATTCAATTTACCATCTAATTCAGGCAATACTTTTCCAACAACTTTTGCTGCACCAGTTGACGTTGGAATGATATTTTGTGCTGCAGCACGTGCACGACGATAATCTTTATGCGGCAAGTCAAGAATTTGCTGGTCGTTTGTGTATGAGTGAACTGTAGTCATCAAACCACGTTTTAAACCAAATTTATCCTGTAACACTTTAGCTAATGGTGCAATACAGTTGGTTGTACAAGATGCATTGGAAACAATGTGATGCTCACTTGGATTATAGTCCTGTTCATTAACACCCATAACCATTGTTAAATCTTCCTGTTTTGCTGGAGCTGAAATGATTACTTTCTTCGCGCCAGCGTCAAGATGCTTCTTCGCATCATCACGTTGTGTAAAACGGCCAGTAGATTCAATCACAATATCTACGCCAATATCTCCCCAGCCTAAGTCAGCTGGATCTCTTTCAGATAGTACTTTAATTTCTTTTCCGCCAACAACGATATTGGATCCGTTTACTGATACTTCCTGTTCCAATTTGCCGTGCACTGAATCATACTTCAATAGATGTGCAAGCATATCAGCATCTGTTAGGTCATTTACTGCAACAACCTCAACTTCATCATTTTTAAGTGCCTGACGAAAAACATTACGTCCAATCCGTCCAAATCCGTTAATTCCCATTTTTACTGTCATGTATAATTCCTCCTAAGATTTTATAAAAATTTATTCTATTTAAAGAGATTCATCTCTTAAAATCTGTTCAGCGGCTGCTTCGTCTGTTATAAGCAGATCACTTTTTCCTTTTTTAAAATAAGAAGCAATTGCGTTAGCCTTCGAATGTCCTCCAGCTATTGTGATTACTTGTTTAACTTTCGATAAATCATCGAGCTGTATGCCAATAGTCCTTACCTTATGAACAACATCACCGAACTTATCAAAATAATAACCAAATGCTTCACTTACTGCTTTCTTCTCCTTTAATTGCTCGGTAACTTCTTTTGGTGTTTTCCTTCGTTCAGCCATTGTTAACGCGTCGCCTATTCCATGTAACACAACACTGGAACTTTTAATCAGCTGAAGCGTTTCATTAATGGAAGGCTCCTTGATGATATTCTGATACGATGTTTCACTTAATGGATCAGGAACATAAAGTAACCGATAATCACCTTTCGCTTCCCTTGCCATCTTGGCAACAATCGTATTGGCCTGATTTTCTTCCTTCTCACCAATTCCACCTCTAGCCGGGACAAATAAGCTGCTTGCTAGATTATCAAAAGGGACCACCATGTCGGCAACTGCAGCCATTGTTGTTCCACCAGTAACTGCAATTGTTTGTGGAGATTTCACGCTTTCCTTTAAAAAGGAAGCACATGCTTTACCCATCTCTTGTTTTACCCAATCATAGTCATCGCTATTACCAGGAACAACCACAACATTACTTACTTGTAATTTATCCTTCAATTGCCTTTCTAAAACACTTAAACCCATTGCTTCCTGCATGAAATCGGACAATTGCTTGATTACTAATTTTCCCTCTTTTGTAATTTGCATTCCTTTTGATGTGATATCGATTAAACTTTGCTCATGAAGAAAATCAATTTCACCACGCACATTACGTTCGGTAAGGTTTGTGTTTTCAGCTAATCCACGCCTCCCAATCGGCTGCAGGAGTTCAATATTCTGCAAAACAACATAACGCTGCTGCATAATTTCCAGGAGATCAGGGTATAATTTTTTCTGTATGTCAATTAAGTCTCGCATGAAAATACTCCTCCGTGGACAGAATTGATCCCGCCCGGCAATATTACGTCCCGCCTCAGGCAAAAAAATATGTGGATAGCTTTACTCCACTTATTATTTTACCATACACATATTTTTATTCAATCAATTTGCTTCTTTTAATGCTTTTTCCAATGCTTCGTAACTAATTTGCTCACAATCAAAGGTTGTCTCATCTATTTTGACAACTGGTATCATCAATTGATATTTTTCGAGCCATTCGTCTTTTGAATAAATATCCCGTTCCTCCATTTGAAAAAGGTAATCGTGTTTTAACAGATCAAGTAAAGATCGTGCATCATCACATAGTGAACAATTTTCTTTTGTATAAAAAATAACGTTTTGCATAGTCTATCCCCCATTATTTTCTTTTCGTTGAAGCAGCTATCCCTAACTGCTCACGGTATTTCACCACTGTTCTTCGTGCTATCGATATTCCAAATTCGTCATCCAGTTGATTTTTAATCATCTGATCTGACAACGGTTTCTGCTTGTTTTCATGTTTAAGCAGTTCAAAAATTAATTGCCTAATGACAAATGACGACGTCTGCTGACCGTCCGCTTGCTTAACCCCTGACTGCAGGAAAAATTTCAGCGGGATAACACCATGCTTGGTCTGAACATATTTATTGGATATCGCACGGCTAACAGTTGAAATATGCAGTCCTAATTCTGCGGCAATATCCTTTAAGGTTAACGGTTGCAGCATAAATGCCCCATGTTCAAAGTACATTTGTTGCTTGTCCACAATATTCCGGATGACTTTCTCTAATGTATTTGACCTAAATGAAATTGCATGCTTGAGCCAGTCCACTTGCCTAAATTTATCTTTTAGATAGTCCGCTGCTTCTTTCTCGTTTGTCACAAGGTTAGCATAGGATTCATTGATTTCAATTACGGGTGAATTCCATTTATAAAAAGAAATTTTCCATTTGCCATCTTCTTCATAAATGTTTGCTTCCGGAATAATATATTCTGTACTTGTTTGTGCTAGAAGTTTACCAGGCTTTGGGTGACAGGATTTAATTTGTTCCAGAATATCATTAGCTTCATCTTTTGTTAGTTGATATTCTTCACGAATTGCTGAAACCTTTTCATCAGCAACCCAGTCGAGATGCTCCTGCATTAGTTCCCCGATAAACGGATGAGAATCCTTCATCTGTAACTGAATACATTCCTGTAAGTTTCTTGCACCGATTCCAGAGGGCTCAAGAGATTGAACCAGCGCTAGTGCCTGTTCAGCCTTTTCTATTGTCACATCACAACTTTTAGCCCACAGGTCCAGATCAATCTCCAAATAACCATCATCATTTAATGAATCAATTCCAAATAAAACAACCTGCTCCAAGTTATCAGGTACATCCAGCATGTATAATTGATTTTTCAACTGCTCGTGCATCGACAACTTAGCCTGATTAATTTCTCCAATTGAAGGCTGCTCCGCATTCGAATTTTTATAATTGGTTATTTCATAATCATAGTTCACTTCTTCTATCAATGGATTTTCTTTGGAAATTTCCTTAATATATTCAATTATTTCAATACCGGTAAACTGCAATAAATGGATTGATTGCAGCAGGGATTGGTTCATTTTTAATTGTAGTGTCTGTTCTTGCTTCAGTTTTTGCTGCACCATAATCCCCTCCAGTCTACCTTCTATTTTATAAGAAAACTTGGCATTCGCCAAGCCTTTAATTGCGAACGCCTTAGTTGCACCTATGCAGTAGGAAAGTTTTATACTTCCCTATCTGCCAATAAAAACTGAAATAAGTGAAAAAGAAGGATGGGACATAACTAAAAATCTCAACTTTAAAGCTAAATAATAACAGGGTAGTTTGTTTAGAATATTCATTATCAATGGTTGAAATCTAAACGTAGTTGATAGAAAGTGCAACGTACTGTGGAAAATACTCAACCGGGCCACATAACCCTGATGAGTGACCGTTTCTCGATGTTTGGATGGAATTCGCGATCTCATAAAGCCCATGAAGACACGTTTTACGTAATTTGAACAGCGTTTGTGCTCTCATAACCTTGATGAATGAGCCATGACTAGTAAGACTACGATAGTGCTAGCTTGATCAGATGTTGCGTTGGTACTGGAGTGGTTCAAGAAAATCTTCACTACGTCGCATTTTATATCTAGTCTGCAACATTAGAAAACTAGGAATTCACCAAGCCTTTTAGTGAATGCCATAGTTGCACTTATGCAGTAAGAAAGTAGTTATACTTAACTGCAAAAAACCGAACTAATTCGAATTCTATCTCAAGAATTTGAATCATAGTACGGATTTCACTTTGACTCAACACTTTGTCCCAGATACCTTTCGCTTATTTTATCCTCACCTTTTCATCCCCCGTAATCCAGTTTGGAAAAAACTCCAGTTCAATTGAAATAGGTGATTTCAGTTGATCGGAACTTTTCATATTAAAGCCAATTTCCGACATACCCTTATCAGGCCTATATCCATAGGAAAATGAACGCTCTGTTACTACCTCTTCTCCAGTACTATCTCTCATTTTTCCAAACATAAAATAGGAAAATCGCTTTTTGGTATGCAAACTAAGACTAACCTTATTTCCATTAATCTCTAGGCCACTCAATTTACTTCCGTTCGGCTGATTCAAGATAACTTCTTCCTCAGTATCTATTACAAGCTTACTCTTGTCTTTATCAACAGCCTGCATCCTGCTGAATACCAAATACAATCTCTCAGGGTCGTGAAAATAGTTACTTTGCAAGTATATAATTTGTTCATTTTCAGCAATCTCACTTCCAACGACCCCATTTATTTTCCCCCATGTTTCTCCACGTTCATCAACTAGCCGCATATCTTCAAATGCTAGGATTTCTTTTGTATTGCTGGGATCCATTTTGACATGAACAGCGACTCTTAGGGGATAAACCGTAGCATCCAAAATCGTCATTTTTTGTCCCTCTACAGTGACGGTTTTATTAAGTTCATATGTTTTCTTTTCACGGATATCATCCTTAAGATTAAAAGGAATACTAATTTCTTCTTTGACGGAGTCACCAGCAACTTTTAGGTCGATTTCAAATTCTCTTGACTTAAATGGCATTTCAAAAAAGTATTCGATTGTCCCACTGTACGTTTTTTTCCCTTCTTCAGCGTTATGTGGCATTCCAAAGGATACACTGGAAAGGTCTAATATTTCGCCATCGGAACTCTTCAAGTGGGTTTCCTCAACTGAAATGTCTTTCTGTTTTTCATCTGTATTTAATGTGTAAAACAAGACTATCCCGTTTTCGTCTGCAATTGCCCCATCTATGACAACCTCCAGACCATTCTTTTCCTTTGAAACAGCAATTTCCTGGTAGTAATCGTTTTTAACAGCTGACATCATCCCTTTATCATCCCGGATCAATTCTACAATCTTTTCCATGCCAGGAATTGATGTTACGTACTGTGCAAAGACTGGAGAAACACGGATTGATGTTACAAATGTAATTATTATGATTGCCACCATTGCAACGCTCATTATCCATTTCTTTTTTCGCGGTTTTTGTTTTGTTGATTTAGCCTGTTGGTAACCTGATGATATGGCATTATCTAATGCATCAAGAGGGATTGAGATATCGTCATATGCTCTTTTAAAATCATTCAGTTTATCCTCTTCTTTTTTGTACATTAAGACTCCCCTCCCTTTCATCAAGCAATTCCCGTAACGATTTCAATGCTTTGTTAAGCCATGTTTTGACTGTTCCTTCTGGGCATTCCATAGCTGCGGCAATATCCTTTATTTTTAAATCATGAAAATATTTAAGCATGAGAACTTCGCGTGAATGTTCATCCAAACTTTGCATCGCATCCTTTAGTTCCATCCTGGTATGGTTGTCTGTGACTCCTTGTTCTTGTATTTTTTCATTATCAAAAACGATGCGCTTTTTCCTTCTAAGCTGGTCGTTGCAATAATTGATCATCACCCGGATAATCCAGGTTTTGAAATAAGAAGGTTTCCTGATTGTATGTATATTTTTATATACGCGAAATGTAACCTCCTGCACTGCTTCTAATGCTTCATTTTCATTTTTAAAATAGGACAGTGCCGTTTTATATAAGTCAATTTTATAAATTTTTATTAGTTTTAAAAAAGCCTCATCACTGCCTTTGATGGCTTCTTGTACTAATATACCGTCCTTATTCAACCTTCTTCCCCCTGCCTGATTCTTTTTCTATGTATTAGACTGCTGGAACCTGAAAAAGTTTTTATTAATTTTCCATTATAGATGTTTTTAGTGAAATGTTTTAAAAGTATTCACTATTCCATTCAATTTAGTGACATATATCACATTATTACGTGGGTTAGAGGATTAAACTATAAGCAAGAAATAAGAAAATAAAGCAGAGTTGGTGATTGTTATGCCATGGGAAGTCCGTCAAATTATATTAGGAATCCATATATTTCTAGCTGTAAATTGGATTGGTGGGGTTATGTTCATTGGCTGGGGTGTCTTTCCATCAGTCAGAAATATGATATTTACTCAACAAAGAAAGTTCTTCCTCGCACTTATTCAATGGTCACACAGATTTCTGACAGCAGCAGGTGTTGGTGTTATTTTGACAGGAATATTACTTGGTACGATCGGCGGCCCGATTAAAAATTTTGATGACATATGGCATACATCATACGGAAACATTTGGTTAACTGCACTGCTAATCGCACTTTTCACTTTACTATGGGGGGTTTTTGTTGGGTATAGGCAATCTATAAAGGTATTTTCAGATGTTTCGCTATGGGAAAATGCTGATTCAGGTGATAAAAAACCTCTTTCAAAAGCCTTACGGATAACAGTACTTTTAGAATCAGTGGAGATTAGCGGCTTTATTGCTCTAATTATTTGTATGGTATTACTATAAGAAGGAGTGGCGATCATGACACTAATTACAATGGATCTTAGATCTGATAAATATTATTACCGTTCTTCCTGGTTTCAACTCATTAGACCAATGACTCTCACAGGCACACTTACTCCAGTATTAGTCGGCACAGGAATAGCTGCATCAAAAGGGCCAATACAGTTTGATGTGTTTTTTGCTCTTTTATTCGCAGCATTGCTAATACAGTCAGCAACAAATCTTTTCAATGATTATTATGATTTCCGGAATGGGCAGGACCAGGACAAATGGACACTTAATCCATCCGATGCACACGGTCCGTCACATGCAGTGGTTCCTTATGCAGCAGGATTGATGCTTGTTATCGCCATCATAATCGGAGCATGGATTGCCTTTACGAGCAGTTTATGGGTTATACTTGCGGGGATTTTAGGAATCACTTTTGGCTATTTCTATTCAGCTGGTCCACGCCCGTTATGTTCAATCGGGTTAGGTGAAACAGTTGCATTTATTTTTCTTGGTCCCGTTATAACAGTTCTTGGCTATAGTGTTCAAGGACATACGGTGGATATTCAGATTGCTGCAATTTCACTACCTTTTGCGATGCTTATTGCCTCGATGATATTAACAAATAACATTCGGGATCTTGAAAAAGACAGTACCTTCCGAAAAACACTCCCAGCAATCTTAGGGCGTGCCAGAGCAATAAATATACTCGTTGCACTGCTTTCGATTGCTTATTTAACCGTACTAGGACTTATATTATACAACGTTATTGCATGGCAGTCACTAGTAGTCTTACTAGCATTACCGCTTGCTTTGCGCTTACGTTGGGCTTTGCGTAGTGGTGCTAAACGATCTGAAGAGATAAAAGGAATGAAATGGGCAGCATGGCACCACTGGGCATTCGGACTGCTATTCTCATGCGGGGTTTGGATCGGTTTTTTAATTAATTAATTTTCTTTTCAAAGTCTAAGGTTAGCTAATTCCTATTATGAAGTGTGACTCTCCGACACGCAGCTGGCTTGAATGGCTAAAACATGATATTTACATTGATGTGCAATCCACCGGACGAAAGGCGCTGGCGAGACAGTTCAGTGCGCAGCGTGAGAAGGCGCGCGAGTTGGCCGTGGTGTCACGCGAGTTTGCTGCGGTGTCGCGCGAGTTTGCCGTGTTGCCGCACGAGTTGGCTGCTTTGTCGCGCGAGTTACGTGCGGTGTCGCGCGAGTTTGCTGTGGTGTCGCGCGAGTTTGCCGTGGTGTCGCGCGAGTTTGCCGCGGTGTCGCGCGTGTTTGCCGTGCTGTCGCGCGTGTTTGCCACGGTGTCGCGCGAGTTTGCCGCGGTGTCGCGCGTGTTTGCCGTGGTGTCGCGCGAGTTCGCCG
>JBDNGJ010000142.1:0-8181 GCA_041689365.1 Virgibacillus sp.
TCTTGATTGGAAATTCAATTTCTCACGGTATGGCTCTAGGTACTTATTGAAGTTCTGTTCATGTTTCTCCAGGTATTGAATATCCTTTTGCGCCTTCTCTATGCGTTCGTTGCCTTCTTTGGGGTTAAAGGTGCGATTCAAAGCCTTTTTTGCACCTTCCCACTTGTTGTATTCCCAAGTGCTTTTAATGTCCTTAACAGACTTTATTTCATTGGTTGCACGTGCTTTTTTGTGCTCTATGTCATGTAGCTTTTCTACATAGGACTGTGCTTTTTTATACTGGTCGTGAGTACGGTTTAGATTATCCCTTTTATTATCAAGGCTTTTTGACCAGTTGTTTAGTTGCGTTTTGCGTTCTTTAATGGTGTCTAATGTTACATAGCCTTTGGTGACTTTGGTTGCTTGTTTAATGTCTGCAAGTTCATTTTCTTTAAGAAACTTCTGTTTTGGTTTTTGTTGTTCGGTAGTTTTTTGTTGTGCCTTTGAAAAACCTTCAGAAGCCTTTTTGCCCTGTTGCCCTGCAACCTCTTTCGCTTTATTCGGATTGGCTTTGTTTCTGATATTGCGCTCGATCTGTTGCTTTTCTTCACGATACTTTTGCAGTTCAACAACGTTTTTCCGGATTTCCTGATTATACGCTTTTACTTCTCGGTTATAGTCGCCACGTTCTGTTTGAACGCCTTTCTTTTCTAAGGCGTGTGCTTGGTGTCCTAAGTGCTGGGTAGGTAACTCTTCTATATTCTTTTTTTCAAAAGAACGGTGGTCTATGCGCTCATTGATTCCCTCACGTTCCATTGTTTTGTTGGCAGAAACAGACCATTGTTCACGCCATTGTTCTAATTGTTGTCTGTCGTTCCAGTCACGATTTTTATTAGTAAATCCTTCAGGTGATATTTCTCTTGTCGTTAGCATGATGTGTGCATGGGGGTTGCTTTCGTTATCTCTATGTATCGAAATATCAGCAACCATGCGTTTATTTACAAATTGCTCTTGTGCATAGTTTTGAATTAATTCTTTTTGTTGTGCATGGGAAAGTTCACGTGGCAAAGAGATTTCTACATCTCGTGCCAGTTGTGAATTAACTCGCTTTTCTGCGTTCTCTACTTCATTCCATAACTTCTGACGATCTTTCACCCATTCAGGAGAATGAGAAGGTGCAAGAATCATGCTATCAGGTTGAACATCACGTCTATAAAACTTCATTTCGCCAGTCCGTTCATCTTTCAATTTTTCGCCACTACGATATGATGCGCTTGCTATTGCTGATTGCCCTTTACCTCTCGAAATAACCTTTGCTGAAAAATGATAGATAGCCATGATTTTTTTCACCCCTTCCAAAGACCGCTGTCACGCAGATTTATATTAACCGAAACGGAAAGGAAAGAATCGTAAGATTGTTACCTTTCTGTTTTGGAATCGCCATCAGGCGAAGCACTTTGTTGCGATAGCAACATTTGCCGAAAGGCAAACTGCTTTTGTTGCGTAAGCAACCGCACACAAACGATAGTTTGTATAAGTGCGCCCTTATCTCTAACGCTCTAAGGGAATTATAGCACATGCCGAGGGAAGAATGTACCATTTTGTCTAGCTTTTTCCTCTTAATTAGGATAAAATAAATACAAGATAAAGAGAAAGGAGGCAACCATAATAGAGATGGCAAGGAAAACAGATGAAGAAAGATTAAGAGAACTAGAAAAAAAGATAGAACAAACGAAGGAAAAAAAACAACAACTGAAAAACAGATTGAAGCAAAAAGAACGCAAGGAACGGACTAGGCGACTTATTCAGGTGGGCGCAATCTTCGAGGACTATTTTGACTTTGAGGGAGTGGAGAAGGCGCAACAATATGCTTATTCCTTTCAGGATTCAGCTAGGAAGAACAAAGAAACGATTGAACGGATCGACATGGAAGAAACCAAGAAACATAAAAAAACAATTTACAAAGAACCTGAAGAAGAAATAAAAATTCCTGAAAATAAAACCGAATATAAAACAGAAGAAGAAAGGAGAAATGGCAATGAAAAAGATTAACTGGCGTTCAGTCTTTATTGTTCCAGTTGTGCTAGGGTCAATCATCAAACATGCAACTGGCAGTAGAGGATTTAAGGCAATCGGGATATTCGTTATTCTCACGTTTTTTCTGACTGGCTTTATTCTTCCTCAATTACTTATGAGGTTAGGCAGTTCATTCTTAATGCAGTTTTCAGGCTTAATATCGCTTTATTTCTTTGCAGGAATGGTCTATGTGATTGCAGTAGATTGGCGTGATAAAGCCATTGATTCAGGCGGAGAATTAGGGAAAGCATTTTTTTCTGAGACAACCGACTTGCACAATGCAGGATTAAAGGGGAATGGGATTGTTTTCGGAAAAAAAGAAGGCAATGTAATCGAAAAACCTTCCTCACAAGATGGACACGTTCTCTTTGTTGGTGGTTCAGGTACTGGTAAATCATCAGCAAACGCTATACCAACGCTTTTACGTTGGAATGGTACGGGTCTAACGATTGATATTAAAGGGGAATTAAGCAAAAAAACCGCACACTTGCATGATAACTCTATTATTTTTTCAACCGAAGAAAAACTAGCACGTTATAACCCTCTTGAATTTATCAAGGAAATGGAAGATGTTCAGGAAATGGGGCGCATTATGTTCCCTAAACCTGAAAAGGGTGAGCCTTTTTGGTCACAGTGCGCTCAATCAGTTTTCGCTAGTGCTTGTTGGGAATATCGTTATACCAAAAGCTTTTCAGAGGTCGCTCAATGGTTATGCAGCGAACCCGATCAGGAAATTATTGAAACGTTACTTGATAGTGATGAACTAGAAACAAAAATGCTCGCAAATACGGTTGCAAATATCAAACCTGAAACGCTTGGAACAGTCTTTGCTGAACTTCGTGGAAAACTTATGACGATTGCAATAGATAAAAACATTCAATATGCCACATCAGGTAGTGATTTTAGTCCTGAAAGCATTGAGGAAAACATGATTTACTTGCAAGTTTCTGAGAAACGACTAAAGCAATATGGTGAATTGTTCGGAATTATGGTAGGTCAATACTTACGCTACCTTACAGGGCGTGTTGAGGGGCAATCTCCACCAATATTAGTTATGCTTGATGAATTTCCTCGCCTTGGCGAAATGTCAGGAATCGTTGATGGATTGGCAACTTTGCGAAGTCGTAACGTGCATTTAGTCTTAATGATTCAATCACTCGCACAACTTGATGATACATACAGTAAGGACAAACGAAGGGTGATTGTAGATAACTGCGCCTATAAATTAGTGTTACTGGCGACTGATACGGACACGCAAAAGTATTTCTCCGAAATGGCAGGGAATAAAACCGTACAAATCAAAAGCTACTCACAAGAGGAAGGTTATCGAAGGGAACAAAACTTCACGACACAAGAACAGACTGTACCTCTTATCAGACCTGAAGAATTTGGGGTACTTGAAAAGCCAATTTTATTTGGTTTTCGCTTGCGCCCTGCTGAAATTGAACAAGCGTTTTGGTTTGAAGATAATCATATGATGTCACTTGTAGAAAGTAATGCAGAAGTATCTTAAACCCATTTCCTGAAAATCAGGAAATGGAAAGGGGGGAAACATTGTGGAGTTCATTTCCAAGCTAATATTCAAGCTATGCTTTTCTATAATCGGTTTCATGGTGATCACGTTGGTTTTAGATATTGATATTATAAGTTTCATTTCTGACTTTGAAAGAGGGATGAATCTATTAGAAAAATCTAGTTCACTTATTTCAAGTGGTCTATAAAATTAAAGGGAGCTGAAGGAATGAAAGGGAAATTGCAATTTGCATTAGTTGGAATCCTGTTGTTGTTAATCGGAGTTGGCGTTGGTGTTTGGGGAGTACAAGCAAAGAGTTTAGAGGAATTAAAAAGAAACGTAGATCAAGTGCAAACCGAAGTCGCATTCGAACCTTACACTGTCTACGTTCCTACTCAAGACAAAGTAATTGTAGCATGGAACGAAAATACAGGAAAGATAAACTTCGTTACCGAACATTTAGAAAAGCTTGATCTCAATGAAGAAATAAAAGTGGTTGAAGAAAGATGGGAAGATAAGGTTACAATCTTTAACGGGTACAACTCTTTTGTTTTAGATATAAATACAGGTGATGTGCTTTCGAAATTTACTGCTTCCTTTTCGCCTTGGTTAGATAACCCTGAATCTTGGAGTGGGTGGACTAGAAGCGAAATATCCCGAACAATAGAACACAAGGGAACTACTGAATATTGGACATACGGAACTGGAACGGAAACAATACAGTACACCGAGGACATGCTTGATGAAGAAGGCGAGATTTTATCAATCAAAAGCCTTATGACAGTGGAAAAAATGTCAAAAAAACCATGATTGTTAGGGGGGGTTCTATTTTAGAACCCCCCTCTGTTTAATTGTGATACAATAGGGTTTATAGCAGTTAGAAGAAAGATTGTTCCACTAATATCACACAAAATTACCCGAAAGAAACGCCATATGCCTAGAAACGATTTAAAAGGGCATATAAGGCGTTTCTTTCGTTTTGTGTATTTCGGGTCTATCAATCTATTAAAAATTCACTGTGCGCTTTCTGTGTGGCTCATTTTGATAGATTTGAAAATTCCTCTTTCTTACTTCGTATGCACTCCATAGCACTCATAACCGTTTTAATCTCATGCCGACTAAAGTAATATCCTATCGAATATAGCACATACTTATTTAACCCTTTGTATTGTTTGAAACAGAAATCAAGGATAACGTTTATTACTCCTGGGCTTATAGGATTTTTGTACATAAATTGGTCTACTAGCTTAATTTCGTATGGATTCGGGACATTTGCCTTTGATACAGTTTCTAAGTATTCATAAGGGGAAATCGTATCAAACATAGACACTATTTTTTGTAGTCCATTTTCCATTCCTTGTAAAGTTTCTTTGTCGGTTTGCAGTTCTATTGGTTGAGTTTTTTGTATTAAGAGTTTAGACATAAAATGTTTCCCTTCAATTACGCTTCTAACCAGTTATAATAAGGGGATTCTTCACCCATATTGTTCCGGTCTAATTCAACAATCATTTTTTCTAAGCCATTGTAAATCGTTGTGAAAAGGTAATTATCCTTATTTGTGATAGTAGTGTCTTTCTTAATTTTACGGATTCCAGCAACCAAGATTCTATTCAGTTCCTGATCAATGTTTTCAAGCAATAACAGTTCTCCACGATTTTCCTCAACCTTCTTTTTTGCACGAAGAACAATGCCAAACCATTTGTACATTTCATCATAGTTTTCACTCAAGATTGATAGATTGCGAAATGTTGCAGGTGGAATATTCCGTTTCAAACTTTCCTTGTATAACTTGTCCTTTTCCGTTTGTTTTGAGGGAAAATCGGCTTTTTCCGTATCTTTATATGTATCTATCTTTGTATCTTCTTTATCTTCATGATAAACCTCTTTAATGATAGATCTCTTATCTGCGGATTTTGGGCTGTTCAAATTGGACTGTTGAAAATCAACAGTCCAAGAATCCTTGCTAGAATCAGGCTTTGTGGCTTTTCCATCCCACAATTCAGATTGTTCAATCTCACAAACTTCTTTTAAATCCTCGTCTGTAAATCTTTCTTCTTGGAAGTAATAAACATACTCATATCTTTTTCCGTTTCTCTTTTTAAACTGCACAATATATTTTTCTTCAACTAATTCATCCCATGCCGTTTCGATCTTTGCGCGTTTCGATTTTTTAAAACGCTTGTATAATTCGGTTTTATGTAATTGCCAACTATCAGGATAAGAAAGTAAATTAGATAAAAGACCGATTGCGCCAATAGACAAATTATCCTCGTCTTGTAGCATGTTTCTGCTAATTGATTCATGCCCTTTGTTTTTCTTAAACTTCTTAATATTACCTTCTGTTTGGATGTTTTTAGACATTAAAAATCTCTCCCTTGTTTTCAAGAAAGAGCCTTCACCAGTCACTTTTCAGATATTCGTAACCGAATATTTACTAATTGATTTTTGTTAACCAATGTTGTAATATAGCAGTAACTGAAAGGTGAGCCAGTCCTAAACTTTGGTAGTTGCAGGGAAGGCTCTTTCTTTTTTTATTTTAAATTAAATCTAGTATAGCAAAATTTTCTGTTTTGCGAAAATATCGGTCAAAATATGACCATTTGCAGGGGAAGTCATAGGAAACTATGACTTTTTTTGTTGCCTACAAATCCCTACTTTTAGAAATCTTGCGATACAAAGCTATAACAGACCGATTTTCTTTTTCCCATTCCTGATTCCTTAGCGTAGGTATTTTAAATTCGTTTTCCATTTCAGTCATTAAACTCCCATATTCCACGCTCTTTTGCTCGTCAGATAAGCCACTATAAAAGACTTTCTCATATTCATTGTTAAACCATGCTAGTGTTCGCTTAGCCATTACCTTTCCTCCTTAATTTGAACAAAATTCTTAGTGTGACAAGGTTTATAGCAAGTGCAACTAACGAAATAACAATAGCAGCAGTCTCCATGATCTCACCCCCTTTTCAGATCCTCTATTATTTCTTCTCGGCTCATTTCCCCCATACAGACCTTGCGTATAACTTCTTTGTCCTCTGCGGTCATGATGAAGCCTTCTATTTCCATTGTGGCTTTTGTTTGTGGCCATACCTTTTCAAACTGTTCTAATGTCATGGGTTCACCCCTAGCCATTAATACCATTCCCCCCTTGAATAGTGATACCATTCACCATTATTAAAATAGACTTTCAGGCACTTCTCGGCTTTATCCCATTTAATTTCTTTAATGCTTTGCACTGCATATTCTTTACGTTTTTCCGTTCCCATGCTTTCTAAATGTCTAAGGTGGGTTTGATTAAATACTCGCTTTTGTTCGTCTGTCAACTTGTCGTATCCTTTCACGATCAACCCTCTTTTCTATGTTCAGGGTTCAATAAATCAGCAAAAATGAAACTTCCCTTTGCTTGATAATTCGCCACAAGGCTATGCAAAGCCATTACAGTCAATTGGTTCTGTGATAAGCCTACTTCGTCAGCCATTGCTTCCAGTTGTTCTTTCAGGTTTTCAGGCATGGAGACAGGCATTTTCTTAGTCATCATTAATCAATCCCTCGCTACTAACTATTTGATAAATTCATTATAACATAATATAGATATTAAAACAATATCACTAAAATACTTATTGAATATTAATATTCAAAAATTCAATACAGAAAAAAGGCTACACATTTTTTTGCATAGCCTTTCTGCTTGGGCGTTAGCGCTCCATTTGTATTTCCCTTCCCTTGCTAAGTTCACGCTCTCGCCCTTCAAAGCGTTCTTTACCTTTCTCGGCACGTTCAAAGCCTTTTTCAGCACGTTCCACACCTTTAACAGTATCGTTCAGCTTATCAATATCAACACCGTTTTCGCCTTCCTTGGCTTGTTGTATGTCCTTTTCAAGCTCTGGTCGTTCCTTTTGCGCCACACGTTCAACTGTTTCTTTATATTTGTCCAAATCTTCCCTAGAAGAATACCCATCTTTATTCAATGCTTTTTGTAACTGGTCACGTTGCATGTTCAGTTTTTCGTACTCTTGCTTACTGTCTTTAGAAAATAGCTTTTTCCCTTTCAGGAATGGATTGTTGTCGTACTGGTCAATCTTCGATTCCACTTTTTCTAGTTTGTTGAAATTACTTTCAGCACGTTCAATCTGTTTTTCTGAGTTACCGATTACTTGCAAGCGTTTTTCGGACTTATCTATGATGTCGGTACGTTCCTGTAATTGCTCTTTTAACTGATTGATCGGAACGGTTTGACCTGATAATTCATTGATTTCTTTTAGCTTTAAAGCGTCTTTGTGTTTCATGGAGTCGCCTAAGTGCTTTAAATCAGGGTCTTTCGACGTGATTTCCCTTACTTCCTTGCGTTGCAGGGCGTTTTCTGCCTTATCTAGCGTTTGATGTTGGTCTTTAATAGTGGCACGTTGATTTCTAATGTCATTCATGCCTTCAGACTTATCGTTTTCAAACTTCCTCTGTTGCATATAAAACTCCTCTCTTGATTGGAAATTCAATTTCTCACGGTATGGCTCTAGGTACTTATTGAAGTTCTGTTCATGTTTCTCCAGGTATTGAATATCCTTTTGCGCCTTCTCTATGCGTTCGTTGCCTTCTTTGGGGTTAAAGGTGCGATTCAA
>JBDNGJ010000143.1:0-1801 GCA_041689365.1 Virgibacillus sp.
CTTGTTTCTCATTGTTATTAGTCTTCAATTTAACCATTTGTATAAATGCAATACAATTTTTTCACTTTGTTTTTAACGTTAAGCATATGGCTTGTGGCGGTTTTCGATTGTTTATCATGCTGCAAGTTTTTTCCTAATGTGTTACAACGACCTGCTAAAGCTATTACTTTCCACTGCGGTTGGTCAGCAATTGGGTGTAGCAGGTCGTTGGATCACATTTCCCAAAGGGACGAGAGTGCCCGGCACGTAGTCACTTTGGTCAGCTTTAGCTGAATGTGATCCAACGTTTAGTATAAAAGAAGTAGGGCTGTAAAAAAGCAATGACCTTTCGGATTAACTACAAGCCAAATCTTTTGCATTTTGTTTTATCTTATTATCTAAAAGCCAAATCAAAAGATTTGGCGACTTCTCAAATATGCCTGAACCATTGAGTTTAGCGACTACTTGGCCTATTTTTTTTATACATTGTTACCTGCTGGCTTTTCAATATAGTTCTTTAAATTGTTCAATAAAAGATTCAGCAGATTTTTTGTCCATACGAAGTGCAAATAGTTTTGCAATGGATTTAAGTCTATTTGAATCAAATTCATACAAGTCTTTATAAATTTCTGTTGATAAAGCATATAAGAATGTATATGGAAAATCCTTAATCCGATTAAAAAATTCAGTTAATTCATAATGTCGTAAATACGTAAGTTGTTTGAATTCAGAAATGCTTTTAATTTTATCATTAATTTTTTGAGAAGTTGAATGTTTTATATGATTATTTAATTTTCTCAAATCATTAATTTCTTGATATCCTTTTAGTTCGGAAGGCTTTATTTTCTTTGACTTTAAGAAACTTAATATGGATTCCCATTTATAAAATTCGTGTGCGTCAATTCCATATGCAGCTCCCAAAAGTTTTTTAATATTAATTTCGAAATCTTTGAACGCATAAACAATATTCATTTCAGAAAGTGCGGAAAGTTTATCTTCTAAAAATTCTGTGTCAAGATGGTAATAATATTCATTTTGGTCAGATTTCTGTTGTTCATTTAAGAAATCAGTAACAGTATCGTTTAATTCTTTTTGAAGTTTCTCCGTTTGTTCAAAGACAGCTTTACTGAAACTATTTTCTTTAAGATTGTCAACAAATAAGTCAAGTCCAATTTTACTTGTCTCTCTTTCAAATTCTATTTCTTCTGATTCTTTGTCGTTCATTTTTTTTCAGCTTGCAGGTAACGGCCCGCGGCGAAGCCGCGGGCCGTTCAGGTCAATGTGGAGCGAAGCGGAACATTGACCTGAACGGATGGGTATATGAAAAGTTGGGCATTTCGGAGCGATTCACTGTCAAACCGCACAAAGTTAAATGCGAGCTATGCACTTGAAATTTAGCACTAACTGCCCAATTTTTTATATACCGTGTTAGCAAAAGTTTTTTTTACAAATATTCCATCAACTTGCAATAATTGACCCGAATCTGGGCTTGAAAATCCATTCTCTAATGAAAACAACAGGAATCCTTTATTATCAAGATATTTAATCATTTCAATAAATACCATTTCGTTTTCGTATAGTGGAACTATAGACATTTCAAGTTGTACAATCATAATTCTACTTAAGGACGCTATTGCTCCGTCTATTACGTTTTTTTCATATCCTTGAGTATCAATTTTTAACATCACTCTATCTTCTTTATTGGTAAAAGAATTGAAAATCGAATCTAATTTTTTAATTTCTATTTCTTGTTGCGCTATATACTTAGATTCTGGTGCACTTTCAAGATGCATAGGAAGCATATTCGAAATCGAACTACTAA
>JBDNGJ010000144.1:0-1073 GCA_041689365.1 Virgibacillus sp.
TAATTCTTTTTTAATCAGTTTCATTTCTTTTTGGTAACGGTTGTAACGATTTACGTCAGTCCATGATATTTCATTGTCATTGGAATATTTAGCGTACATACTGGCAATCTGTTTTAATATTTCTTGCAGACGCTTGTTGAACACTTCCTCGATATCTGATTCTGTTTGTTCGGATAGATTGTCCAGTTGTTGTTCAATTTCTAGTTGGTTCATACCATTACACCTTGTTTCCCAATGCGTTCATTTGCTATATCTACATATTTTTGTTCCTGTTCAATCCCAATAAAAGAGCGATTGCTATTGATGCAAGCAATCGCTGTTGTTCCGCTACCTATACAGTTGTCAAGGACGATTTCATTTTCATTAGTGTAAGTCTTGATAAGATATTCAAATAAAGGCACAGGTTTTTGTGTTGGGTGTAAACCTCTTTGCTGATTGAATTTCACAACTCTTTTTGGCAACCTTTTTCCGTCATTGATTGTTTTCGTTTCCTTCATCTTCGTCTTAGTGATCTCGTAGTCGCGTTCTTTTTTGTCCCTCGTGACAACATAAGGGTCACCTTTGCTATATTGGGGGTGATATCCTATCCTACCTTCCCCGAAAACAATAATATCCTCTATATTGTTTAGCGGTCTTATTTTGGACATAAAAGGGTCAACACCTTGAGGTTTTTCCCATATCATGTTGTACTTAAAAACATTAATGTTACTGTTTATCAATTTTGTAGTAAACGGTTGACTAGCCGTTAATACAATGGCACCATTATTCTTTATAATCCGCATGTAATGTTTCCATAACAAATCAAGAGGAATGATAGTGTCCCATTTGCAGGCAGTAGTCCCATACGGAAGATCGCATAAAATCATATCGATACTTTTATCGGGAATGTATTGCATTAACTCTAAACAATCACCTTGATGTATCTTATTTACTTCTAACATTATTCCTCCACACCACCTAATGGCTCTTGTTTTGCATCAAATTCTTCTTCCTGTTTTTTGACTCTTTCTAGTTCCTCTTGTACGTCGTCTATCCAAGGGTGATTAGCGACGATTGTTTGGTCTGAAATTACA
>JBDNGJ010000145.1:0-1295 GCA_041689365.1 Virgibacillus sp.
CAGTGTTAATTCCGCGATAGGATTAAGGAGTACGTCTTTTATTGTCTTAACGGACGGAATACTAAACCCCATATCTTGGCCAGTTGACATTTCATACAGAAAAGCCGTTAACAAATATCCCTCTAAATAAATATTCTCGTTTGATTTCTGTAGTTTCTTGATGATTTTGCGATAATCTTTGTTCAATTCCTTCTTGATTAAGTTCATTTCTTTTCGGTAGCGATTATAACGATTAATATTTGTCCACGATATCTCATTGTCATTGGAATATTTCGCATACATGCCAGCAACCTGTTTTAATATCTCTTGCAGACGCTTGTTAAATACTTCCTCGATGTCTGATTCTGTTTGTTCGGAAAGTTTGTCGAGTTGTTGTTCAATTTCTAGTTGATTCATAGCATTACACCTTGTTTCCCGATGCGCGCATTTGCTATGGTAGTGTATTCTTGTGATATCTCAGCACCTATATATTTTCTATTGTTTGCTATTGCCATTTTCGCAGTCGTTCCACTCCCCGCGAATGGGTCAAATACTACGTCCCCTTCGTTGCTCCAAGATAGTATGTGGTCTTGTGCTAAATGTTCAGGAAATGGTGCTGGATGTTTACTTCTTCTTTCTGGTTCAAAATACCAAACATTACTTCTCGCTTGATAATCACCTAGTTTTATTTCGGGGTATTTTCTTATACTTCCGTCTGCGTTTCTTTTGCTTGATTTTTTTATTGTCTTTCCTGCATTTTTTACAGGTCTATCCTTTATTTCGTTATATGTTTTAGGTTTTCTCTTACTTAGAATAAACATATATTCCATTTCTTGTTTATACCTATGATTTCTATAATCATGACAAGCCTGTGATTTTTTATCCCATATCATTGTATCGTGCAAATTAAATCCAACATCTTTAAAGTACAGCGCTTGTTTAAATGATGTACCCGTCTCACTTCCTTTAATTGTGGCATCACCGACTACCCATACAACTACTCCACCAAGTTTAGTCACTCTATATAATTCTTGTGCAACAGATTGAAAATCAAAAGAAAATCCATTATATTCTCTCAAATTATCGTAAGGTGGAGAAGTTACAGTCAAATCTATACTTTTATCAGGTATATCTTCCATCACATCTAAGCAATCCTCATTATAAATTTTGTTTAGTTCTAACATTATTCCTCCACACCACCTAATGGCTCTTGTTTTGCATCAAATTCTTCTTCCTGTTTTTTGACTCTTTCTAGTTCCTCTTGTACGTCGTCTATCCAAGGGTGATTAGCGACGATTGTTTGGTCTGAAATTACA
>JBDNGJ010000146.1:0-11788 GCA_041689365.1 Virgibacillus sp.
CAGGACTTCAGTCAATATCCAAAGAATTATATGAATCTGCTGATATAGACGGTGCAAATTTCGTAGAAAAATTTAGACATATCACTATTCCTATGGTATCGCCAACCACTCTATTTCTTTTAATAACGGGTATCATATCGACATTTAAAGTGTTTGATATCATATCAGTTCTTACACAAGGTGGACCAGTGGAATCTACAAATGTACTTGTTTGGCTCTTATATGAGACCGCTTTCGAGGAATTGGACATAGGTTACTCCTCTGCTATTGCATTAGTATTATTCTTAGTTGTGTTTATCATTACAATAATACAATGGGTAGGACAGAAAAAATGGGTGAATTATTAAGGAGGTGGCAAAGTGATGAATTTGCTAGATATTCGTAAAATAGTTATTACTATAATTGTCGGATTACTTAGTTTAGTCTTTATATCTCCATTTATTTGGATGATTTCAACTTCATTCAAACTTGAAATAGATGTTTTTGACTATCCGATACAATGGATACCAGAGAGGACAAATGGATTCTCTAATTATAAAGAAGTTTGGTTTGGTGAAGATCCATTTTATCTATATTACTGGAACTCTATCAAAGTAGCCGTAGCAACCACAATAATATCTGTAATTGTGTCTGCACTGGCAGCTTATGGCTTTTCAAAAGTGAAATTCAGAGCGGCTTCACTTTTATTTCTAGTAGTTTTAGCAACTTATATGGTTCCGCCGCAAGCAAGTATAGTACCACAATTTCTCTTGTATAGAAGTATTGGTTTATTCGATACACATATCGGATTGATCTTGATTGGAAGCTTTAGTGCACTTGGAACATTCATGCTCAGACAATTCTTTATGGGTATACAGGATGATTATATAGACGCTGCAAAGATGGATGGGGCAGGTCATTTTAGGATTTTCTTCACTATCGCTTTGCCGATTGTTCGTCCAGCAATAGCGACATATGCAATATTGAGATTTATTTGGACATGGAATGATTACATGAACCCATTAATATTTCTCCGGACAGATGCACTCTACACCATACAACTGGCAATGGAAAAGTTTGCGACCATAAACGGCCAGTTTTACTCACTAACAATGGCTGCTGCGGTTTCGGCAATTCTTCCATTACTAATTGTATTTATCATTGGTCAAAGACAGGTTATCGATGGTATTGCGTTAGGAGGAGTCAAAGGCTAGGTTAAATAAACCTTTTTAAGACTACTAGATTAAATTAGGGGTGGTGGTTGATAAGAGAATGGGTGATTTTTGTTGGAATGGTTAGCCATGGAAACTAAAACTAGGAGGTAATTTTTTATGAAGAAAAGACTTGGGATTTTTATCGTTAGTATTGTTACTCTTAGTATTATATTAATAGGGTGCTCGGATGAAGGTGGGGCTGCAGGTGATTCAAACGGAGGTAATGGTGATGGACCTGTAACAATCAAGTTCTACACACATGGGAATGAAGCAACCTATAACTGGGATAAAACAATTGCTGCATTTGAAGAAGAACATCCAGGCATCAAAGTTGACTTAATCATTTTGAGTGAAAGCGGAGATACACAAGAAGCTATTAAAAAGTTAGACTTAGCTGCTTCATCTGGTGAAAAAATGGATGTAATAATGTTTCCGGACCCAGCCAGCTATGCACAGCGTGTTGATTTAGGGATAACTGCACCTATGGATGAATTCATTAAAGAAGAAGGCTATAAAGTAACCGAAGAGTACAAAGTTAATACACAGGTAAATGGTGAATACCATGCCTTACCAGGTAAATTCAATCCTTGGTATGTTATTTTAAATAAGGATCATTTAGAAAAAGCGGGTCTTGAAGTGCCAAAAGATTGGACATGGGATGAATTTCGCGAATATGCTGATAAGTTAACAACTGATAATCACTTCGGCACTTATTTTCATGGTCCTCAAGATGGATCGTGGATGGAATATTTAAAATTGAAGCTTGCTAGTAAACCAGAAAACACTGGATTTTTAAATGCAGATGGGACCTCAAATCTTGATGATCCACTATTCCGTGAAACACTGGAATTGCGTTATGAAATGGAAAAAGAGGATAAATCAGCAACACCTTATACTGATATTCTGTCTTCACAACTTGATTATAGACAGCAATTTTTCCAACAAAAAACAAGTACATTGCTAATTGGAAGTTGGATGAATACAAAACTTGGAGGAACAGATCAATTTCCGCTAGATTTTGAAGTGGCAGTGGCTCCATACCCGAAAAACGAAGCTGGTGATGAAGGTGGATATACGCCAGTAACGACCGATTATATGTCAATTGGTGCGAATTCAGAACACAAGCAGGCTGCATATGATTTTATAAGATGGTATACAACTGAAGGGCAACTTGTACAGGGTGCAAATATTCCTTCTTGGAATGGAGTGGAAGATGAGGACTTAGTTGGCATTATTGATAAGATTCTTGCGGGTACAAACAATCCTGAAAAAGTCGATAAAAAATCACTTATCAATGTAATGACAAATTCAAAAGCTTCAAAAATTGTATCTCCCGCCCCATACCAGGCAGAGGTTTACAATGTAGTCAGTGATGAGTATGAAAAGTTAATTTATGACGAACAGAACATTGATGAAACGATAAAGAATGCACAAGAAAAAATAGAAAAAATTATCGCAGAAAATCAATAATTACGTAAAAACTGTTAGGGGGAGTAGCTTACACTATTCCCCTTTTTTGCAATAATTCACTTATTATTTGGAGGAGAGTATGAAACAAAAAGAAATACAAAATATTTTGGAAGTTAGCAATGAGTGTATGCATTCATTATTATTTGCAACCAGCCAAGAGCAAGACGATTGGTTTAAAGAGATACATGACAAGACGGAATATAAACAGCTGGTTGGCGAAATAAAAGAAGAAGCTAAGAGGCTGCTTCAATTACCAATAGAAGAGTCACCCTATTCACTGTTTAAATTGTTCCATAAAACTGGATCAAGACAGGAATATGAAAGAGTCTATTTTGCAAAAAGAAGGCGTCTTAATACGTTTGCACTAATGAGTTTGTTTGAAAAGGATAACCATGAATATCTCAAGGAGTTTGAGAATATTATTTGGTCTATCTGCAATGAATACACCTGGTGTTTACCAGCACATTTAAATTGGAATGATTATACAGTTGATAGTAGTTTAACATCCCAGGAAAAAACGGCTTTTCATACGATAGACTTATTTGCAGCTGAAACTGGTTTTACCTTAATTGAAATATTACGATTAACAGAGAACTTTTTGGATCCATTATTAAAAAAACAAATTTATCAGGAGATTTATCAGAGAATTCTAGTGCCTTACAATAATAATAACTTTCACTGGGAAACAGCTAAACACAATTGGGCTGCAGTTTGTGCAGGTTCAATAGGTTCAATAGCTTTATATTTAGTTGATGATAAAAAAGAGCTATCAATTGTACTTGAACGAGTAATTAACACAATGAATTATTATTTAGCGGGCTTTAATGATGATGGGACATGTTTGGAGGGTTACGGGTACTGGCAATATGGTTTTGGTTATTACATATATTTCTCTGATTTGTTAAGGAAAAGAACAAAAGGAAATATAAATACATTTAATTCAGAGAAGGTACACCAAATTGCGCTTTTCCAGCAAAAAACCTTTCTGAATAAAAACAAAGTGGTGAATTTTTCGGATACTCCCCCTACCTCTTCAATTTCATTAGGGCTTAGCCATTATTTGGCTCATATCTATCAAGATTTTGAGGTTCCAGAATATGAACTTCGTGCCCATTACACAGAAGATCATTGCAGCAGATGGGCGCCGGCTTTTAGAAATTTGTTGTGGTATGATCATGAACTTGAAGGAATGCCCTGGAGTAACGAAACTTATTATCTTAAAGATTCCCAATGGCTTATTTCAAGACATGTAACGGATAAAGGTCATTATTATACATTTGCTGCCAAAGGCGGATATAACGATGAACCGCATAATCATAATGATATCGGTCATTTTTTACTTTCTGGAGGCGATGATGTTTTCCTGAAGGATCTAGGTAATGGACTGTATACTAAGGACTACTTTGGTTCTAATAGATATTCCTTTATTGGAAATAGCTCTTTAGGCCATTCGGTGCCAATCATCAATAATCAAAACCAACTAGAAGGTGGATTGTACTCTTCCACCGTTAATACTGTAGCGATACAAAATGAAGAAGTGAAACTTTGTATCGATATGACAATGGCATATCCTGTAGAAACATTGAACCAATTAACTAGAGAATACAGCTGGAAAAAGACGAATGTACCTTCCCTTACCCTAGTGGATACATATATATTCGAGGAGCAGCCTGATTCGATAGTAGAGAGGATTATAATCCCACCTCTATTCATTTGGAAAGAGGCTGGTATTCTTACACTTGAAGGAAGTAGTAAATTACGAGTGAAATTTAATTATGATAAATTAACATTGGAAATCAATAAGTTTGAATTTACAAACCACTCTGGGGAAGTAGAGGATAATATAGCACTTGATTTTTCGGTGAAAAGGCCAGTAAAAAACTGTCAAGTTGAGCTCGAGTTTGTGTTTGAATAAGTTTAAGTATTAGAGGAGGTAAAATGTTGAGAACAGTTGATTTGCCGATAAAGCAAAATAAACTTAAGTCGAAGAAGGATATCGTAGAAGCATTAAAACAAATATGTGATCCTGTAAGGCCATTCTATAGCAAAGATTACGCCCAAATACATTTAGGAAATACAAGTGCTGCTTACCCTGATTCAGTTGCAGAGATGGAAGGGTTCTCAAGATTGCTATGGGGGCTTGTTCCCATGTTAGCCGGTGGAGAAGATTATGAAATGTGGGATTTTCATTTTGAAGGTATAAAAAACGGGACCAATCCATCACATGAAGCATACTGGGGAGAAATAAATGATTATGATCAGAGAATAGTCGAGATGGCTGCATTGGGGGTAGCTCTTGCAATCATACCAGATAAGATATGGAACCCTCTAAATATACAAGAAAGGGATAATTTGGCTGGCTGGCTAAGGCAAATAAATGATCATCCTGTCCATGATTGTAATTGGATTTTCTTCCGAGTTCTTGTGAATATGGGGTTGAAAAAAGTCGGAGAATCATATGACCATGAAAGAATGGAAAAGGATTTAGATAGGATTGAACAATTTTACTTAGGAGACGGCTGGTATTCTGACGGAATAAATGGTCATGCGGATTATTACATTCCTTTTGCCATCCATTACTATAGCCTGTTTTATGCAAAGTTAATGGAAAATGATGATCCAGAACGGTCTAAACTGTATAAAAATAGAGCAAATATGTTTGCTAAGTATTTTATTTATTGGTTTGCAAAAGATGGGTCAGCAATTCCGTATGGCAGAAGCCTTACATACAGGTTTGCGCAATCTTCTTTTTGGAGTGCAATGGTATTTGCTGAAGTAGAAGAGTCTTTCCCTTATGGAGTAATGAAAGGGCTCATATTAAATAATTTACGTTGGTGGTTGCAGCAACCAATTTTTAATAGTAATGGCATTTTAACGATTGGTTACCGCTACCCAAATCTAATTATGGGAGAAAATTATAATTCTCCAGGGTCGCCTTACTGGGCACTCAAAACATTTCTGATCTTGTCACTAAAAAATGATCATCCATTTTGGGAATCAGAGGAATTAGGGATTCCGCCATTAAATGAGATTTCAGTACAGCATTCTCCCCATCTTGTATTGGCTAGACAGGATGAGAAGAATCATGTTTTGGCGTTTAATTCTGGTCACTTGTCGACGAATGAACATACACATACGTCAGCAAAGTATGAGAAGTTTGTTTACTCAAACTTCTTTGGGTTTAGTGTGACAAGAGGAGAGTGGGGACTGGAACAGGGTGCTTTTGATTCCATGTTGGCTTTAAGTGAAAGGGATAATATCTATCGGGTGAAGAGGAAATGTGAAGAAACAAAAATAGAAGCAGGTATCATTTACTCTAGATGGCTGCCATGGTCAGATGTGGAAGTTAATACATGGTTAATACCTGGTACACCATGGCATATACGGATCCATTGTATTCATACGGAAAGATATTTAGATACTTCTGAAGGTGGATTTGCATTAGGAATAGAGAATGAAGATTTCAACGATCAGGCTATTGATAGTATTCAGAACGAAAAAGAAGTCCGTGCTAAGTTTCCATGGGGCGTTAGCGGATTAAAAAATATATATGGAAATGGTACACCTAAATTAATTTATCCAAATTCAAATACAAACCTTATTAATTCGCGGACGGTTATCCCAACTGTAACAAGTCAACTTGATCCGGGGACTCATTGGCTTGTATCAGCTGTTTTTGGAGAACCGGAAAGCGATGCTGCTGACTGGGCTGCGTCACCAAATGTAGAGGTTGCTGATAATATGGTAACGGTTTATTCGGGTGACGAAAATACGATTATTTTTCAAAGAGCAATGAAATCTAATATGGAATAACGAAAATTAGTTATGAAAAGTCGAATCTAATCCCCGACTTTAATCTTTCATATTGTAGAAGGTTAGTGTGGGTGTCTTTCATGTATGGTGGGATTCTTATTTATATAATCAGACAAAGGTAATTGATGTGTCTGATTGATTGGTCTGTACTTATTACAGATACTTTTAAAGCACGCCACATGAGGGGAGACGGAGTGATTGAAATCCGTCGTTTCAGAGAGGCAGTTAAACAAGCGGGATATCATGGTCCAATAGAAGAGGATATCATGAACCAGGGTCTTAGGGACCAGCCCGGTGATGAAGTGCTTTCTTTAATAAAGATTGTTTTGTGGATCATGTTTAAATATTTGAAGCTGGGGCTGGCGGGAATATTCTGTTAGCCACTTCAGTTTATTTTACTTTTGTTGATAGCATATAGGAAGTTAAATATTAAATTATAAAGGTGGACAACGATGATTAATGAGAAATTGCCAAAAATTTGGTATGGAGGAGATTACAACCCTGAACAATGGCATAAGGATGTTTGGGATGAAGATGTTCGTATGTTCAAGCTTGCTGGGATTGATGTTGCAACACTAAATGTTTTCAGCTGGGCATTAAATCAGCCGAATAAGGACACGTACGATTTCAAGCAACTTGATGAGACGATTGACCGACTGTATGAAAACGGTATATATACTTGTTTAGGTACAAGTACTGCAGCACATCCTGCTTGGATGGCAAAAGAATACCCTGATGTTCTAAGAGTTGATTTCAATGGAAGAAAAAGAAGGTTCGGGGGTAGGCACAATTCCTGTCCTAACAGCCCAACATATCGCATGTACTCAAAACGTATTGCGGGAAAGTTGGCTGAACGTTACAACGGCCATCCAGCGGTACTTATTTGGCATGTTTCCAATGAATATGGTGGCTACTGCTATTGTAATCAATGTGAATCGGCATTTCGCGAGTGGCTCAAACAGCGTTACTCCAGTTTAGAGTCGCTTAATAGGTCGTGGAATACTACTTTTTGGGGACATACATTTTATGACTGGGATGAAATTGTACCGCCAAACATATTGAGTGAAGAGTGGGGTGATAATTCCACCAACTTCCAGGGAATATCTCTTGATTATCGCAGATTCCAGTCGGACAGTATTTTAGAATGTTATAAAGTTGAACGAGATGCTATTCGCCAATATTCTTCAGAAATTCCGATCACAACAAATTTGATGGGGCTTTATGAAGAGCTGGATTATTTCAAATGGGCAAAAGAAATGGACGTAATTTCATGGGATAACTATCCGGAAATAGACACACCTGAGAGCATGACCGCTATGATCCATGACTTAATGAGGGGAATTAAAAATGGTAAGCCATTTATGCTAATGGAACAAACTCCCAGTCAACAGAACTGGCAAACGTATAATTCACTGAAGCGGCCTGGTGTGATGAGATTGTTGAGTTATCAATCAATCGCCCATGGGGCAGATACTGTATTGTTTTTCCAGTTACGCCGTTCAGCCGGTGGAACTGAAAAATATCACGGAGCAGTGATTGAACATGTTGGACATGAAAATACGCGTGTATTTAGAGAATCTGCTAAACTCGGAAAAGAATTAGAACAGTTATCTGGAAAATTACTAGACTCGCGGGTTCAAGCAAAAGTTGCTATCGTGTTTGATTGGGAAAATCGTTGGGCTATCGATTTATCCAGTGGACCATCCATTGCATTGGATTATGTTAAAGAGGTACATAAATATTACGGTGCTTTTTACGAACAGAACATTCAAGTGGATATGATAGGCGTTGAGGGAGATCTTAATCATTACGATATCGTAATAGCCCCTGTACTTTACATGGTAAAGGAAAATTATGCCGAAAAGTTAGAGGAGTACGTTACGAATGGCGGAACATTTATAACAACGTTCTTTAGTGGGATTGTAAATGAGAATGATTTAGTAACCCTGGGCGGCTATCCAGGAGAATTGAGAGACCTGCTAGGTATTTGGTCCGAGGAGATTGACGCATTGCATCCGGATCAGAAGAATAGAATGGTTATGACAGATAAAACAGGTAACTTTAATAGTGAATACGAATGCAGTATGCTTTTTGATTTGATACATTCTGAAGGGGCAGAGGTAGTTGCTGAATACGGAGATGATTTTTATCAAGGTATGCCAGTTGTAACAAGAAATAAATTTGGAAAAGGTAGTGCATGGTATATTGCATCGAGTCCTGATCATAAATTTTTAGAAAAACTGGCAGGTAATCTTTGTGAGGAGAAAGAAATCCGTAGTTTATTGAGGGCTGACACAGGTATCGAAGCTTCTAGCCGTGTGAAAGATGGTAAAAAGTATTTATTTGTGTTAAATCATAATGACGAATCAAGTGAATTCGATTTAGGTGACAAAGAAAAAATAGATTTATTAACAAAAGAAGTTATTACAGGATTAGTATCTATTAAACCAAAAGACGTAATGATATTGGAATAAGTAAAAGTGTCAGGCTACGGCCTGGCACTTTTAGTTAAGTATATTTAAATTCATTTCATTTTAACTGTTTTTCCCGGCTTACTCCAATCTATATCTTTTTCATTTGGTAAGCTCCATTCTTCATAACATGCAAGCAGCGTATCAGCTAAACCATTAATCCAACTCAACCTTTGTTTATCATCATAGGTAGTTAAATGATCTGGAAAAGATGGAATATCTGGTACAGACTGATGCATTGCATAAACCGATTTAACATGTGCAGATGCTGCCTCAGGCCCACATAATATTCGCTGGTCATTTTGTTGAATAGCATTAATGCAGACACTTAGTTTAGCAAGATGCTCATTTTCTGGGTCTTCATATACTTTCTTTGTCCCATCTTTCCAGGTTGCAAAAATATTACTATCTTCATATCCTGATTCATACTCGACGATAGCATCGTCGAACTCGATAACAAATTGAGGTTCTTTAGTCTCTTTCACAGTATGCGTTGCAAAATAAAAAATGTCGATATTTGATTTAGTTTGAACCTTTACTGCACACGTATCAAAGGTCTCAATGGCGTTTGTCCGGTATAGCTCAGCAGTGACATTCTTAAGTTCTGCGCTAGTTTCAATTGTATTTCCGGTTAGGTATAAAAGATGATGTAAAAAGTGGGCTGTAGCATTGTTTGCAACACTGTCAAATATCATGTCACCATCAGGGCTATATCTTTTGCCGGCCCAGCCTGAACGATTATAGTAATCCTGGGAGCGTGGCCACAAAGCAATACTTTTTAATCGTTTCAGTTCACCAAACTCCCCACCTAATATATCGTTTTTCAATTGTTGTACAGATGGGGTAAAAGACCAATTAAAACCGATTGCTAAAAATTTCTCAGTCCTATCTCGTGTATCAATCATTGTTTGAATATCTTCTGGGTTTGCACTCATTGGTTTTTCGCAGAGTACATTACTTCCATGGTTCATTGCATAACAAGATTGTTCTTTATGTAGATGAATGGGTGTTGAAATAATTGCTAAATCACTGTTTTTAGTACTATAAAAGTCTTCCATTGATTTATATATTGGAATGTCCAGATTAATGATTTCCTGATAATAATCTGACCTTTTAGGGTTTATATCGACTACTCCAACTAGGGATGCGTTTTCATTTTTATTTGTTAGGAATTCGTTTAGATAGACATTTCCATATCCACTCATACCTACTAATAATATAGATACTTTTTTAACCATTGGTATTGTACTCCTTTTTAAATAGGATGCTGAGAGATTCATCATTATATATACAATATATCACAGAATTATACTAGATTCAGTTAATTTAAAAAATTAAAGTGAGCAAAACGGCAGGAAATAAGATTTCACTTTCATAACATATTCGATAAACGGACGGAACCTTCATCATTAGAAAAAAGTAAGCTTTACTGGGATTGACTCAAGACTGGCGAAAACAAATATAAAGGTTGCTTGTGATGTGGACAACCCATTATGCGGAATAAAGGGAGCAAGCCAAATATTTGGGCCACAAAAAGGGGCGACCGCAAATTAAGTATCTGATTATGAAGAAGCACTGAATAACCTTGGGGATTTAGTAGATTCAAAACTCAATAAATTACTTAAAGAACTTCCTGGTTTAGGAGCAGCTGGCGGTTAATGCACGCTTAGTTTCGGGTGCAGAATTGCTTGGGAATACGATGAATATCATACAAGCTGTTGAGGAAGCGGACTTGGTAATTACTGGAGAAGGTCAAGTGATGAACAAACACTATTTGGGAAGGCACTTGGATATATTGCACCACTTGCAAATAAACACAACATACCTGTTATTTTAATATCAGGTATTCTAGCTGGAGATTTAAATATATTAACAGGAAGATTTTCAGGGTCTTTTTCAATTATTAATAATCCACTCACACTTGATTGTTGATACATTGGATACTGCGTCAGCAAGAAGTAATCAGTATTTCCTTTGACTCTTCACAATTAATCGAGTTGAATTTATTTCAAGCAGGGGAAATCAGGCAATTGTTAAGATAAATCCTCTATGAGCAATCATTAGAGCCCGAATAAGTAGATTGACAATCAGAATCTTTTTATACAGGAAGAACCTCGAATATTGGATCAAACACAGTAAGAACAGAACGACTACGTAAATATTTAGATACGCATTACTTTGAAATGATTAATACTAGTGATATCTCTACCAAATTAGGAATGAGTATCACACATATTAACAATATTTTTAAAGAACAATATAAGGTAATACCTCTTCAATATTTAACAGAAGTGAGAATAGTGTTATCGAAAAAAATTTTAATCGAAACAGATAAAGATATCGTGTCATTTTGCTTTGAAGTAGGATTCAAATCCCTAGAAACTTTTTATCGTTGATTTAAAAATTATACAAGCGTTTCTCCCAAACCGTTTTCGATCTAAATATCAGGACCCCAATATTAATGGACAAGGGACCTGTCCGAGACCACTGATAAAGTGCCCTTTTTAAAATAGGGTTCTACGAAAAAGAGTACAGATTCTCAAAAATCTGCACTCTTTTCAATAATTTGAAAAAAAAGGTACTTGAAGAAGTCTTTTTAGAGGATAGTATCCCTGCTATCCTCTTTAAGTTAACCGCTATCGCGGTGAATTTAGCTTGTATTTCCATACTTCTTAGACCGTCCCCCCTGGCACGATCAACCCCGTGAAATTGCTTCATTTCCCCATTTTTCCATTCCTGACAAGATCTATTTTTATATTTTTCTTTGAATTCTTCTGATTTTTGTTCCTGACTATATCCATAGAATTCTGGGGTGTTAATGCCTAGTTCCAATACTTTCCC
>JBDNGJ010000147.1:0-4509 GCA_041689365.1 Virgibacillus sp.
ACATTATCCATTAATTAAAGAAACAATCCAATCTGTTATTGGTGATCATGTTACAATTATATCTTCCAGTGAGGAGACAGCTCGTGAAGCAAGTACTATACTGGAATTTGATAACCAGCTAAATAAAGATAATCATATACCGGATCATAAATTTTACTCGACCGGTGAATTGGAGATGTTTACGAAAATAGCTGAACGTATTTTTATGAAATCGATTGATAAATTCCACTCCGTTACGATACAAAAAGCGTTTATATAAATCACTAATAAAGCAGAACTCCAATTTGTAAATGTGCTAAGCTTGTTGGTTTCCACTGCAGACGGACGCTTTCCGTGGCATGGCTTGAGACTCCTTGTGCTGTATTGGTTCGTAAAGTTGTTCGGATAAATGATGACTATACGTATTTATGAAAAATCAGAATCCCAATTTATGGAGATTCTGATTTTTTCTGGCAGGTAAGAAATCGTATAAATCCTCTCTTAATGCTTAGATGCAACTAAGGCACTCGTCATTAAGGCTAGTAGAATGCCAATTTTTATAAAAAGGTTGGTCTAATTTTACGATGTGCTCGTATATATAATAGTACAAACCATCGTAGGAGGGAATAACATGCAGAAGCGCAGTACATTACTTTTAATTATAACGGTGTGTCTTTCTATTATATTGACTGGATGTTTCCAAGGAGAACAATCAATTGATAATGAAGAAATGGATCCACCTAAAGACGCTGAGGCTGTAAATGATTTGGATAATGTATCAGATGAATCGGAATCAGAGGGTGTTGATGAAAAGTCTGATGGTGAAGCGGCACCTGAGACGGTTGAAAGACAATTATATTTACTTGATTCAAATGGAATGGTGGCCTCACAAACTTTACAATTACCACAGATTGAATCCAAGGAAGTAGCAACGCAAGCACTGCAACACTTGGTAAAAGGAGGACCTGTAACATCCCTATTACCAAATGGATTTCAGGCAGTTTTGCCAGCAGGCACACAAATACTCAGCTTAAACCTGAAAAAAGAGAGTGGAACGTTAATAGTAGATGTGTCAGAGGAGTTTAAAAACTATGAGAAACAAAACGAGTTAAAGGTGCTGCAGGCAATGACATACACTCTAACACAATTTGAAAGTGTAGATAATATCAAACTGCGAATTAATGGAGTGGCGCAAACGGAGATGCCTGTAAATGGAACTCCTATTGGTGAGGGTTATTCGAGAGTGAACGGTATTAACCTAATTCAATCAGATGCTGTTGATTTGATGGCCAGCAAGCCTGTTACATTGTACTATCCATCTGTACATGATGACAACCAGTATTTTGTACCGGTAACACAGTATATTAATGTTGAGAACCAGGATCTATATGGTTCAGTAATTGAAGCATTACTGGAAGGCCCCGGTGTTGAGGCTAATGTACAGCATGTATTCAACAGTCAGACAGAACTTATAAGTAATCCAAGCTTAAGAGATGGTGTGCTTGAATTGGTATTCAATGAAGAAGTACTTCAGGACGGGGAAGAAGCCGTGATTTCTGATGAAGTGATGGAAACATTAGTACGCACCTTAACAGAAGATCAATCTGTAGAGGCCGTGCAAGTGAATGTTGAAAATGTTGAGACACTCTTTAATGAAAATGGTGAACCATATACGACTCCTGTTACAAAACAAACATTTTCAAAAACTGAAAAATTATAATTAAAAGGCTGTGACGAGCAGCCTTTTTTGTTTGGTAGTTAAAAAAAGTATATATTCTTTTTTACCGTTTGTTTATGTAAAGACCCGTATCTGACCTTACATTCATCCCATACTCATAAGGGATGGGCCTTCTCGTTCGTGTAAATCTGTAAAGAATATGTTAGGATAATCCTATCGTAAGTGTAGGAATAAGGAGGAATATGTTTAAGTGAGAAATGATCAAAGGGGTAACAATGAATTACGCTCCATAACAATAACACCAGATTTTGTTAAACATCCTGAAGGCTCTGTGCTAATTCAAGCGGGGGGCACTAAGGTTATTTGTAATGCAAGCATTGAGGACAAGGTCCCGCCGTTTATGCGCGGCCAAAAAAAAGGATGGATCACGGCTGAATATGCAATGCTTCCTCGAGCTACAAACCAGCGAAACATCAGGGAGTCTTCCAAAGGTAAAGTTAGTGGGAGAACGATGGAAATACAGCGATTAATCGGACGAGCACTACGTTCAGTAGTTGATTTAGAACAGATAGGTGAGCGTACAGTTTGGGTGGATTGTGATGTAATCCAGGCTGACGGTGGGACAAGAACTGCATCTATTACAGGTGCATTTGTTGCTGTAGTCCTAGCTTTCGGCAGATTAATGGAGGATAAAAAAATTGAAAAAATGCCTGTAACCGACTTCCTGGCAGCAATATCTGTTGGCATATTGTCTGATGGAACGGAAGTATTAGACCTCAACTATGGTGAAGACTCAGAAGCACTCGTTGATATGAATATAGTAATGACAGGTGATGGAGAATTTGTTGAAATACAGGGTACTGGAGAAGAGGCAACATTCACAAACAGCCAGCTACAAACGATGCTTGGGCTCGCTAATGATGGAATGGTAAAAATCAATTCTATACAAAAGGATATATTGGGTGAATTAGCTGATAAAATAGGGGAAACAAAAATAGGTGGAGACGATTCATAATGAAAGAAATAATCATAGCAACCAAAAATTCCGGAAAAGCAGAGGAGTTTAAAACATTCTTTGCAAAATTTAATATTAAAGCAGTTTCCTTGCTGGACTTATCTCAGTCAATAAATGATATTGAGGAAACAGGGATGACGTTTGAAGAGAATGCTGCAATAAAGGCAGAGCAGATAGTAAAGTTAACGAATAAGCCGGTATTAGCTGATGATTCAGGCCTAATGATTGATGCATTGGATGGCAGACCTGGAATATTTTCTGCAAGATATGCCGGTGAACCTAAAGATGATAACGCAAATATGTCAAAAGTATTAGCTGAGTTAGAGGATACAAAAGAATCTGATCGTACAGCTCGGTTTGTATGTGTACTAGCAGTAGCTTTGCCAGATAAGGAAACAATTTTTAAAAATGGCTATTGTGAAGGGGCAATCTCTGTTTCTGCAAAAGGTGCAAATGGATTTGGTTATGACCCCATTTTTATACCAAAGAACAGTACAAAAACGATGGCAGAACTGTCACCTGATGAAAAAAATAGTATTAGTCACCGGAGTAATGCAATTAGGCAGCTGGAAGATTGGCTCGAAAATATATAGGTTATAATGTGAGGTGTTATTATGCCGAGTGTTTTAATTGTAAGTGATAGTCATGGTTCTACAAATGAACTAAACGAAATTAAAGAGCGTCATGGCTTAAAGTATATGATACATTGTGGAGATTCAGAATTAGATATGGATGCACCAGAGATGGATGGCTTCATAAAAGTTGCTGGAAATTGTGATTTTGATTCAAGATATCCATTAGAACAAACAAGTTTAATCGAAGGTCTTCGCTTCTATGTTGCACATGGACATCATCATCAAGTGAAAACCAATTTAATGACAATAGCATACCGCGGAGAGGAAGAAGAAGCTCAGGTAGTTTGTTATGGTCATACACACATTGCAATGGCTGAAAAGGTTGGAAATCAACTAGTGATTAATCCAGGCAGCATTTTACTGCCCAGGGTAAGGGCCGAACAAACATATGCTATCTTAGAATGGGATCACTTAGATGCAGTCCAGGTGAATTATTATACAGTTGAAGGTAACTTCATGGAAGACCTTTCGCTTAATATTGCTTTCAAGTAATACTTGCTGAAAGATAAGAAAGCAACATTGCTGCCAAGTTCGCAGTCATCATCTATTATGAGAATTATTTTCCATATATAAATTTGATGTTTTGCGGACACTAGAGACCTTATTTGGTATAAATCCACAAAAATGGTAGTGTTTGTGGACATCAGGGACCTTATTTCACACAAATACAGTCAAATCACCATGATATATGTGAAATAAGGGCTTCTGTGTCCGGATAACTTCGAAAAGGTTAATTTTATATGGAAATAGCGTCTCTTGTGTCCGCTAAAATCAAGTTAGAGAGGTGTTTTTATACGAAAGCATAAATCCTTTCTTACTGCATAAGTGTAACTAAGGTAAATTCGCCTAAAGGCGTAGTGAAGGCCAAGTTTTCTATCTTTTCATTAAGAAGAATAATCCGATCAGATGAAAAACATTTATATCTATTGACAAATATTTTCAAAGTGCATATAATAATGCTTGTTCGTTTGATTTAGCAGTTGAAAAACTTTAGACACGAACGAATGAGTTTTGTGAGTAATATTAGTAACAAAAAAATTTATAGTATGCGGGTGTAGTTTAGTGGTAAAACTTCAGCCTTCCAAGCTGATATCGTGGGTTCGATTCCCATCACCCGCTCCATATGTCCCAGTAGCTCAGTAGGATAGAGCAATAGCCTTCTAAGCTATGGGTCGCAGGTTCGAATCCTGCCTGGGACATCA
>JBDNGJ010000148.1:0-3305 GCA_041689365.1 Virgibacillus sp.
GAATTAGGACGAGACGTTACGAAAAATGTTTCCACTACCACAACTTTTGATAGTAATTACAGAAGTTTGACTGACCCAGCTTACAAAACATTAAATATTATCACTTCCGGTGGAGGTTATCAGGCCAGACCTCAATTCGCCGAGGGCGGAACGCACAAAGGAGGCGAGTTCATAGCAGGTGAAGAAGGTTATGAGATAGGTAAAATGGGAAACAATTTTGAATTACTAAATGCCGGTATTTATAACAGACCTGCAGGTTATCAGGTATTTGATCACGATGATTCCAAACGAGTACTGAGTGCGATAAATAACATGCCTGCTTATGCTTCAGGTGTTGGTACAAGTGGTGAAGCTGATCGGATAGTTAATCGTTTGAATGGTCAGCAGCCGCAAAATTTACAAGGAGAAGCTGTCATTTACACAACAGTTATTAACAAGTTTAATGGCAGAGAGGTTAGTCGAGAAATTCATAAAGACATTACTGAATTTCAAAATCGCGAGAAGGAAGTGAGGGATAGGTTTGCCACTTAAATCATTAACATTTAATAACATACGAAAACCATGGTTGCATTTATTACGTGGCAGAAGCAAGCCTCCTTTCGCTTCCATTTCACGCGATTTATTAACTGTACCAGGTATGGATGGAGCTTATTTGCAATCAAGCAGTATCCAACCGTTGATAATTAATCAGCCAGTTGGATTCACAGTAAGAGACGATAATCATGCACTACAGTTAAAAGACGAATTAGCTTCATGGTTAGTAACTGATGAATCTGTTGAATTACAATTTGATGATGAACCAGGACGGATCTATTATGCTGTTGTTCAGAATTCAATAGATGACTTTGAAAAGTTTGCTGAATTGCGAAACGGAACCATACAATTTTTGTGCTTAGATCCTTATTCATACGGAACAGAACTCACGCCTACATTCCCATCAGATGCCGTCACGCTGACTAATGAAGGTACTGCTGAAGCATACCCGGTGTTTGAATTAGAAGTTCTAGCACCCATCACCTTTGCTCAAATTGCTAATCCTGACGGTGACTACATGATGATAGGCAGACAACAAACAATTGATGATATTGTTGTCGATTCATCTCCTACCGTACTAAGTGATGATATGGGTGATGTTAGTTCTTGGACAAGTACAGGAGTTATCGCGCCAGATGGAGGTGCAATATCAGGAAACTTTGCCTCTGACGGAGATGTGTTTTTAGTATCAGGATATGGTACGGATCCGGGCGATGGATGGTATGGTCCTGCATTGCGAAAAAATTTACCATCCCCTATACAAGATTTCAGGGCAGAAGTGCGATTTACCCTAGAGGCTTTATCCGCAGAGGAAATAGGGCGTTGTGAATTATATTTAATTGGCGCTGATGGTACAAAGGTTGGAAAGTTAGCCATGAAAGAAATCCTTGTTTCTGATAACGATGCTGTGGGGGAGGCAAGGATTGGTGGTTTAAATGACGGTCACATGCTTGCCAAGGGAAATGGGTATCAAAAGGGAAGTTATAACGGAGCTTATAGTCGATTGTGGGTTAGGCGTGAAGGTCAAAAGATTAAAGCACAAATAGGTGAGATAGTTGATGGTGAGTTTGCGAATCGAATAAATGGCGAATTCAATGATGTGAATGGCTTATATCAAACAGAATTGTCTGCAATTGAAGTTCATATTGGTAAGATGTCTGGTTATAAAGCATGTGGAAGGACATATATCCATACAGTCACAGTCGAAGAATTGAAAGATGTTGCTGTCAATGAAGCGCCTAAAATTGCAGATGTTGGTGACAAGATTACACTTGATCATCAAACAGATAATATCTTAATCAACGGGGAAAGCAGAACGGATCTAAAGAATTTCGGTGCTTCCTATTTTGGATTGATGCCAGGCAAAAACAGTCTATTTGTATTTCCAGAACAAGCTTTCGATGTCACAGCGAAATGGAGGACACCATATAAATGATTCATATACTTGATCATAAGACCGACGAGATTGTTCAAACATTGGAAAATAAACGGGATGCTAAAATATTTTGGAACGATCAACATGAGTACTCGCTGGATGGTAAAGACATACTTGAGTTTACTTCTTTATATGACAAAAGCGAATATTTGAAAAGCAGGTACCGAGTTGTCATTCCAAGTGAGGAAGGCAACTTTTTTCATGAATTTTTAATCAATGAAAATGGTAAATATCAATCCAATAAAGAGGTTTTCACCACTGGTTCTTTTCTTGATTTAAAGCGAATGAAAGTGATTGAGCCTGCTGTATTGAATGATTATACCGTCGATATGGCAATAGATTATGCTATCACCGGAACCGAATGGGAAAGAGGTATTACTGAATCAGACGGTATTCGCAAAGTAGAAATCGAGGACTACACGAATCCTTATAAATTACTCAAGAAAATAGAAACGACGTTTGAATTAGAAATTCGATTTCGAGTTGAAATCAGTGACTACCGTATTACTGGACGGTATGTAGATTTACTGCAAAAACGCGGTGAGTGGCAAGGTAAGGAAGTTACTTTGGGGAAAGATCTAATCAGTGTTCGCCGGATTGAGAAAGATGCAAATGAGATTGTAACTGCTCTTTTGGTAGTCGGGCCTATACCTGAAGGTCAAACAGAGCCTACTACCGTTATTGTTAAAGATGAAGATGCGCGCCAACGTTGGTCACGTACTGGTGAGCATTTATGGGATGTTCACATACCACAGACAAGCAAATCTGAATTATCAACTGATCGATTAAAGACGATTGGACGCACTGAACTCAATAAACGGATTAACGCATTTGTACAGTATGAAGCTGATGCAGTAAGTCTGGAACACATCTTTGGCCTTAGTCATGAGAAAACGAGAATAGGTGATACAGTACGCATCAAAGACACTTCTTATGAACCTGCTTTGTATTTGGAAGCTAGGGTTATTAATATTAAACGTTCGCTGTCTGATAAGAGTAAAAAGACATTCATTCTGGGCGACTTTATTAGATTTACCGAAGAAGATGTTCGTGCTGCTTATCAACTATTGCGGAAGAAAATTGAAAAGAAAATAAGTGAAGGACGTTTGCTTGAGGTTACTTATGACAAAACAGCCATTAATGAAAAAGACACCAATACATTAGCGGCAGGCAAGAATTATACCAATGGATATGCGGAGAAAAAGCGTATAGAAAGTGAATCAGCACCGACTGATAAAACTGTTATTTGGATTGACACTTCTAATTCCGAAAACATCATATGGAAAATTTGGAGTGAAACTGAAGGTGTTTGGAAGGAAGGACCAAGCGGGCCACA
>JBDNGJ010000149.1:0-1756 GCA_041689365.1 Virgibacillus sp.
AAGACTTGTGGTGATAAGTCAAGTAAAAGATGATAAAAGAAAAAGATAAAAACAGGCATTCAAGGTTAAAAAGAGCGCACTGAACTAGACCCGCCCAATCATCCAAACGATTGTTCGGGTTCGCTAGAAAGGATTCAAAAGCATTTTTTGCTTTTGATTTACACGCTCCTTTCTGACGTGTAGATTTGGTGGTTGCGTAGTAGCACATCCACCAAACGTACCAGTTTTCTCGCGGTCATTACGAGGGCTCTTTTGTGCTTGTATTTTGGAACTTCTTTATATTTCTTTAGGTAAAATTCATGGTACACAGGTTCATTTCGTTGAACAGAGTTGGCAGCTTCAACTAGGTAATAACGAAGATACTGGTTTCCTGTCTTTACCCTGGGTGTTCGTTCCGATTCAAAGTCACCTGATTGTGATCTTTTCCAATAGAGACCGGCGTATTTCGCCAGTTGTGCCTGTGTTTCAAAGCGTTCAATTTGACCTATTTCAGCAATAATGCCAGCGGCATAAACGGAACCAATACCTGGTACGCTTTTTAAACACTGAGCCTCTGGAAGGATAACGAATAAGGCTTCAATTCCTTTTTCTAGTTCTTTTATCTGTTTCTTGAGTGTTTGAACAAGTCTGGCATACGTTGCTAGTACCATATCAACAGATTCTTGTACGACCTTTCCAAGACGATAGGAATCACGAATAGCCTTTTTAATGTTTTTTGCCAATTTTTCAGGATCACTAAAGCGCCCTTTGCCTTTCTTATGGAGGAAAAGAGCTAATTCCTCTAACTCCATATGGGCAATGTCATCTAAAGAAAGGGAATCGGCAAACAATTCCATCATGGCAGCTCCAAAAATGGAAGTATCTATGTCATTGGAGAGCGTATTGCACTTGTAATAAAGATTCTCAAGAAAATGTTGCTTACACTCCGTCAATTGCTGGATCACTTGATAACGTGAACGCGTTAACCGTTGGAGGGCAACATATTTTTCTTCTTTGATGACGGTTTTATTGTACCGTCCAAATCGAAGGAAATCGGCAATACGAAAGGCGTCAATACGGTCTGTTTTGTCTTCATCAAACATCCCCTTAAATCGATGAATGGCCTTAGGATTCTGCACAACTACTTCTGTACCAATCCTTTGTAAGTCCTTATCATTGTCTAAAAGGGTAGAAGGATGAAAACTATAGACGGATGTAGATTCCATTCCAACGACAATCTTTTCGTAATGGAACTGCCCGTTATACGTTAAAATGGTTTCTTTTATCTGGTTGGCACCATTTAAATCATTAGAAAGTGTTTCTTCTTTTAGACGCGTGTCTTCGCTGTCAAGGAAGCACACATCAAGTTTTTTAGAGCTAACATCAATACCTACGAATAATTTCACGGAAAGGACCTCCTTTCATCAGATTTTGGAATAAGCTTGGATACTGCGGGATATCCCTAGAAACAATTGCCTAACAACAACCTCGCGTATGAGTATTCTTTGATGCATCACTAAAAGCTGCCCAAGTCTACTAACACTAGGTTTAGTGATACATCGATACAGCTTGTGCGTTTGCAGTACAACAATTGTCTGGGTCACAGTCTTTAATCGTAGTCGAACTACAGGAGAATTCAGCATATTCCCAGTTGGATCCATTCCAATTCTATTATCTAAGGACATCACGCAATACCCAAGCAAAAGGTTTTAATGTAACTCTATTATTCAATTATCAAAGAGCAATTTTTTGTTCTTAAATATACTATACGAGGAGA
>JBDNGJ010000150.1:0-8861 GCA_041689365.1 Virgibacillus sp.
AGAGAGTGCGCAAGAGATGTATGAAGTGATGACTAATCGCTATGATGCATATGACCAGTTATATGAAGCTTATTCCAAGACGTTAAAGCTTGAGAAAGATTTGTATACAATGCTGCAAAAGAAAGACTTAGAGCAGGAAACGCTAACAAAGCATATCGAAAAGGTTAACAAAAGTTATCAGCAAGTAATTAAAGTAAATAAAAAATTTAACGAACTTACTACTGAATATAATGCATTAAAAGAAGAATTTTATACAGCTGCTGGGATAGATGCAGAGTATGATAATGATGCACCAACTGGTGATAAGAAAAGCGAAGAATAATCAAATGAATAGGCAACAATCTGGAGAACCTCATGAAATTCATTCGGTTCTCTTTTTTTGGGATAAGAAAGCAAAATGCGCTCTTCTTAAAATCCCTTTAACGAATACCAGGTTTTCTAAACAGTTATACTAATTACAAATTACTCTTTCTTATAAAAAGAGGGACATACGTTATTATGCCAGAATCTTATAAGACAATCCTTTGAAATAGGACTATTGCCTGGAAAACTATTTTCATAAAGAGGTAAGTTTGCTTCCTCATCAGTTTTCATTTAAATCCTCTTTCGTAATTTATGTTGGTCTTTAAGCCTCGTAGTTGATATAAAATGCGACATAGTGAAGATCTTCTATAGCACCACTCCGGTACCAATGCAACATCTACTCAAGCTAGCACTTTCGCATTTTTACTATCCATAGGTTCACTCATCAGGGTTATGAGAACACAAACACTGTTCAAATTGTGTGAAACGGTCCCTCATTGGGATTATATTCCGCAGTACGTCGCATTTCATATCTTTTTTTTAGAAAATAACCTTCTATTAACAACTGTTCACAATACAATCTTCTCTAGATTTGCGTCAGTATTGGCATTTAGTTAAGTTTTCCAATGCAGCTACTTTTGACAGTTAATTAATACAGTTATGCTTTGATACTATAACAGAGCAATGTCATAAAAGAGTGAAATTTATGTAAGCGGTACAACCCGTTTGCTAAAAATAAATAAATAAAACAAAGTAATTGACCAAATTGGTATTTATACGCTAAACTCTAACTAGATTATGAATTGTACCATTAATTTTTGCGATTCTTATGTAACAGTTTAATCCTTGCTTTAGAAATGTGATTAGTAAAATTTAATCTAGGGAACAAGAATAAGTGCAAAACGGTACAGATTTTTTCATATTTTGGGAAGGCTAAAAAAGAAAATACAAAATAGGTATTCAGAAAGGAAGAGGTGAACTATTTTGAAACACGTACTTGAAAGTGTTGAAAGTCAGTTCGAAATGTTCCAAATTCTTAATGAAGATGGAAAGATTGTTAATAAAGACGCAATGCCTGATCTTTCAGATGATGATTTGAAAGAGCTTATGCGCAGAATGGTTTATACTCGTATTCTTGACCAGCGTTCTATTGCACTGAACCGTCAAGGACGTTTAGGATTTTATGCTCCTACCGCAGGACAGGAAGCATCACAGTTAGGAAGTCAATATGCTTTAGAAGCAGATGATTTTTTACTTCCAGCATATCGTGATGTTCCACAGCTTATTTGGCAAGGACTTCCATTATATCAAGCTTTCTTATTCTCAAGAGGGCACTTCCATGGGAACCAGTTTCCGGAGGATGTACAAGGATTAAGCCCGCAGATAATTATCGGTGCCCAGTATACACAAGCTGCTGGCGTTGCACTTGGAATGAAGAAACGTGGGAAGAAATCAGTTGCCGTAACATATACGGGTGATGGCGGTACATCCCAAGGTGATTTCTATGAAGGTATTAATTTTGCAGGCTCATATGGCGCGCCAGCAATTTTCTTTATCCAAAATAACCATTTTGCAATTTCAGTGCCCGTTGAAGAGCAAACAAATGCTGAAACCTTAGCACAAAAGTCTGTAGCAGCTGGAATTGAAGGAATTCAGGTAGATGGTATGGATGTATTAGCTGTTTACGCCGTTACAATGGATGCTCGCGAGCGTGCAATAAATGGAGAAGGCCCTACATTAATAGAAACGTTAACTTATCGCTACGGCCCACATACCATGGCTGGGGATGATCCGACACGCTATCGTTCTGATGATCTTAATGATGAGTGGGAGAAAAAAGATCCCCTTGTTCGATTCCGTACGTTTTTAGAAGAGAAAAACTTATGGTCAGAAGAGGAAGAGAACAAAGTTATTGATGAGGCAAAAGATGATATTAAGAAAGCTATCAAAAAGGCGGATGAATACCCGAAACAGACTGTAACTGACTTAATTGAAAATATGTATGAGGAACTTCCACCAAATTTGCAGGAGCAATTGGAAGAATATAAAGAAAAGGAGTCGAAGTAGACCATGGCACAAAAGACTATGATTCAAGCAATCACTGATGCAATGTACAATGAATTAAAAAATGATGAAAATGTGCTTGTATATGGTGAAGATGTCGGTCAAAATGGCGGCGTGTTCCGCGCCACAGAAGGATTACAAGATGAGTTCGGCGAAGAACGTGTGTTTGATACGCCACTAGCCGAATCAGGGATTGGTGGAATGTCGATTGGTCTTGCCTTGCAAGGTTTTCGCGCGGTACCGGAAATTCAGTTCTTTGGCTTCATTTATGAAACAATGGATGCTGTTAATGGCCAAATGGCACGGATGCGTTATCGATCCGGCGGAACAAAAGCAATGCCAATAACAATACGTTCTCCATTTGGTGGTGGTGTGCACACACCTGAACTTCATGCCGATTCGCTTGAAGGATTAATTACACAGCAACCTGGTATAAGAGTTGTTATTCCATCAACACCATATGACGCAAAAGGACTGTTAATCTCGGCTATACGAAGTAATGATCCTGTTTTATTTTTAGAACATATGAAGCTATATCGTTCTTTCCGTGGTGAAGTTCCAGATGAGGAATATACAGTTGAGCTTGATAAGGCAGATATTAAACGTGAAGGTAATGACGTTACACTTGTTGCTTATGGCGCAATGGTTCATGCAGCTTTAAAGGCAGCGGATGAACTGGAAAAAGATAATATTGATGCTGAAGTTATTGACTTGCGTACAGTATCACCGGTAGATGTAGATACAATTGTTGAGTCTGTAAAGAAAACCAACCGAATGGTAATGGTTCAGGAAGCGCAGCGTCAAGCAGGTGTTGGAGCTCACGTGATTTCAGAAATTCAGGAACGGGCAATACTCCATCTGGAAGCACCGATTTTACGAGTTACTGCTCCAGATACAGTTTATGCGTTCTCACAAGCTGAAGAAATATGGCTACCAAATCACGAGGACATCGTAGAAAGAGTAAACCAAGTAATTAACTTTTAATTTAAGGATTGGAGGTAGTAATAATGGCTTATAATTTCAAATTGCCTGATATTGGAGAAGGAATTCATGAAGGCGAAATTGTAAAATGGTTTGTTAAAGAAGGCGAAGAAATTAAAGAAGATGATGTGCTTTGTGAAGTGCAAAATGACAAAGCAGTTGTTGAAATCCCCTCTCCAGTTGAAGGAACTGTTGAAAAGGTTCATGTTGAAGAAGGTACAGTTTCAACTGTTGGTGATACCATCATTACAATTGATGCAGAAGGCTATGAGGATCAGGAAGATGACGCTGAAGAAACGGAAGAGACAAAGGAAGAGTCTAAATCCAGTAGTGATCAGGAATCTAAGAAAGAAGAATCTGCAGAAAATAAGAATAATGAGGCAGATGATAAAGAAGAAACGAAAGCTAATTCTTCTGATGATAAACGCGTAATTGCAATGCCTTCTGTACGTAAATATGCCCGTGATAATGAAATTTCTATCCAGGACGTACAAGGGTCCGGCAAAAATGGACGTATCCTAAAAGAAGATATTGACAAATACTTAAGCGGTGACCAAAAAGCTGATACAGATGTTGCTTCTGAAGAGCAAGAAGAAACACCAGCACCTAAAGAAGCGCAAATTCCAAAAGGTGAATACGCAGAAACACGCGAGAAAATGAGTAGCATTCGCAAGTCGATTGCTAAAGCAATGGTTAATTCGAAAACGAAAGCACCACATGTAACACTTATGGACGAAATAGATGTAACAGAGCTTGTTGCTCATCGTAAGAAATTTAAAGCAGTAGCAGCGGAGCAGGAAATTAAATTAACATATCTGCCTTATGTTGCAAAAGCATTAGTTTCAGCATCGAAGAAATATCCAATTTTAAATGCTGCTGTTGATGATGAGACCGATGAAATCATTCACAAGCATTATTACAACATTGGAATTGCAGCAGATACAGATAAAGGTTTATTAGTTCCGGTTGTAAAAGATGCTGACCGCAAATCTATTTTCACCATTTCACAAGAGATAAATGAATTGGCAGAAAAAGCTCGTAATGGTAAACTTGCATCTGACGAGATGAAAGGTGCATCAAACACAATCACTAACATTGGTTCAGCTGGAGGGCAATGGTTTACTCCTGTTCTTAACTATCCAGAGGCGATTATCCTGGGTATTGGGCGTATTGCTGAGAAACCAATCGTTCGTGATGGTGAAATTGTTGTAGCTCCTGTTCTTGCGATATCATTAAGCTTTGATCATCGTATTGTTGATGGTGCGACTGCACAACTTGCTTTAAATCAGATCAAACGATTATTGAACGATCCACAATTAATTATGATGGAGGCGTAGGTTATGGTAGTAGGAGATTTTCCAATTGAGTTAGACACATTAGTAGTTGGAGCAGGACCGGGTGGCTATGTAGCAGCCATCCGTGCTGCTCAAACCGGTCAAAATGTAACAATAGTTGATAAAGGAGCACTTGGTGGTGTTTGCTTGAATGTTGGGTGTATTCCATCAAAAGCAATGATTCAAGCTGGACACCTGGCTGAAAACGCCCATGGTAATGAAGAATTAGGTATTAAGACGGAGAATGTATCCGTTGATTTTTCCAAGGTTCAGGAATGGAAAGGGAAAGTTGTTAACAAACTAACTTCTGGCGTTGAAAGTCTTTTGAAAGGCAACAAAGTGGATATTGTTAAAGGTGAAGTATACTTTGTTGATAAAAATACAGTAAAAGTTATGGATGAAAAGAATTCACAGACTTATACATTTAACAACTGTATTATTGCAACAGGTTCAACACCAATTGAAATTCCAAGCTTCAAATTTACGGATCGTGTTATTGATTCTACCGGTGCATTAGCCCTAAAAGAAATTCCTAAGAAAATGGTTGTAATCGGAGGCGGTTATATCGGAACTGAGTTAGGCACAGCATATGCTAACTTTGGAACTGAGGTAACAATCCTTGAAGGTACAAAGCAGATTCTTGGAGCATTTGAAAAACAAATGCAGCAAGTGGTTAGTAAACGCCTTAAGAAAAAAGGTGTAACAGTTACCACAGAAGCGATGGCTAAAGGTGTCGAAGAATCAAAAGATGGTGTTACAGTTACTTATGAAGTAAATGGGAAAGAAGAAACCGTGGACGCAGACTATGTATTAGTAACAGTTGGTCGCCGTCCAAACACAGCAGAAATTGGTTTAGAGCAAGTCGGTATTGATGTAGATGATAATGGACTTATTAAGATTGATAAACAGTGCCGTACAAATATCGATAATATCTATGCAATTGGTGATATTGTTGATGGCCCTCCACTAGCTCATAAAGCATCTTATGAAGGAAAAGTGGCTGCCGAGGTAATTGGTGGAGAAAAATCTGAAATTGATTATATTGGAATACCTACAGTTGTATTCTCTGATCCTGAATTAGCTACAGTTGGCTATAATCAAAAAGAAGCAAAGGATGCTGGATATAATGCTAAGGCGTCTAAGTTTCCATTTGCAGCTAACGGCCGTGCATTATCATTAAATGATAGTGATGGGTTTATGAAATTAATTACTAGAGAAGAAGATGGACTGGTCATTGGGGCGCAGATTGCAGGTCCAAATGCTAGTGAAATGATAGCAGAAGTAGGATTGGCGATTGAAGCAGGAATGACAGCAGAAGATATAGCGTTGACAGTTCATAATCATCCAAGTCTTGGTGAAATTACGATGGAAGCTGCTGATGTAGCTTTAGGAATGCCAATACACACAATGTAAATCATACTAATAAAGAGAGATTCCAAAGCGCAGTGAGTTCTGTTAATAGATGCGCACTATAATTCATCTATCATAAAGCATGTGATTTCATAACTGAGATCATATGCTTTTTTGTTGGTTTTTTAGAAGGAAACAGCAAAAACAAATCCAATAGATAGGTAATGAGATAGGAATAAAGTTAAATGCGTATTCTCATGGTAAAGCACTTAATTGAAAAACGAAGACTTGGGAGTTACTTCCAATTCTGTGATAAAATAAACGTACATGAAGAAGGTAACGAATTGACCATTTTAGAGGCAAATAATATTGTTTAAACTTATGGGGAGTTAGACAATGAGGGTTTGAGTACTGCGCTGAGCGGAGTAGACCTTTCTGTTAATAAAGGAGAGTTGATTGTAATTATGGCTGAAAAGGGTAAATAGCGGAATGATTTAATAACACGGCCAAAATAGGCGTTTTTAAGGAAATAACTGAATGAGGATCCGCCAAATCTGTGGACACTATTTAGTGTAGTGAATAAATACTCTTAAACACTCGGGTGCGATTGTTTAAGATGGTCAGTTCTAATCATGAGTTACTTTCGAAAGCCCTGCGTTTTCATTTGCAATTTAACCCTTTGCAGCTCAGAATGGAGCACCCGCTAGGCATAGTGCAGTTCTTGATTTTTCTGTGAAGAAATCAACACAGCTTCCGAGTACGTTGGAGACTATGTATCAGGATTAAGTCGAGTCAAATTTTTGAGCTGTTTAACATATGAAATCCAAAAATAGCAGTTCAGTTAAGGGTACAAAATGCGTTTTTGTACTCCAACTGAACTGCCTGTAAATTTATATTTATTGTCTCTTACGCCGTAAATCGATTTCTCTGGCCTCTTCTCTAAATGATTTCATCAACGAAAATACAATCAAGATCATGATTATCGCAAATGGAAAGGCTGCTATAATCGAGGCTGTTTGTAAAGCTCCGAGTCCGCCTTGCCACAACAACACTGCTGCAGCACTCGATTGTATAATTCCCCATACAAACTTAACAGTATTTGGCGGATATAAGCTTCCACCAGTCGTTTGCATTCCCAATACAAATGTTGCCGAATCAGCAGATGTGATAAAGAATGTACTGATTAATAAAATCGCAATGATAGACATTACAGTGCCAAATGGAAATTGTTCAAGGACCGCAAATAATGCTGCTTCTGTGCCAAGATTGTCAACAACTTGCTGAATTTCAGCACCCTGAAAATGTTCCAGATTGATTGCCGATCCACCGAATACGGAGAACCAGAGAGCACCAAAAATGGTAGGCACTAACAGAACGCCTAGTACGAATTCCCGAATTGTTCTGCCTTTGGAAACACGAGCAATAAATGTACCTACAAATGGTGCCCATGCGATCCACCATGCCCAATAAAAGATAGTCCAGTCTTGAATCCATGAGTCTTCCATATCAAAAGGTGTTAATCGGAAACTCATACCTGGCAGGTTTTGTACGTAACTGCCAAACGTTGTTGTGAAAAGATTCATGATGAAGTTTGTGGGACCAGCAAATAAGAGAAACAGCATTAAAGCAATTGCTAAAATTATGTTTGTATTACTTAGATATTTAATCCCTTTATTAAGTCCAGTCATGGCAGAAGTCATATAAAGTACGGTGACAATACCAATAATAATCAGTTGCAGCGAAATGGTTTTGTCTAAACCAAATACATATGATATACCCCCAGAAATTTGGATTGCTCCAAAACCTAGTGAAGTTGCAACCCCAAAAATCGTTGCAAATACAACTATAAAATCAATAAGAGTTCCCCATGCCCCTTTAACCTTATCACCGAATAAAGGTTCAAGAATTGCACTAACAACACCTGCTGATTGCTTTCTGAATTTAAAGTATGCTAGGGCCAAAGCAATGGTGGCATAAATTGCCCATGGGTGCAGTCCCCAATGAAAGAAGCTGTACTGCATAGCAGTTTTAGCGGTATCGTTTGAAGTAGGATCTCCATATGGAGGTGTATGATAATGTGATAACGGTTCTGCAGCACCCCAGAAAACTAAACCAATTCCCATGCCTGCACTAAAAAGCATTGCAAACCAAGTTAGATAGGAATACTCAGGCTTGTCCCCCGGTTTACCCAGTTTAATATTGCCGTACTTGGAAAAGATCAAATAGATTGCAAATACCAAGAATGCTGTTGCACTCATCAAGTAGAACCAGCCAAATTTTTCTACCAAATACTCTTGGATTTCTGTTGTTACATAACTCATATTACTATTTGGAAGGATCCCCCAAATTATAAATATTATTGCCACAACGGCTGAAATGTAGAATACCTTTGTTACTTTTTTCATTTGAACATTCCTTTCTATGTAGTATTAATTATTAGAATGTATGATAGGGGAGCTAACATGCACAATTAAATATTGAAACATACGTTATTAAATTGTTCAATTCTTACGCATGTAATTAGGTAGTTGTGCTTATTGTTTCCTTTTGTCCTAATATAATTCTCCGCATATGCCCTCTTACATATTCCCATAAAACAGAAAATTAAACAAAGACTTGGTGGCTCTGCTTATGCAGTTACTTGTCACCTGTAAAAATAGGTATAGTCATCAACCACTGATATCGTATATAATAAATATATCGTCATATGTACATATAATAGGGGGAACAGCAATGAGAAGATTTATATGGCTAATGCTTGTATTACTTGTATTTGCTTCAGCTTGTGGGGAGAGTAAGGCAACTAATATGGGTAACAATAGTCCGGAT
>JBDNGJ010000151.1:0-13344 GCA_041689365.1 Virgibacillus sp.
CGATAATAATATATTAATAAATATTAATTATTTATTGATATTCAATAAAAAATGTATTAAAATAAATTTACTACTAATTTTAAATGAGGTGCTTTTTATGAAAAGAGGATCTACACTCTTCTTAAAGATAGCTGTTTTTCTAATAGGAACTCCAGTTCTTGCTATATGTATATTTGGGTTGTCCAGATTCAACCCCAATTCACTATATTGGCAGTCTCCTGAACTGGCCAATCTGCAATATCCCATATTAGTTGGAATGTATGCAGCAATGATACCGTTTTTTATTGCTTTGTATCAGACGTTAAAACTCTTAAGCTATATTGACAGGAATGAAGCCTTCTCGGCATTATCTGTTAAGGCTTTAAAGACTATAAAATATTGTGCAATCACAATTATGGTTTTGTATATTGTAGAACTGCCATTCCTATATCTTCTTACAAAGGCTGACGACGCACCAGGGATAATAATCGGAATGGTCGTCATTTTCGCTTCAATGGTGATTGCAGTTTTTGCTGCTGTGCTCCAAAGACTTTTACAAACAGCTATTAATCTAAAATCTGAAAATGATTTAACGGTCTGAGGTGAATAATATGGGAATAATAATTAATATTGATGTGATGCTGGCTAAAAGGAAAATGAGCGTAACAGAGCTTTCGGAAAGAGTTGGAATAACAATGGCAAACCTTTCTATTTTGAAAAATGGAAAGGCAAAAGCAATCAGGCTTTCAACGTTAGAAGCAATTTGCAAGGCTTTAGAATGTCAGCCTGGAGACATTTTAGAGTACAAAAGGGACGAAGATACTCAAGAATAATAGACGCATTTCAACAAATAGGATTAGACCCTTTTGTTGAAATGGTTGTTAAGGTGAAAAACAAGAATGAAAAATACTGGGGGGTTAATTAGGGTTGTCTGGCTTAATGTCGGCAGCCTCGTGCTATTTCGCTAAGCTTCCAGATTTTCTATACGAATCATCTGGTAACAATTGAGGATTGGTCTGCGCTTATGGATACAATGGGTGCTGTAGCATTCGTTGCAGCAGTTCTTCTTATCGTTACCTTCGTATTAAATGCCATTACGCTGATCGTGACAGAACAGCAAATTAGGATGTCAAATTACATAGAGTCATTTTTCTAGAAGATTCTGTATAATTGAAACCTTTTTATTCGTAATATCGTAGGAAATAAGAGAAGGAGGGGGTAAGGTGAAGAAGGTTATTGGCTTTTCATTATTATCTGCAATCGTTATCGGATTAATTATATGGGCTGCTAGTGTAATCATTTCATTTTCATATAGTGAATGGAGTTTTTTAATTGGTCTGGGGATAACGATTGTAATTTACTTCTCTAACAGTAGTGGAGGAGCGTTATCAAAAGTAGCAACTTATGAAGCAAGTGAATCCAGCTGGAAAATTCAAAAAAGTGAAGAAATGAAAATAGACGTAGGTGTCGTATTTTATGGTTCGCTTCTATATACTATTTTTAGTTTAGTCTTGATGATTATTAAGTATTTTTAACAGCTACTATAAGTTAATAGTCCAAAGAGGAGAACACGATTGAAGCAAAAGGGTGGGATTGGGTTGTTAAAATATCTGGGTATTGGTGTAATCTTTACCATTATTGCCCTGTTAATCGGCGTATTCACTGGTGACTGGAACTTATTTTTTAAGATTATAGCTGCAGCGGCAGTTATTCCCTTAATATTATCAGGTTTGTTAACAGGTGCTTTTGTTGATGGTGACAGAAACAAAGCTAATTATCATACCGAGACGAAAAAAGACAGACAGGACAAAAACAAATGGGTTACAAGATTACTAATAATTGGTGTCCCCAACTTTAGCTTATTAATCATTTTAATCATATTAGGTTTCTAGTCGATCATTGTAAGGTCGGCCAATTTTTTAGATGGAATAACATGTCGGGGTACATATGGAGGGTACTATGGTTAAATCTGTGAAAGGGCAATTTATCTTATCAATAATAGTTGCGATTGGTTTTTTTATAAATTCGTTCTCTTATATTGAGTTTACTGGTGAAGCAGAATTTATGTTTAATCGGAAACTTTTTTACTTCGTTATGATTCTATCGGTTTTTAATGCAGGATTATTGACACAAAAGTATATCCAAACAAAGCGCAAGAATAAATAATAGCCCGTGCCAAGGAAAAGGGACATACTATCATGTCAGCAACAATGGAGCAGGCTAGAAGCTCATTTTCCCATAAGATTACTTCGGTCTAAAGTTTGTGGTGGTCTCTCTAACCATCCTTTTTCAATCATTAATTTTGTTCCTTCTAAGGCAAATTTGGAAAGATGAGATACAAATTTTACATAACCTACAGACAAATCGCTTCTAGCGCTTGCACCTAGAGATGTTCCAGCCAATGAAATGGAAAATCCATTTAAAGTTGATATAATGAACATCATAAGTTTGTCTGAAAAAGGTGAGGTAGTAGAATTAGTAATCGAATCATCTGATGTCATGGGAGCAGCAATTTCAGCATGTTCCAAAAATTCTTTAAGATCATCAATAAATTTATCCGTGTCATTGATGCTTTCTCGTAAGTGTTTTCTTACCTTATCACTTTCGGCTACTTGTGAAAAACCCATAATAATGGCTTTATATATTTGGCACGATTCAATATTGTTTGCTATGTGTGCTACTTCAACTGCTAAGAGTGGTCGTTTATTAAAAGAAAATGTCCCACCGACAAAACTTTCATCATGTACATAAGTAACTTTCTGTGGATAGTGGATTACTGGAGAACGAACTAAAGCTCCTTTTTCTTTCAACAGATTGTTGGTTCGGTCATATAATTCTTCAGCTTCATTTATAACTGTTTGATAAATTGTCTTTATATCCTCTCTATATGCAGTCCCGAGACACAAGCTATTTGCTATAAGTCCATTTCGCGACATACATTCCAGGTAACGAAGATAAAAAACATCTGTGAAGAGTCGGGGCGCTTTGTAAATGTCTTTATCTGTAAATCCTTGGGGAATAGCTATTTCTTCTTTATTAAAGATTTCTTCAATTTTTGGTAAATGGGATGCAGATAATTCTTTAGCAAATTCTAACGTATTTTTAATTTCCTCATCTTTTACATTTTCTAAAAAATGATCAAACACACAAATACACATACTGTCATGCATATAGGAAGTCCATAAATTTGCAACTTCACCAGCTGTTAATTTTGTATCGTGTTCCACTGTTAAGTCCTCCATTTTTTATATTTAATACTAGTATTGATTAAACGACGTTTTTATATTTATTACAAAAAATGTAAAATGCATAAAAAGTGTCGTTATCTTATTATAGGAGAGAATTCCATGAGTGAGTACCGGATAGTTTCACCAGTTTGTCCGAAGTGCGAATCAAAATGTACATATGACTTCAGCCAGGAATATAAGCAGTTAGATCCTGCGCCATTACAGCCTGTCACTATTGGTAATGGTAAATATCATTGCAAGGATTGCGGCTATGAATGGAAGAAATATAGAGGGCGAAAAATTTATGAGCGCATTCAAGTTATTGATATACAGAGTGGTGGGTATATGGATTATGGTTCTGTTCAGAGGGTGAGGATTGACCTGAAGAGCAGGCGTGTTCGGAAAGCGCTTTTGTTCGGTGAATTTAACGAATTTGATAAGATAACTACTGTGAGTGAGGAAGGTATTGAATGGCTGCTAGCTGAATTATATAAATGCGATTTTGTTAACTGGGCCGAGGAGTATAACCATGATGGTGTTTTGGACGGTTCCTATTGGCGGTTAACTGTCGAATATGATACACACTGTGAAATTAAGATTGGCAGCAATCATTTTCCAAAGAAGTGGGCGAAGTTTTGTAAAGATGTTTCAACGGTAAGTGGGGAGGGTTTTTATTAGGATAGGCGCAATTCTTTTATGAAAGAATTGCGCCTACTGTTAATTTCTATCCGACAATGTGTGGATTCTTTACTTGGCAGTTAAGAAAGTATAACTCCTTTCTTACTGCATAAGTGCAACTAAGACAATTCGCCCAGAGGCCTGGCGAATGCCAAGTTTTCTAATTGCGATGCAGTTTGTAATGCATAATCCAGGTCTGCGATTAAATCATCCACATGTTCAAGTCCGACTGAAAATCGGAATAATCCATCGGTGATCCCTCGTTTTTCTCTTTCTTGTTTTGGCATTGCAGCATGAGACATTGTTGCTGGATACGAAAGAATGGTTTCTACTGCTCCAAGACTTACAGCGAATACTGGAAGGCGAATTTGTTCGACAAACGTTTTCGCTACAACTGAATCTTTTATTTCGAACGACAGGACTGCCCCTGAACCTTTAGATTGGCTGTTATGGAGGTCATGTCCTGGATGGTTCGGTAACCCTGGATAAAATACGTTCTTAATTAATGGATGATTCGTTAAATAGGCAGCTATTTTAAGTGCTGATTCAGATGATTGCTTCAGACGGGAACCTAGCGTTTTGATGCCTTGAATTAACAGATAGGAATCCTGTGCGCCTAGAATGGAGCCAAAGGAATTCTGAATAAAGGCCAACCTTTCTCCAAGCTCTTCTGTGTTTGTAACAGCTAGACCTGCAATAATGTCACTATGGCCAGACAAAAATTTAGTCGCACTATGAAGCACAATATCCACACCAAGGTTAATCGGTTTCTGGTAAAGTGGTGTCATGAAAGTGTTGTCGAGAAAAGTCAGGCAGTTATTCGCTTTGGCAATTTTAACAATACCCTTAATGTCAGTAATATTTAAACATGGATTTGACGGTGTTTCGATATAGATGACTTTTGTATTGGGTTTAATTGCATCGTTAACCTCAGACAGGTTTGTCATATCTACAAAAGTGTGATCAATTTTAAATTTGGTAAGTACTTCGGTTACAAATCGGTAAGTACCGCCGTACACATCCGTTGAAACTAAAACATGGTCACCAGCGGAAAGCAGCATAAAAGCTGACGAGATGGCAGACATTCCAGAAGCAAATGCTAAGCCGCGGGCACCTTCCTCTAATTGGGCTATTTTTTCTTCCAGCGCTTGCCTTGTCGGATTTCCTGAACGGCTATAATCAAATGGTCCAAACGCATCAAAGGATTCCTGGTGATAAGTTGATGACAGATAAATCGGCACATTGACGGCACCTGTTCTTTGTTCAACGTCCGAGTTTGATGGAGCATGAATTAGTTCTGTTTCTAATTGATTCTTGTTATTGCTCATTTTTTTCATTCCCCCTTTTCCAAGATTGAAAATACGTTCTTCAAATCGGCAATTAGATCCTCCGCTTGTTCAATGCCAACAGAAAATCGTAGTAAACGGTTATCGATTCCACGGAGTGTACGTTCTTCTTCCGGTATCTCTGCATGGGTCTGTGTTGCTGGATACGTAATAAAACTTTCAACCCCTCCAAGGCTTTCTGCAAAAGTAACCAATTCAAGGTTTTCTAAAAAAGGTTCTACCCAATTTGCCTTCTTGAGGCGGAATGATAGCATGCCTCCTTTACCTGGATACAGTACGTCAGTAACCCCTGGCTCATTTGCTAAATAATCTGCTATTTTCCGTGTGTTTTCATCGTGCTGCTTCATCCTTAGTGCAAGTGTTTTGAGGCCTCTAATAATAAGCCATGAATCAAAAGGAGACAGGACTGCACCTGAAGCATTATGGATAGTTGCAAGTTTTTCGCAAATTGCCTCTCCTTTTGCAACAACTAGGCCTGCGAGAACATCATTGTGTCCGCCAATAAATTTAGTAGCACTATGAACTACGATATCGGCACCAAGTTCGAGCGGCTTCTGGAAATAGGGAGTAAGAAATGTGTTGTCAACAATAAGTAACAGATCGTGCTTCTGTGCAAGTGCCGCATATTCCTTGATATCGATTTCCTGCATTAACGGGTTTGTCGGGGTTTCAATGAATAATGCTCTCGTTTTTGGTGTAATTAATTTCTCTGTTACGTCTACATCTTCAAACTCCGTATAGGTTGTCTTTATATCGTAGACATCATGGTAATGCTGAAGTAAACGGTATGTACCACCATAAATGTCTTCCGGAACAATGACTTCATCACCGGAACGGAAAAGAGAAAGAACCAACTGAATGGCTGCCATTCCGGAACTGCAGGCATAACCGCTATCACCAGATTCCAGTTTTGCAATTCCTTTTTCCAGGATATCTCGCGTCGGATTTTTCGTACGTGTGTAGTCATATCCAGTAGATTTACCAATTCCTTCATGCTGGAATGCTGTTGATAAATAGATCGGTGGATTGACTGCCCCCGTCGTTTTATCACTATTATTGCCTAGTTGTGCTAAGTTGGTTTCGATGCTTTTATCTGTCATAGTAATCATCCTTTTCATAAAAAAATTAGGGACCCTCCAGATAAGAAGAAGGTCCCTAATAACGCAAACAATCTTCTCATCTTCAGGTAACTTGTTACCTTTTGGATTTAGCACCGGGCCAGTTATGGCGGGTTGCTGAGACATCACAGGGCCAATCCCTCCGTCTCTCTTGATAAGAAATATATGATTTTATTTGAAATACTTGATTTTTCTTACTTTAATACAAACGATTGGATAATGCAATAGATAATTGAAGTATTTTAGATTTACTCATCTTCTAGTTTAAGATTATATTTGTGTTCACACCACTCAACAAATAGTTGGAAGTCTTCATGTACCTGGTTTTTATAGAAAATGGAAGCTGCAATCATTTGTGAAAGAAAACCTTCGTATTCGTCTCCGATGGCCTTGATGATTTCCTCTTCACTTTGATGGGTCAGTAACAATTCATCTGCACGTGCATGGGCTTTTGCTGTTACTTTCCCCATAATTTCTACCGTTGCATTCATGTTTTCCTGTTCGGTTAACTCACTTGAATCTACTTCTTCATCGTATGGGGAATTTTCACGTACATAAAAATGATGATTTCCGATTGTGAAATAACCAAGAAAGGGATCTTGTAAATACTGCATTGCCTTTTGGGCGGTGATCACTCTTTTCCCGTGGTGAAGTTCATCATTGCCAAATAATAACTTATCATAAGGGAAGAAGTGTGTAGCAGCTGGTACTCGTGCTTCCTTTGCTTCAAGAACAAGATCTCCTTCATCACCGTCAAGATCTCCTTCAATAAGAATGTAGTAACGTAAAAGTCCTATTGATCCTGTTCCTGCACCAATTTTTTTCACAGCATCTTTAATTGTAAAGAATCCCTCCTTTTGTCTACTTTCAGGATCAATTGAAGAAACGTATTCATGCCAATTTTGTTCCAATTCATCACGTTCCTCTGGCGAAAGATGCACTAAACCTTTGATGTCCTGAAACTTTCGTTCGTTTCCATCAACAGTGGTAATTGCATTCAGAACTTCATTGGATTCACGTTCAGGCAATTCTTTTAATAGTTTTAATATAGGGCCACTAGTATTTGATTCATTAAAATTCAGTGTATCGGGCTTGTCTCCATTTGTAGCAAATATCTTTAATTGATCATAATAATTCGTCAGGTAGGCTTTGATAAAGTTTGTCTGATATTCTTCATTGTATCCCAGCTCTTCACTGTAAAGGGCAATACTTACCGCCATTCGAAGTACATCAAATAAGTAGGATCCAACATAACCCTCATCGAAATCATTGGTATCATAGACGACTTGTCCATCTTTGTTCTTAAAAGCACCGAAATTATCAAAGTGCAAATCACCCTGGAGCCATGTGGGTTTATCTACTGGTGTATGATAAGCAAGTGGCATATTAATTGCATCGTAATAAAATAAAAAGGCACTACCCCGGTAAAATTGAAAAGCGTTTTTTAACATTTTTTTATATTTTCGGCTGCGTTTTTCGCTGTCAAGTCCTAGTAATTCACCATCAAATTCATTTAAAATTATTTCTACTGTTTGCATTCGCAAAGTTTGTTTTGCTGCCTGAATTCTATCGGATATATGGATTGTCATGTTCTGCTCCTCCTAATTCATCCATTATTGATTATACCACTACTGTACATTCTTAGCCAATTGGTGTCAGCTATTCCAACTTAAATCTGAAAAGTTCTATATACTTACAAGTACCCCAGCTGTTCCAATGTGACTTGTTTATTTGAATTGTTAGTCTAATTTTTTAATGAAAATATTGTTGTTATGGTACGATTGGTATATATACATAGTTAAAAGGGGATGCATTGTATGGAAAAATAAGCTGTTACTGCCTTTCTTATAAGTGATGAACAGTTTTTAGTATGACTGGTAATTCCTCTGACCCATCATTTATACCCTTCAGAAGATATTGCAAGTCTGATTTATATTATAATTTTCACTATATTTTTACAGCAAGTAAATATAAGTGCTTGTTCAAAAAAAGGAGGATGAAAAGGACTGAGTCGGCTAAGTTAGCAACGTCCCAGAAAATATAGGGCAATTTTCTTCCTGCGATGTATTTCAGGGCAGCATTCCTTATTCTGTTTAACGCCGACATTAGCACGTCCTATGCGTCAAAGTTTGAGGCAATGAAGCTTTGAGTAGCGAACTTGTACAGGATGTACTGACTTCTTCATTGACGATGGTTTTAGTAGAAGATCCTCCATCCCTAATACATGAACACTAGGAGGCTGTCCGATGGAATAAATTCTGTGAATATATATGCATTCACACTGAATTATTAATGTATAATCCACCGTATTTTGAATAAATATTCGGCAATTTCACTTCGTCGGACAGCCTCCTAGGGAAGCTACCCCGAACCTGCATCGCACGTAGGAAAAGAGGTTTTCTTTTCCAAGGAACTGAAAAGTTAAAAAGCTAGACATTCGTTATAGGGATTCTTATGAAGCGTATTTTGATATCTTAGAACCCCTTATAATCTGGAGTGCAAGCCTTAGTGGCGAGTGCTTAGTTTAAGAAAGCATTTATACTTTTTACTGCCAAGCTATAGACGAAATTCGATGGCTCATTTTTACCGTACTTTTTGAACAACCTCTATAAGGGAACACCAGGAAAATTGGTATGCAAGAATCAAGTTGTTAATACAGTCATGTCGCAAATTGGAAGATATCTTGCATACTTTATTTCAGTACTAACGTTGTTCATTGGATTCATGATGATTGGATGAAATAAAGAAAAGAAAGCACCGCATGATATAATTTGTGTTACGATAGTCGTTTATCGAATCTAACGCCAGCGTAATGCAATTCGCAGTTTACAGCAATCTGTGTCAGCAACTTGTGATTTAAATTTCAGGCGTAAGCCATCAGGATTGTAATTAATATCAACTTCTGACGTAATGCCTGTAGAGTGAATTAATTGCTCAACCTTTGCGGTATCTGAGGCCTGTGCAGCATACATTAGTTCTGCATCAAATTCTTGTGATTCTGCAAGTTTATTAAGAACGATGCTCGCGTCATCCATAAGTTTTTTCGTTTCATTTGCTGATTGGTTTAATAAGTTGGCATCAACAGGCGGATATTGCTGGCGACCTTGCCAATAAGCTGCATAGGGATAATATGGTACATAATAATAACCCGGATAATTGGCGTAATACATAAAAAATAATCCCTCCTTGTAAAATACATCCATTTAATTATATGCAGAAGAACTTGCTTGTGGGAATGAGCCGGGATTTAGGGAAAGGATGCTGATGAAATGATTAAGGCACTCATATTTGATCTTGACGATACTTTACTTTGGGATAAAAAAAGTGTAAAAGAGGCTTTTAAAGCTACTTGTGACCTCGCAAAGCAAAAATATAAAATTGATCCTGTTAAGCTAGAAGAGAAAGTTCGTGAAAATGCACGGGAGTTGTATGCGTCCTATGATACATTTGCTTTCACAAAGATGATTGGAATAAATCCGTTTGAAGGACTATGGGGTAATTTTCGGGATGAGGGGGAGTCTTTTCACAAGTTGAAAGAAATTGTTCCTGAATATCGGAAAGAAGCCTGGACAAAAGGACTTCATGATTTAGGAGTTGATGATTCAGATTTCGGTTATCTGCTGGCAGAAATTTTTCCGACGATGCGCAAAGAAAATGCGTTTGTATATGAGGATAGTTTTGCAGTACTCGATAAGTTAAAAGGGGATTACCAATTGCTGCTGCTAACGAACGGATCCCCCGAATTACAACAGACCAAGCTTGATATCACGCCACAACTCATGACTTATTTTGAGCACATTGTCGTTTCTGGGTCTTTTGGAAAAGGGAAGCCAGATCCAGCCATTTTTGAGCATGCACTTAAGCTTCTTGCTGTGCAAAAGGGTGAAGTATTAATGGTTGGGGATAATCTGAATACAGATATCCTCGGGGCTGAGCGTGCTGGAATAGACTCTGTCTGGGTTAATCGTCATGACAAAGAACGTAATGATGTAACACCAACATACGAAATCGGTGCATTAAAAGAGCTATTACCATTGTTGAAGCAGTGAATTAAGGGTAATGAAGTGAAAACTGGAGGATTAAGCGGTTATGTCGAATAGATTCTTGGACCAGTTTTATACAATTGATCCGAATTCAAGTGACTATATAATTGAAATCAATCTAGAGAACTATGATGATATTTTTAATACATGGGATTCCTCTGTCTATAACATTAGGGACCTTGATTCGAGTTTAAAGTCTTTTTTAGCAGTTAAGAAAGTATAAATACTTTCTTACTGCATAAGTGCAACTAAGGCACTCGCCATTAAGGCTTGGCGAATGCCAAGTTTTCTAATATTATCATTTCTGTTTTGTTTACAACGTTATCATTTTATCTGCAAATTTCCGATAACGAAAAGGTCATAAATGAGATTATTTCACTAAGTGTAACAGTAGGTGGATAAGTTTTTCCCTGAGAGGATTTTCACTTCTCTTTATTCAAAGCAGTGATTTGTGGAAGAGAAGGAAGCAATATAGGAGAATTTTATCTGCACCAATAGTTTATAGGTATCACTGACATGACTTTAACTGCAACCTGGACAATTAAGCATAAGTGGAATAGTTATTTTGAAGAGTGAGTTATAAGGTTTAAGGAAGTGGTTCTAATTATTTATGCAATAATGTTGTTTGTACTAGCAGGGTTAGCTGAAATTGGTGGAGGATATTTAATTTGGTTATGGTTACGAGAGGGTAAACCATATTATTGGGGTGTTGGTGGTGGGATTGCACTAGCTTTATATGGCGTAATTGCTACATTTCAAACCTTCCCATCGTTCGGCAGAGTTTATGCAGCATATGGTGGCGTTTTTATTGTCCTATCGGTTTTATGGGGATGGGGAATTGATAAGAAAACGCCTGACTTATATGACTTGGTTGGTGCTGGAATCTGTTTAATTGGTGTTTCAGTGATGTTATTTGGACCTCGCCAGTAAGGATACTAGGCGTAATGAATAAAATTGAAATTATTTTATATATATGGTAAAAGCCCGGATGAAAAGTCTAAGTCAATCCTTCAGGAAGTGAACAAATGAAAAAAGAGAAGCTAATTAAAAAATACGATAAACAGGTAAAAATGCATGAAAACAAGCGCACTAATCAAAAGTTTGCTGGATTGAGAAATAAACTAATAAAAAGGGCATACGGAAAAGTCTTAGAGGTCGGTGTTGGAGCTGGAGCGAACTTTTCTTACTATGATCGGAATAATGTTGAGATAACAGGGGTTGATTTTAGTTCAGAGATGATTAAGAGTGCCAAAAGAACAGCATCAAATTTTCAGGTGAAAGCAGAATTTGTACAAGAAGATATTGATGAATTGATTATAAAGCCTAACTCTTTCGATTGCATCGTATCAACGCTTTCACTTTGCAGTTATCCAGACCCCATCAAAACATTAGGCAAATTCAACAGTTGGTGCCATAAAGATGGGGCTATTTTGTTAATGGAGCATGGTTTGAGCTCTAATCCACTACTTTCCTTTGCCCAAAAAGTGATTGATCCACTCCATACTAAAATATCTGGATGTCACTGTAATAGAAACATCGATAAAATAATTGGGAAATCTAGTCTTCAGGTTGATCAGATCGAACGTTATTGGTCAGATATCATTTATTTAATACGAGCAACACCTATTAAGTAACATAATGTGAAAAACGTTCGGAGTTCATCTGAACGTTTTTTTGTTTGGCAAGAAAGAACCAACATGGCTGCTGAATGTGCAGCCACCATCTATCATGAAAATTAGATACGTACGTTTATTTCATATAGAAAATTTTAGTCTGGCGGACACCAGAGCCCTTATATGTCACAAACCCACGAAAATGGAGGTGTTTGTGGACACCAGGGACCTTATTTAGTAAAAATGCCATCTATTAACTATGTACTAGGTGAAATAAGGGCTTCTGTGTCCGGATGAGTTTGAATAGGCACTTTTTTATAAAAATAGCTTCTCCTGTGTCCTCTTAGTTTCCGCCCCAGTTAGCTTATTTAATAATAATTGACAGCAAATGGTAAAAACTTTAAAATATGAACTATATTCATATATGAATTATATTCACTTTTGGATTAGTTAATACAAATTTATCATTCTCCGACAGAAGACTCCCTCTTCAATTGCGCGAAGGGATTCAGCCCAGCGATAAGGGGGATATGAATGTCGGTTGGTGATAGCCAAAACACCCACTTCCATGGTATAACAAGAACAAACGTTCCTGTGAAATGGGTGGATTTCATGTTCGTCAAAAAAGCTTTTAATTTCCGCATATATCCCAATCGAAAACAAATCGAGTTAATCAACAAGACGATTGGTTGCTCCAGGTTTGTGTTCAATTTCTTCCTTGCAAAGCAGAAGCAAAAAAATGCCTACTGGTACATAACAGAAGAGATGGTACAAAACGGCCAGCTACCTTCTAATAATTGGAAAGGTGCATTTTTCAATAAATATGACACGATAAAGGCGGTGCGCCAGTTAAAAGAACCTTATCCTTTTTTAAAGGAAGTGGACAGCATTTCCCTTCAAAAGTCCGTTGAGAAGCTGGCTGATGCTTACCAACGGTATTACAGAAAACAAAATAAAGCGCCTCAATTCAAAAGCAATAAGAATAAGGTCCAGTCGTATACCACCAAACAAACCAATGGGAATATCGCTGTTTTGGATAACCACATCAAGTTGCCTAAACTTGGTCTCATGCGGCTTGCCAAAAGTCGTGAAATCGAAGGGCGAATTATCAATGCCACCGTCCGGCGTAATCCGAGCGGAAAGTATTTTGTATCTGTTCTTGCGGAAGTGGAGATCGCGCCATTACCACAGACCAATTCCAATACAGGTGTTGACCTGGGTTTGAAAGACTTCGCTGTTCTGTCGGATGGAACTATCTACCAAAACAATCGTTACTACAAGTCCCTGGGGCAAAAACTGGGAAGAGCTCAACAAGTGCTCGCAAGACGCGTTGTAGGTTC
>JBDNGJ010000152.1:0-1596 GCA_041689365.1 Virgibacillus sp.
AAATAGCTACTATGAACAAAACTGGCTCCTTAATCGTAAAGTCGTGGGTTAATTTGGTAGACTGTTTACTAAGAAAGAAAAACCCAAATCAGAGCCACATTACGAAAGGAGCCTTACAATGAATAATAACACAAAATACGTTGGTTTAGACGTATCAAAAGAAGAAATTGCAGTAGCTATCGCAGAAGAAGGTCGAGGAAAACCTAGGTATTTTGGAATGATTAGCCATACACCTGAGGCCATCCGAAAACTAGTAAAGAAATTAGGAAAATCTGAAAATCTTAAGGTGTGCTATGAGGCAGGTCCAACTGGATATCCATTATATCGGATGTTTATGAGCATGGGCATTGAATGCGACGTGATTGCACCAAGTTTAATTCCTCGAAAGCCAGGAGAACGAGTGAAGACAGATAAAAGAGATGCAATGAGTCTAGCCGGGTTATTTCGTGCAGGAGAGTTAACTTCCATATACGTACCTTCGGAAGAAGATGAGGCTTTACGTGATCTCGTTCGTGCCAGAGAAGATGTGAAAGAGGATATATTACGAATTAAACATCGGATTACCAAACTTCTTTTACGGTATGGAATTCGTGCCCCGCAAAAAGTGGGAAAGAATTGGTCAGCAAAATACCGCGAATGGATTTACACAGTGAAATTCAAGTATAGACCGGTACGTATTGCCTTTCGAGAGTATTTACAGATTCTTCACGAAGCAGAACAGCGACTAAAACGTGTAGAAGAGGAAATAAAGGTCGAGGCGGAAAACGGCGTACATGCTCCAATTATTCAAGCACTCCAATGTTTACGTGGTGTAGCTATGATCACGGCAACCAGTCTGGTTGCCGAAATTGGATCGTTTGGACGGTTTCCGACACCTAAGAAATTAATGGCTTATTTAGGACTTGTACCTAGTGAAAGTTCAAGTGGTGTTTCACGAAAGCAGGGGGATATTACGAAAACCGGAAATGTACATGCCCGTAAATTACTAATTGAAGCAGCTTGGAGTTATCGTCTTCAGCCCGCTGTTCGAGATAAGTTAAAGAAAAGACAAAATGGCCAATCAGGCGCCATACTGGACATCTCATGGAAGGCGCAAACAAGGTTACACAAAAGGTTTCATCGATTAATGTCACGTGGGAAGGCAAGTAATAAAGCAGTTACAGCTGTTGCCAGAGAGTTGGCCGGATTCATTTGGGCAATCGCAAAGGAAGTAGAAGAAAACAAGTCTGAAAAGGAAGTAGTACTAAATTAAGAACGCATATTTCTATTTACAAATGGATGCATGATGAATGCGTTATTTTCCAGTCATAATAAAGCGGGGTGAGAATAGGGCCCGGAGGCAAAGTAAAAACCGTAGAGGAAAATTCACGAGTTCCGCTTGTGCTAGCTTTTTATAGTGAATGCACGTAAATAGCTGGTGAAAGTTCCTTGGACGGAAAGGTAGAATGTGCAAATCCACGAATATCAGCGTGCCATCGGTGCGAAGTATATTTTGCCTTCGAGCCGTGTTCTTAGCCTTCCTTCTTCATCTAAAAAAAGTATCTCCAGTTCCTGATTGGTCGTAAAGGAAACCACTTGACAACCAATCAGGAACTG
>JBDNGJ010000153.1:0-14612 GCA_041689365.1 Virgibacillus sp.
GCCACCTTCCACACGGTTTGCTCGTTTTACGTTTTTCCAACCTCCGCTTTTTCCCGCTCGCTCCCTGCTTGCATTTTAGCTCCATTATCGTAACTTGTAGGTAGCTGGCATCTCCCCGCCGGTTATACTCCTCCGTTAGGTGTTTAATAAAAAATAAATCCCGATGATTATAAATGGTTCTTCAATGTATCTTGAGATGTCTAGAGCTTTATTAGATACCAAAATCGAATTAAAAAAGGATAAAAACTTAAATAGCATAGAAGATATTCCTTTACCAGTTATGGGAAACTTAAAGTTTCTTCAATTTTCTGGCTCTGTGATATTCAGCATTTCTTATTTAGAAGCTCATGTAAATAGTGCATTATTCGATATTTTAAATAATAGATTTGCTTTGCAAAAAATTAGAGATTCTGAGCAAGTAGCATTGCTGATCAAAGGATTCTCAGCACTCAAGAAAAAGTATGATACAGAGGATTTAAGAAATGAACTTTTTAAATATGAGAAACTTACAAAAAAACTTAATATCCTTTATCATACTTTTGGACTTACAAGACTCAGCGAAAGTGCTGATGAAAGTGAACAACAGTTATGGGAAGATCTTAAGAAATTGCAAGATATAAGAAACAAATTAATACATTTAAAGCCGGACTACGTTGAGTCAGAGGAGTTTTTAGAATTTTTTAATAGCGAAGAAGATGAGTTCAAACAAAGGTTAAAAACACTATTATTTATAGTTTACAAACTACAAGAAGATTTGCCTTCAATAATTCCAAACCTTGCAGAAAATTCAATAGTTGAAAGATTTATTTTTAGGTATAAAGGCGATGCCGTTAATGAACATTTATTAACGACTGGGTCTCTTTATACCATTGAAAACGTAAAGAAACACGGCACACGGTGGATTTACTAGACCATTAAACACCTAACAAGCGCGTCAACGCGGACGTGCCTCGCCGTTCCGTTTCTTTTTCTTTAGCTTCGTTTTTCATAAGTTCATTTTTTAATTGTTAACATTAATTCGCACGCCGGTTACGCGCGGGGTCGTTAGGTGTTTTTACTAAATTTTAACAATGGAGAATCTACTTAGAGAAATTACTTCTTGGGCAAATCAAAACAGTGGCTTCTTAAGTCTAATTATATTTTTATTGACACTTCTTTTGGGATGGGTCACTGGAATTTTTAAAACCCTGATGCAAAAACCCAACTTAAAAGTTGAAGTCATTCCCGGTCCAACAATGGTTACTAGTTTTGAAACGGGTCGAAAATTTAATGAAAACAACACTTACCGAACTGCTATTTCTCTGTATTTGAAAATTGTAAATACTGGCTCAGCTCCGACAGATATTGATAGAGTTGAAGTAGGCTACCACAATCATTCTTTTAAGTATACATTTCTTTGGTTTTGGTTAGAAAAGCCTCATGTTTCATTGTCCGATTTCAGGATTAAAATTGGAGACAGTGAAAAAGTATTTCCCTTTTTATTCCAGCAAAGTTTTATTGCACTCAAACAAACTGAGACGTATTTAGAAATCGGGAAAAAGGCCACTGGTGTTGTTTATTTTGAACAACAAGAAAGTTGGGGTGGTTTTCAACCCAGAGTAAATGACAATAAAGTAAAAGTTAAGATAAAAGTAGTTGACGCTTTTGGTAGATCTTATACATTGAAAACTCGAATTCCATTTGTTTCAAAAGAAGAGGCACAAAAATATAATCCTGAATTTGGAAACTCACTTGAAAGTTTAAACGAGCAAAACACCTAAAAAGCGCTTCAAGGCGGGCAGGGTCTTTAGGTGGCATTTTAAAAATGGAATCATTAATATATTTGCAATTTTCAAAAGTTGGTTCATTAACAACAATTAAATCCTAATAAAATGGAACAAAATAAAGAAAAAAAGTGGTATGACAACAAGTTAGTAGTAACTCTCCTTTGCATTGTATTTTTCCCCGTTGGGCTTTATGCGTTGTGGAAATCTAATACAATTTCAAAGGGTTGGAAGGTTGGAGTTACAATTGTTATTATGCTTTTTATAGTTATCGGAGTAAGTAATGAGGATGACAGTGTTTCTTCAACAGATACTATCTCAGCAAATAGTCAACCTGATAAAGATGAAAAGAACAAAAGTGGCATAATTTATATCGATAAAAAGCAAGATATAAGACAGAATGACAACAGCTTTAATGAAATGCAATTATATGCAGGAAAGAAAAAATATAGTAAAAATGAACTTGTCAAATTTTGCGAAGTTAAAAAATCTGACTTAAATAAAGGCGCTGTATATTATTTAGTTTTTTTTGACGATAAACAAAATGCAAAGTTCCCTAACAATCCAATATCAGCATTATATAATGAAGAAAAATCTTCAAAACACATCAAAGCTATTTACACTTTAAATAATATCAATGGATATAGTAAGCTAGATTATTATCCAAAGAATTCGTGGGAAAGTACTCCTGAAACAGTGAAAATTAAATAGCAAAAAACTATGAAATAAGAATTCTGCACAAAAAATAAATCCAGAAATTTTCAAAAAAACACCTAACAAGCGCGTCAACTCGGACGCGCCTCGCCGTCTCGTCTCCGTTTTGAAGTTCCGTTTTTCAGTAATACATTTTATGAAATTTCAACGTTGGTCTGCACGCCGGTTACGCGCGGGGTCGTTAGGTTGCTTAACTTAAAATTAAGCACTACGTTTTATGCGTTACAACTTCGATTAAAATACACATCACATGAGAAAGCTACTTTTTTTATCCGTTGCTATAATCGGGTCATTAATTCTATTAAGTTGCGGTTCTACCGATTCTACAACGAATTATCAAGTTTCCATTAGCGCATCTCCAAGCGAAGGCGGTACCGTTTCTCCATCAAGTGGACAATACGAGGAAAGAACTTCTTTAGATATTTCGGCTACTCCATCCGAAGAATATCGATTTGTTGAATGGCAAGGTGATTATCAAGGAACAAATAGTTCTGCTACCATCACGGTCGATAGCGACAAAAATATTCAAGCTATATTTGCAAAAAAAGAATATGCCCTTACCATAAATACCGAAGGCGAAGGAACGGTGGATGAGTCCATTCTACAAACTACCTCAACAACAGACTATGAATCTGGGACTATCGTAGAACTGACAGCTAATCCTACAGAGGGATGGCGATTTAATAATTGGGAAGGCGATATTGAAGGAAATCAGAATCCTGAACAAATTGCCATTGATGAAGAAAAATCAGTAACTGCTGTTTTTGAAGAAGGAGGATATGTCTCTCATGGTTATGTAGGGGGTATAACTCCAACCTCAGAGGAAAGATTTGCAGAAAGAACCTATCCTACTATTCGCGCAAACTGGGAAGGTGTTGGTGGCGATAAACTTTGGACCAAATGGAACCTTGGTGCTACAGCTGCACCAGAAAATGCTACAGATCAAGATCCTGAAAAACGAGGATGGGTTTTTCAGTTTAATAGGAAGCAAGGTTACCATTATGATGGCGAATTCGATGAATCAAATAGGATTCCACAAACCGAATGGGAAGATGTGTGGGGGGAAGATTCAAATTGGCAATTAGCTAATGATCCGTGCAGACAATTATTTGGCAGTACATGGCGCCTACCAACACTTCAAGAATGGGATGCTTTTTATAATGCTTACAAATCAGGAACTTTTAATCCCGACATTTATAAGGACGATGCATTTGAATCTCCGTTAAAATTGCATAGCCCATTTCCTGGCAGAGGTTTCTGGGGTGTTAATGGTCAAGTCGGTGCATATTGGAGCGGTACACAATTTGGAGACTTTGAAGCTAGATATCTACGGATTCCTTCATCTGGTGATGTAGCAAGTATTACAAAGGATAGAGCTCAGCTTGTTCGCTGTATTAAAAACTAATTTAAAGATGCCTAACCCACGCATTAATCGGCTTGCCAGCTTCCCATTTATTAGTTAATTTTTCATTTGTAAACAATTTCAACACGTTGGCGCCTGCAGCTTATGCGCCAGATCGTTATTACAAGCTCCAAACATGGAAATAATTATTAATATTATACTATTCTTAGCTGGTCTTATACTTGGAAATTGGCTTGCAATCGGAAGAGACAAAAGAAAAGAATTCAATGAAGCAGCTGATGAAGTTCATTTTGCATTTATAGAACAGAAGGAAAATATTAATAATGGTAGAGCGGCAAAAAGAGGTCCTGAAGAAAAAAAACTTGAAAAATTTAAAAGAAGGATTTCTTTTTTTAAGAAAAAAAGCTTCAATCGGTCTCTAAAAAAGTATAAAGATGTTACGTCTGGAGAGAATTGGAATCGAGATTTTTCTGGCGATACCTCTTATAAAGATCCCGAGAAAGTAATCAATGCAATAAATGATTTAATTGAATTCACTAATAGGAAATAACCAAGTAAGCAAATATGAGTTTAGTAATTTGGGTAATAATTATTGTTGCTGTTGCTGTCTATCTATATAACAAAAGACAGAAAGTAGTTAATAGTCAAGATCAAAAAATAAATGAAGCCCATATAGTTGCCACTAAGAATAAAAGGAATGAACCCTCTCTTGATAAAACAATTGGAGAAATAAATGCAGTATGTCCATATTGTGAAAAAGGATTAAAAAAGAAACCTTCCAGAAAGAAACAGTGTCCCCATTGTAATAATTGCATTTATAAAAGAACTCGACCGTATGATGATGCTCATATTATCATACGGGAAGATCAAATTGAAGATCTTGAAGAACAATGGGCTATAGCTAATGGTCAATTTGATTTATATCTCAAAGAGAAAAAAAGAAGAGAACGAATAAAAGATCGATTAACTGATCAATATGGCAATGAACCAACTAAAGAAGACGTGGAATTCAGAGCTTTAAATGAACAAGCTACCGAGCATGAATTAAAAGGTAATTGGGGTTTCGGTAGAAATATGAGATTGAAAATGGCAAAAAACTTAGAAAAAAGAGACAGCTACAAACTAGCATTAAGAATCTATTGCCATGTTTGCTTCCTTGATATTAATGGGCCAAATAATCGAGGTAGCACTCCGAATAATTCACTTAAAGATTTTCCTTTTTTCACTCCTGAAAATGCAATATTAGCTCCAGGTGTCATAAGACTCATGAATGATATAATAAATAAATTAGAATATGATATTGCAGACACAAAACAAGAATTTATTGAAGTAACTACACCGATTCATAAAGGTTCGCCAACCCCAATTTCACCCGAAAAAGCATGGCTTAGCTTAAGAGAAGAACTATTAGCAACCTAACAAGCGCTTCAACAGGGACGCGCCTCGCCCTACTACGCTTCAAACCCAAAGCTTCGTAGGGCAGGCCGGTGCTTATTTTGAGTTCGTCAATTTCTATAGTACATTTTATATTAATTCAACGCTGGTTTGCGCGCCCGTTAAGCGCGGGGTCGTTAGGTGTATTAGTCTTCAAATTTTTTTAAATCGCTCCATATTGTTTCTTCTATTTTTTCACAAAACTTAAAATCATAAGCAAAAGATGTTAGCACAGGCAAAAACATCAAAATTGTATAAATTATTCCAGTTATGAGGGTCATTAATGAAAGTGCTAAAAGAGCAAAAGACTTGCCTAAGCTATTTTTTCTATTCACAAAAAATACACCTAACAAGCGCGTCAACGCGGACAGGCCTCGCCAACTTTGCTCGTTCATTAATGTTATTGTTAAAAGTACATTTGTTGTTTAGTTTCGTTTAACCGCCTGCCGGTTACGCGCGGGGTCGTTATAGCACCTCAAAATAAATAGCCATGATTTCAATTTTATTAGGAAGTGGATTTTCAATTCCAGAAGGTGTTAAGTCAGTAACCCAGTTAAATGAACGGCTTAACAAAATAGACGCAGATGATATATATGTTCATACAGATAGAAATGCTTTTTTCATTGAAGATCAAGAAACCCAAAATGAAATAATCGGTTTACCAGAACGTCAATTTGTCGAATCATTTTTGAACTTTTATAACGAAGAAATTCTTGGGGATGACAATTTTCATTACGAAGATTTTTACGATTTTTATAATGCATTTTTAAGAGAAGAAAAAAATGCAAATCAAATCAATGAGTTTTGTGATAGATTTAATGCAGGTTTACCAGGAGATTATGGGAAACGTGATCCTCATAATAGAATAAATGATTTTAATATCACTTTTAATCAACTTGTTGGTTCCCTATTAGAAAATCCAACTTATTATAAAGATGTTGGACTTGGCAATTATCCTCCGTACGACAATTTTATCGGTTTCTTACGGAAAATGACTCAAGATAATCAAGTTAAAGTACACTCATTGAATCATGATCTTTTCTTTGATCATATTGCAAGTAAAGTTTCGGGATTATGGGAACACTACTCAGATGGGTTTGAGTTGCAAGGATCAAGAATTTATGGTTCTCTAAGAAGAGAGTTTAAAAATAAAGGTGTCAGAATACCAAAAGATTACAGAGTCAAACTAAAAAGGTTTACAGGAGATTTTTCAGGAAAAATCGCTTTATATAAGCTTCATGGTAGCATTGATAATTACATTGCTTATAATTTAGACTCAGATATTCGTATCAAGAGAGATTATGGAGTTTCAGAATTTTTTATTGAACACTTGCCTGATGGAAAAGAGAAATATAAAATGAGTAGGATACATGATTCTATTTATCCAGACTTTCTAAGTGGAAGTACAGAAAAAATCTATCGATATGATAATGCCTACTATAAAATTTTATTTGATCATTTTAAAGAAAATTTAAACAATTCAGATTCTTTATTGGTAATTGGCTATGGATTTCAAGATGAAGGAATAAACAAGATTCTTAAACACCATTATCTATCTGAAAATAAGAATATGATTGTGATAGATATATCTGAACCAGACACCGATTTAATTGAAGATGAAAATTGTAATTTAATTGCAAAATCTATCACTGAAGTTACTTCAGAAGAAATAGAAAACCTTATGTAGCGGTGCTATAACAAGCGCGTCAACGCGGACAGGCCTCGCCGTCTGGTTGCTGCTTTGAAGTTTTGTCTTTCAATAGTACATTTGTAAATAATTACCGTTTTGGTGCCTGCCGGTTACGCGCGGGGCCGTTAGGTGTTTTAATCTCCCAAATCTTTATTAATACATTTTGCCTTTAAATTCGCTGGCTGTCTTTTACTTGGTCTCGGAAACTCTTTACACATTTCTCGGTATTTTTGGCGTAGCATTTTCTCCTTTTCACTATCCTCACAAACTATTTCACCATTTTTAATTTTTATAACTTTTGGAATAGGAGGCCTATATAATCCTCTAATCATAATATGATCATCAATTAATATTAAAACACCTAACAAGCAAATCAACTCGGACAAGCCTCGCCTACTCTGCCTATTTCATTAGTATTTTAGTTTTAAGTACATTTGTAAATCATTTACGGTAGTCCGCTTGCCGGTTATCTGCCGTCCGTTAGCTGTACTTCCTAATTTCAAAATTTGGACATGAAGAGAAAAGAATTTATTAAACACTTAAAAGAAATTGTAAGTATAGCGACAGTATCAATTTCAAGTCAGAAAGAATTAAATAATACCCCTAAAGATTTATACATAGCTTCTTTCTGTTCTTCAATTATTCAGTATACTGATGCAATCATAAGTTTAATTGAAAACAATAAACTGATTGCTGTTCCACCAATTTTGAGAAGTATGCTTGAAGCCTACGTAGAATTAATAAATTTATGTAATAATGAAAATTATACACACGCGCTGAATTCTATTTATTTGGAACATACCATCAAAAATTTTCATAATGCCTGTGATGATTCAGATAATCCGTTTTTACAGCACATGATTCAATATTATGACGACTTGGGTAAAGAAATAAAAGATTTAAAAAAACAAAAGGCTCAAGTGGATAAAAATTTCAAATTCAAAGGAAACATCAATAAAATTAAAACACGATTTGAATTGGCAGGCTTAGGAAATGCCTATGTGGGTATTTATGGGCAATTGTGCGAAGATTCTCATAACGGTTTAATACAAGTTGAAAGTCGACATTTAATCAAAAAAGAAAATAGAACTGAATTTTCAGTAAAAACTCATTGGAATTTAGAAGAAATTTCTCATCATGTTTTAACAGCAATCGATATTCTAAAATCGTCTTTAATTAATACATACAAACACTTAAATTTTAAGGACAGCGATAAATATATAGAAAAAATTGAAAGCCAAGAGAGATTGGTTAATTCCTATTTTAAGGAACAGTACAGCTAACAAGCGCGTCAACGCGGACAGGCCTCGCCGTCCCGCCCTGTTTTGAAGTTCCGTATTTCAATAGTACATTTGTAAATAATTAACGTTCGGTCGCCTGCCGGTTACGCGCGGGGTCGTTATGTGGCTAAAGGCAATCTAAAAAAATGAATTTAGATTCACTTAAGTTTTCGAAAAAAATCGATACCCACTTAGAGAAACTTGGGCTTCTTGGTCAAGCAATAGCGATGGGCATAGCTCTTTTTGTAATTTTTGCACCATTTTTTATCTCTTATTGGATTTTTGCTTCAGTTTTTTCCGCCACTTTAAATGTTTGGAATAATGATTTCCAATGGATTTTAGTAGTACTTTTTGGTTTTCTGATCCAAGGAATATTTTATTGGCTGCTTATTGCTTCTCCACCTTCTCCCGGGTCATCACGTTTTGCTAAAAATATATATGATATTCTTGGCAAGCTAAATGAAACACTAAATACTGCTGAAAAATTAGGTGTTGATATTCGAATTGAGGAACATAAAGAGAAAGGTGTCCTCTCTTATTCTGCCGATACCATTGAATCATCTCTAAATACTAAAACTTCAAAAACTTCTGAATGTAAAATTTGGATTCTTGAGCTTCTCCAGAAACTGAATAAATCACTAAAGAGAGCTGAGAAACATGATCTTGAAGTATCAATAAAAATGCATTATTGGGGACCAGAGAAGATGAAAGAAGCTGGACGATCGAAGCAATATAAATATCATTTTGGAGCCAATATAACTGCAAAAAAATAAAAATCGCCACATAACAAGCGCGTCAACGCGGACAGGCCTCGCCAATCGTGCTCGTTTATTTAAGTTTTAGTTAATCGTACATTTCTTGCTTAATTTCGTTTGTCCGCCTGCCGGTTACGCGCGGGGCCGTTAGGGTAAGTTTAAAATTAGTCAATGGAACTTTTTGAAGAACAAATCATTGCCAGTACACATCAAGATTCCCAAGGTGAAAACTTCGAACTCGAAGAGCTAAAAGAGTTTTTTGATGACTTAAATGATAAACGAACTCCAGTTGGGCAAGAACATGATTTTGGGAAGCCATTCGCTGGTTATATTGAAAATCCTAAAATAATTGAAGACAAGGATTCACCTGGAGTTTATCTTCTGAAAGCTGATATATATTGTGATAAAGAAAATTTAGAAAATGTTTTACATGGTTTTAGCGTATCCACTGTTGAAGCTCTAAAATCAAATTCAGCTGATCCAAAAATAGCTCTTTACTTTAGCTATCCATTATATAATAATGAAGCTTTTTTAGATTCTTTTTTAGAAAGCGACCTGCCGTTACAAGTTGGGAAATGGAGAAAAAAAGGAGTATCTCCAGAGCAAGTTAATCTAATAGTCAATCTGATATTTTTTGCATTGAGTCCACTTTGGGCAAAATTCTTCAACAAATATATTGTTCCTTATCTAGAAGAAATACAGAAGGATGATTTATTCTCATCTGATTTAGATTTTGATTATATACAAAATTGTAAAGATAAAGAAGGAAGAGAGTTCAGAATCTATTTCAAGAGTAAAAAGAAAAATCTAAACAGTCTTCGACCTTATGTTGTTAAGACAGGTATAAAGATAGCTTTTGACTTTATTTCAAACGATGACAAGGCCTCTAACATTGGTATTGCAATGCTAAGATTGAAATTTGATAACAGTACTAACTCTTACAAATTAGGAAGCGTACATTATAAAGATGGCTCGTATCAAAACTTACCCTAACAAGCGCTTCAACAGGGACGCGCCTCGCCGGTGACTGCCAGGTTTTAGTTTATCAATTTCTATAGTACATTGGTACATAATTCAACGTTGGTCCGCGCGCCCGTTAAGCGCGGGGTCGTTATACCGCAATCTATAACCGAAATGGAGGTTTTAAAATGAATATTTCTAAACTTTGGTACTCAACTAATTCTTCAGATTGGGAGGATGCGCTTGATCGCTATTGGGATGGGGGTTTTATTAAAGAACAAAATGTTGAATTGGAGGAGTCGCTAAACACACTGGACCTAGAAAGACTTCGTAGTTTCTCGCCGCAAGAGTGGTATGACTTCCTGCACGACGAATACTTCCGCTGGAAATACACAGCGCCTAATCGCTATGCAACAACTACGTACCATCTAAAGAAGTATGTTCTGGACCAAAAACTCGACAGTTTAGATACAATCAGGCAAAGACTTTTGAGCCTGGATACCGATAATATTCGTATGGGGCTTAGCACCGCAAAGGAAATTAAGGGCTTAGGCATTGCAGGAGCATCAGGATTACTATCATTAATGTATCCTGAGCACTTTGGAACAGTCGATCAGTTTGCTGTCGGTGCGCTGGCACAAATCAAAAAACTACCAGAGGCGAGTGAAGTATCGAAAATGGATCCAAACCAATTGGGCTTAGCTGATGGCGTACTATTAAATAGTATCTATACTAGAAAAGCCAAAGAACTAAATCAGCACTTTGGATCAACAGAATGGACACCGAGAAAACTCGATATGGTGCTTTGGGTTGCTGGCAGATAAAGGAAGTAAACCAATTATCAAGAAAATCTAAATTGAAGCGATACTCATTTCTTAGTTAATAAATTAATAATTGCGGCATAACAAGCGCTTCAACAGGGACGCGCCTCGCCGATTCTTGCTTGTTTTGAGTTCCCCAATTTCGGTAGTACATTTTAAATTATTCAACGTTGGTCTGCGCGCCTGTTAAGCGCGGGGCCGTTATACCCACTTTTAACAAAAATTAAATAGTATGTACGAAAGAATTTCTACAAAAAAATTTAAATCAACTTTTTCTGTAGCATTGATAGCCTTGGGATTTATTGGAATATTTCTAACTTATAGTTTCCATGATTCCCGTTCTTATTATAACACACAACAACATAATTCATTGAAATGGAACCAAGGGGGAGTTTCTGTGGATAGTGCTGCTGATGGTACTGCTGCCGGCTTAGGAGTAGCATCCGGTTTATTAATTTTATCAGGCACCTTACTTTTATCTAAGATCGACTAAAAAAATGAATAATCAGATCGCAATTTTGGGCTGGGGATCATTGATATATGAATTAGATTCTCTCAAAAAGTATATTGAGTTACCTTGGCACGGAGGTGGGCCAAAATTGCCAATTGAATTTTCTAGAATTTCCACTTCCAGAGACCGAGCACTAACACTTGTAATTGATCCACAAAATGGAGTTGAAACCCCTACGCAATATATTTTAAGCAGTAGAGAAACTCCCAAAGATGCAGCTTTAGACTTAAGAGAACGAGAGGGCACAAATATCAATCGTATTGGCATAATAGATATTGAAGAAAGTTATGAATATTCTCAATTCCCAAAGATTGCCAAAATTATAAAGCAGTGGATAAATGATTTAGGGTTTCGAGCAGTAATTTGGACAGATCTACCTTCAAATTTTAAAGAGAACAGCGATAACAATAATAATTTTTCCATCGAAAATGCCATAAATCATCTAAATGGTTTATCAAAAAGTGGAGAGGAAAAAGCAAAAAAATATTTTAGAAAGGTCCCTAAATATGTAGTTACTCCTCTTAGGGAAAAATTAATCGCAGATAATTGGTACTAAAAGTGGGCATAACAAGCGCTTCAACAGGGACGCGCCTCGCCGGTGGTTGCCAAGTTTTAGTTTATCAATTTCTGTCGTACATTAGGAAATAATTCAACGTTTGTCCGCGCGCCCGTTAAGCGCGGGGCCGTTAGCTTTCTAAACAATCATCAAAAAAATGAGCGAATGCAAATTATGTAGAGAAGAAGCAACTCTCAGAAATTCTCATATAATTTCCGAATTTTATTATAAGCCTATTTATGATATAGATAAGAAAAGGTTTTATGCGATTTCTTCTGATGAAGAGAAATCACCAGATCATCATCAAAAAGGCCTAAGAGAAAAATTGCTTTGTGATGAATGTGAAATAAAATTGAGTAAATGGGAAAGGTATTTTGCAAATTTACTTTTTAAAAAAGCTAAAGTACGTCAAGAAAAAGGACGCTTTGTAGTCGTAAATGCTGATTATAAAAAAATAAAATTACACCAATTATCGATCATTTGGAGATCAAGTATCAGTAGCTTAGATGCTTTTAAAAATGTAGCTCTTGGTCCACATGAAGAAAGAATAAGGAAAATGATTCGTGATGAAGAACCTGGAAGATATGATCAGTACGGCTGTGCCTTATTTGTAAATATGGAACACAAGAAAATTATGCAAAAATTGATAATTGCACCAGAAATGAAAAAGTATAATTCACATCGTCTGTATAATTTTATTTTGGGCGGTATTTTTTGGTCTTATTTTATTTCAAGTCATACTCCGGAAATTGCACGTTACAATGTATTTGTAAATAAAGACGGAGAATTGCCTGTGACGATTGAAAATAAATTTACGTCAGAATTTTTGTATAGATATTATTCAGATCTCAAAAAATCAGGTAACATCGACTCGTTAATACAGAATTAGAAAGCTAACAAACGCTTCAACAGGGACGCGCCTCGCCCCACTGCGCCCCAAAACTGGGGCTTCGTAGGGCAGGCCGTGGCAGTTTTTAGTTTATCAGTTTCCATCGTACATTTCTTAGCAGAACAACATTCATTCGCGCGCCCGTTAAGCGCGGGGTCGTTATATGGCTTATATTTAACTAATGCCTAATTCTGTATTTTATTAACAATGAAAAATATTTTTGAATCAAAGCCTATCCCAAATGGTCATTCATGGACAATTACTTCAAAGTTGGGTGATATATTAAAATCAGCAGAAGGAAAATATGGTGAAAGAGACAAAACCTATACAATACTTGGAGTCGAATTCACTACCCAAGATTCACCATGCATATGGTATCCAGGGAATAGAAAAAGCATTATTATACAAATTACGCTAAACTGTAAACAGGATTTTGACCGTGCCATATTTCAAGTAGCTCACGAAGCAATTCATTGTCTTAGTCCTACTGGTAATAGTACCGCTATTGTTTTAGAAGAAGGATTAGCAACTTACTTCTCAATTGAATATTTAAAAGAGAATGGTCATATAAATATTAGATCAGAAAAGAAAAACTATAGAGAGGCTAAAAATTTAACCGAAGAGCTACTTAAAATCGATCCATCTATAATTAAAGAAATCAGAGAAAAGTGTTTCGTAATTTCGAGAATTGATAGAAATTTATTGTTAGAAACAAATTCAAAAATACCAGAAAATCTGGCACAAAAATTAACTGAAAATTTTGATTACAGTTTAGACTCTTGATCAAAGAAATACACGCCATATAACAAGCGCGTCAACTCGGACAGGCCTCGCCGTCTTGTCTCCGTTTTGAAGTTCCGAATTTCAGCAGTACATTTTGGTTTAATTTACGGTAGTCCGCCTGCCGGTTACGCGCGGGGCCGTTATGTTGCATCTAATTAATTCACTCTCTTTTTCCAAAATTCCAAATTTATGCCTTCTATTTATGAATTTGAGTTACAGTCCTACCGTAAACAAATACAACTAATGAGATCTGAAATAGAAAATATAGATTGGGATAATATTGAAAACTTAACTCATTTCGGCCTTGCAAGATCTAATCGATCTAACTTTTTAGTAGTTGGTTTATGTGGATTAGTTGAAGCTAAACTTTTTGATATAGCAGAACATCAAGAGCATTTTGACCTCGAAAAAATTAATTCCAAGGGATTAAGCGGACTTGTAGATTATTTGAAAGAACTTGAAGCATTACAATTCAATAAATTAGACTATTGGGATCCGTTTTATAGTATTTATCAAATTCGGAATGCGATTGTTCATAGCTACGGCGGTTTGATTACGAAACAAAATCCTTCAAAAATTAAAAATCACTTCAGCAAACTAGGTCTAACTAAATATTTGGTAGCTGATATAAGAATACGATTAGCTCCCGATGCACTTGATCAGATTACGGACACCGTCGAAAACTTAATCTTGGAATTGAATCAACATGCAACATAACAAGCGCGTCAACGCGGACAGGCCTCGCCGTTGCGTTGCTGTTTTGAAGTTCCGAATTTCAGCAGTACATTTTGTTTTATTTCACGTTGGTCCGCCTGCCGGTTACGCGCGGGGTCGTTAGGTCAACCGGAAACAATCCCTTGACAATATGTACGGAAGTCCGTACGTTCATCTTAGAAAACAAATATAAAGTAACAGACCATGAAGACATTAACAGCCACCCAAGCCCGAAAAAATATTTATCGGTTGCTCGATGAAGCATCAGAAACGCATCAACCTGTTCAAATTACAGGTAAACGCTCTAGTGCTGTGCTTGTCAGCGAAGCCGACTGGCGATCTATCCAAGAAACATTGTATTTAACATCTATTCCAGGCA
>JBDNGJ010000154.1:0-12585 GCA_041689365.1 Virgibacillus sp.
CCTAGCTGTCTACGCTTAAAGGCAGCGTGTTACCACCTGCCCTCCAAGACTCGCTACGAGTGAATGGCTAGTTCTTGCTCGACGGGAATCCCACCCGCTATATATTACGACCTATGCTCGGTCGCTCCAGGAGTCTACGTGCATTTCCTCCGCTGTAACTCAAGTAGAAATCACTATACAATAAATGTGTGACAGCACTACACTAGTCCGGGTGAGCGGAGGGCGGTGACTCCAGCGGGAATAGCACGTGCCGAAGACCCCGCAAAGTGGTTTGCTCGAGGAGGCTAAGGCAGTGCCCCCGGAAAGCATCCGCCCGTAGCGACCCCGGATGGCGGGACGAGAGTTTATAGAGATTATTCTAGTAGTTAGTTCGCAGTTTATATCTTTTGTGTACTAAAAACTTTTATTAATGTTGTCAAAGCAACAATTAAAAACGTTCTGAGATTATTAAGATAGCTGTTTAGCTTATTCTAAAGATGCGAAAGTTGAGTTAACTGCTAAAAAAAACATGCAATAACCTGTGTAAGGGATTATTGCATGTTTAAGTTAATTGCTACGATCGCATGCCAAAGAAACTTTTCACTTTTTGGAACATGCCTTTCTCATCTTCAAGTGACTGAAGCGGAACGGTCTCACCTAATATCCGCCGGGCAATATTTCGATAAGCGATTGATGCCTTTGAGTTTGGCTGAAGAGCAACAGGCTCACCATGATTTGATGCTTTAATGACTTCATCATCATCAATTACAATACCTATAAGGTCTATCGATAGAATTTGAATAATATCGTCTATGTCCAGCATATCTCCGCTTTTCATCATGTGATTTCGTATACGGTTAATTACTAGTTTAGGAGATTCTATATCCTCTTGTTCCAATAACCCGACAATCCTATCTGCATCTCTAACACTTGATTTCTCAGGTGTCGTAACAACAATTGCCTTGTCAGCTCCAGCGACTGCATTTTGGAATCCCTGTTCTATCCCAGCTGGGCAATCAATAATAATATAATCATATTCCTGTTTCAGTTCCTCAATAATTTTCTGCATATCTTCAGTTGTTACTGCAGTCTTATCACTCGTTTGCGCTGCAGGTAAAAGTGTTAAATGATCAAATCGCTTATCCTTTATTAATGCTTGTTTAAGTTTACAACGTTCGTTAATCACATCAACAATATCATAGATTATACGATTCTCAAGTCCCATTACAACATCAAGGTTTCTTAAACCAATATCTGTATCAATCAGACATACCTTTTTTTCCATTAAAGCTAAAGCAGTACCGATATTTGCAGTAGTGGTTGTTTTACCAACTCCTCCTTTACCAGAAGTTATGACTATTGATTCACCCATTCCGCATTCTCCTTTCAAAACCGCTTATATCTTTTCGTTTATGTGAAAGAACCTGTAGTCGGTCAATAACAATCTTGTCCTGCTTTTCATCAATCAGACCACATTCCATATAAACACCCTCAGATTCATAATCCGGAGCACGGCTAATATAATCTGCAATACGGAGTTGACTTGGTTTCATATATGAAGCAGCTATTACTGCATCACGATCACCATTTAATCCGGCATGTGCAATTCCTCTCAGACTGCCCATAACAAAAATATTACCAGTAGTGATTACTTTGCCACCAGGATTCACATCACCTATCAGCAGCAGATCTCCAACTACTTCCAAAACCTGGCCCGACCTTACTATTCTATTAATTGATTTAACATCACTATCCTCTTTCCAGTTCAATGCTTCATCCCTGCGAATAACTTCAGAGTCAAATGACTGTATAGAAAAGCGATTTTTATTACCTATTAAATCACTAAGCTGCTTTTTTTGCTGGTCATTGAGGTATCTATTCCCCAACTTCACAGTTACAGATACCACCGGTTCATCCTGTCTGGGATTATTTTCTGCTAGTTTATCACTTAGTTCATCCATAACAGCTTCAAACGAACCTTGATCTTCTATAAATAACGTTAGTCCGTCTTTTGTACCTTTAATGGTTATCATTTGTTTCCTTTCAAGCACAATAAGCTCACCTCAATAATTTACCTCGACATTAAAATGTATTATTTGTAGACAACTGTTCATTTCTCCAGCTGTTAAGTCGTTTCATCATAATTGGATATAACGCGATTAAAAATAGGATATTAGCAATTACAGTTGGTACCATTCGGTAAATCAGGTAATCGTTCCATGCCATATCTGATATTCCAACTACAGTATAAATAGTATTTATCGAAACCTCGCACAAGATTAACCCTATCATTCCAAGTAGCACGCTTACAAAGAAATTAGCATGAAGCATTTTGGTAAGCCCGTGAATAATATATATTACCAAGGCATAGGAGAACATATAAACACCTAAGACCCCTGTGTAGACAATATCAATTAATAAACCAAATAATAATCCATACAAAACGGAAAAATATGTGTTTTCTCTATCATAAAAAATTGCCAGAAATAATAGATATACAAAGACCCAATGGGGTACTATCACCAAGTTACCCTTCACTAGCGAAACAGGTAATAATTCCAGTGCAACACCTTCTGACACAAGCAATAAAAAGAGGATAAGAGGAATAATTATTCGCTTCATTACTCATTGTCCTCCCCGGTATCGTTGGGTGTTTTGTCTTCAGTTAGAGCACGATCAACAACAATTACATTACTTATTTCATACATGTCAGCGGCAGGTTCAATCAGTGCAGTTCGTGTTAATCCATACTGGTCAGGCTTAACTTCTTTCACAGTACCAATAGGTAATCCAGCAGGAAATACGCCACCCATACCAGAAGATACAACTAATTCCCCTTTTTTAATATCCTTATTAGACTCCTCGATAATTTTAAACAACAAATTATTTGATTCTTCGTCAAACTCTTCGATTAATCCAAAAATATCTTTACCGTCTTCCTGAGAAATCGTTGCTGAAATTCGGTTAAATTGATCAAAGCCCGAGAGCAGTTTAACTGTTGATGTAAATTGCGAGACAGTCTGTATTTTCCCAACCATGCCTTCTGCAGTGATGACGGCCAAGTTTTCTTTCACACCGTCTTGTTTACCCTTATTAATCGTTACCTGCTCAATCCACCGCTCAGGAGATCTGGACATAACAGTAGCCTGAATCGGATTGTAGTCTTGAATAGATTCTGTTTTCTTTAGTGTTTCACGTAGCTCGGTATTATCCTCTTTTAACTCCTGTACTTCATAGACCAAGCTTTTATATTGAGCTAGTTTTTCCCGCAACAACTGATTCTCACTATACGTATTTTTGATGTCGTCCATATTTTTAAATATAGTTGTTACATAACTTACTGGAGTGTGTATAATATTTTGGGCCCATCCAACCGTATCTTTTAAAAACTGCTCTGGTGTCGAAAGATTATCTCTATCCCTTAAGGAAAAACCAATCATTGCGACAAGAATGATAATTCCGATTAATAAAATGAATAATCTTTTTTTACGAAAAATTGGCATGAATACACCTGCTTACTCGATAGTAGGACGAGATGATACATTCGGATGGGAACGAAAGTGTTGAATGTATTCTAAAGATTTACCTGTCCCAATTGCCACGCTATCCAGAGGGTCTTCTGTAACAAAAACAGGCATTTTTGTCTCATCACTAATAATTTTATCTAAGTTTCGTAAAAGAGCTCCCCCACCGGATAAAACTATGCCGCGATCCATTATGTCTGCAGCTAGTTCAGGAGGGGTTTTCTCTAATGTGCTTTTAACCGCTTGAATAATGGCCTGAACTGTATCATTTAATGAAACAGCTATTTCTTTTGCTGTTATTGAAATTGTCTTCGGTAAGCCTGTTAATAAATCACGACCTCTTATATCAATTTCGATATCCTCGGTTATTTCTCCTGCAGTTCCAATGTCCATTTTAATCGATTCTGCAGAACGCTCACCTATCATCAAATTATAATGCTTACGAATATAGTTGGTGATCGACTCATCCATGTCATCACCTGCTGTTCGAATCGATTGACTCGTCACAATTCCGCCAAGCGAAATAACAGCAACTTCAGTAGTTCCCCCACCAATATCGACAATCATACTGCCTGTTGGTTCCCAGACAGGTAATCCTGCACCTATAGCTGCTGCAAATGGTTCTGCAATAGGAAAGGCATCCTTCGCACCGGCCTGCTTTGTTGCATCAATTACTGCACGTTCCTCCACCATAGTGATGCCTGATGGAACACAAATCATTACATTTGGCTTCCTAGCAAACATGGATCGATTACGCATCGCTTTTTTTATATAATATTTCATCATAACTGCAGTAGTATCATAATCCGCAATCACACCATCTCTCATTGGCCGAACAACAGAAATATTTCCAGGAGTCCGCCCAATCATATTCCGTGCTGAACTACCTACTGCTTCGATTTCTCCTGTTTGAATATTTTTCGCAACTACTGTAGGTTCACGAACAACGACACCTTTTCCTTTAAGAAACACAAGTGTATTTGCTGTACCTAAATCTATTCCTAAGTCCTGTGATAAACTAAATCCACCCAAAAAAATCTTCCTTTCCAAATAGCAATTTCGTTAGTTGTATGTTTATGTAACTTCACTATATCTGTTTAAATTAGTGCTGCAATATAACCTCAACTCATAATTTTAAACATTTTTATAACTTAAAGTAAACATCTTTATCGGTATTAATAATTATAATAAGCGCCAATTTCATATAAATCCGGAAACTGGCGCCAACTTTTACTTCTATACAATTATACGAAAAAAATTAAAAAATAGATAGTGTTTTATAAGTATCCTTTTTCTTTTAAGGACACAAATTTACGATCACCTATGACCAAATGGTCCAGAAGTTCTATACCTATCATCTTCCCTGATTCAACTAAACGTCGTGTGACATGTATATCTTCCTGGGATGGGGCAGGGTCTCCGGAGGGATGGTTGTGAGCACAGATGATAGAAGCTGCAGAACGTTTAACAGCCTCTCTATAAACTTCTCGCGGATGTACAATCGAAGCATTCAGACTTCCAATAAAAATGGTTTGCCGATGAATGATTTGGTTTTTAGTATTTAAGAATAATACAACAAAATGTTCCTGGTTAAGGTTTCGCATCTCTTCCATTACATAGTCTGCTCCATCTTCCGGAGAACGAATAATATAACGTTCATTCGGTTTATATTGATTCATTCGTCTCCCTAACTCCATTGCTGAAAGCAGCAACACGCCTTTAGCTTCTCCAATGCCTTTAATTGCTGTCAGTTCCTCAATGGTAGCGTCTTTAAGCAAGTTTAACCCTTCAAAGTGCATTAAGACCCTGTTAGACAAAGTCATAACGGATTCTTCTCTTGTCCCACTTCCAAGCAGTATTGCGAGTAGTTCCTGATTAGATAAATGACTTGAACCTAATTTAAGCAGTCTTTCACGTGGACGATCTTCCTTTGGTACATCCTTTATCATAATAGTCGGTGAAGTCATCAACAGTCCTCCTTTGTTAAGATAAGTTCATATTATCTATTTATTCATTTCTGAACAACTTAACAAATAACTATTTCCAGACTTATTCAACCCTCTATTTTTAAATTTTCTCTATACAAAAATTCATTTTCACACTTACGATATTAAGCTAAAAAGCAAAAGCGCCTATTTGTCTTATTTTTTGTTTCACTGTATATTTAATTTACCAAAAGGTTTAATTGATACCACAAATTTAATAATATACGCTGTTCTTGCCATTTGTTTGCCTTAACAAGACCAGAGATCTCTTTTTTTAGAAAAGTGGTAAATTCACCAATTTTTTTTGAATCACCAGGAATTGTGTTTACTGTATTGGCCCAGCCATCTTCTGATAACTTTTCATTCTTATTCAATAAAGTTAAGGATTCCGTCCATTGTTTATTGTAAGCTTTAAGCCAGTTGACTTCATCATTAGTTAGTTTAATGTCACCTGGTTCTGTATTCCAGTTCTTTACAAAAACTTCTAATTGGTGATCATTAAATTCTTTAGCTAGTTGATTTGCCTGATCTTTTGACTTGGCAATTCCTGCCAAAACATAATAATAATTATCTCTAGTCCAAATCATTGCAGAAAAACCAGCTTGATTAAATTTACTTTTCATTTCATTAGCATTTGCTTCACCTTCAAATTTCCCTGCCTGTAATACAAAAGCATTCACTGATTCTATTGGGGTAGATGAAGTAACTTCATCTGAGGCTGATTCTGTTTCACTACCTTCTTTACTTGTCTCCTCATCATCAACTGCGGCAGGTACGGTGTAATTCTGCTGGCTAAGACCTTTATCAATATCAACGAACATGTTCAACATAAAGAAACCTAAAACAGAGCCAATTATGATTGCGGAAACCGAAGCAAGAATTATCGGTTTGAACGCGCTGAATCTCGACTTTTGACCAAAGTAATGTTCATTGCTACTATCATCACTGTGCCTCCTGACAAATGTAGGTACCTCATCACCATTAGCATCCTCCAGCGTAGCAGCAGAATAGTCTTTATTAAATTCCTTTAGTGAATAACTCTCGTCTGCATGATCATCTCGTTTTAGCGTTGTCTTCTTTCCACCCATCCATACTGTAATTTTATTATCTTTTCCCAACCATTTCCCCTCCATGTGCGAGTTTGTTTCACTCTAGCACATGACTAGTAAAAAGTAAGACGATTGTTGTCACTCTTTCAAAAAAACGTTCAACATAAACTGACTATTTGCAACAGAAAACTGGTGACCATTTGATTTAAGGCTGTTTTCTATAAATTGTTGCTGTTCATATAAACTGCGACAGTATAGCAATGTTTATCCCACTTCGTGCAATCATGCACCTTGGGATAACGCTTCGGCTCTTACGGGAGGCAAGTGCGAGCCAGCGGAAAGTAATATGTTTTTCCGATCGGTGTTATAAGTTCACGGTTTATATTTACTACGGTCTGAGATTCGTACTTGGAAATAACAACAACCTTTCGGAAAACGACTTTTTGGTTAAGTTCACCACACACTACTCGATCAGGAAGTTTTGAGGTCTTCGTAAACAGCGACCCTGTTTCTGCCCTTCCTCTTTGCTCCTATATACATGGCGCGATCAGCATTACGAATTAATTCAATTAGAGTTTCGCAGTGTATAGGAAATACGGAAATTCCAATACTCGAAGTAATTGAGACTTTTAGCGGACCCGTATTACTAATAATATGCTTATGAACAATGAATTCGTTATCAGCAATTGAAGTTCGCAGTTGCTCAGCAATTTCAGTGGACTCTGTTAACCCGCTGTTCGGGAGAAACACTACAAACTCTTCACCGCCATAGCGCGCGATTACTCCCCTATCTCCTATTAAACGCGTCAAGCATTCTGCAATCTGACACAATATTTCATTTCCAGCCTCATGACCATACATGTCATTCACTTTTTTAAAATGGTCTATGTCCAACAAAAGTAATGAAAAATTTTCACTACTATCTTTTTGAACTAGATTTTCATCGTAATCTTCCAACAAGTTTTCCATGTACCTTAAGTTATATAACTGAGTTAGTCCATCCCGCTCACTTTGTGACTTAGTAAGCTCATAGTTTTTCGCATTTTCGACTGCAACTCCTAAGTAATTAGTTAAAATATCCATTATTTGAAAATGTAATTTCTCAAATGCCTTTTTCTGTTCAGACTCTACTGTAACAACACCAATAATATCTTCTCCATATTCAACTGGCTGTGATAATACACTCTCGATATCTGAAGGTATTTTTCTGCTTTTTACAGTTACCCAATCTGTTGCCCGTTTATACAGAAGGGAATTTCCAGTTGCCCAAACTTTACCACTGAATGCTTCATTTCTCTTCAATGAGCTATAAGATGCTTCTGTATTATTTTCTAAGTCATAGACTTGTTCCAATTTTAGTTGATTATCATCTACTATATAAATATAGGCATAATCAATTGGCAATAATTCACTAATTTCATTAATAAAAACGTTATAAACTGAGCTTAGTTCCATCCGATTTGTTAATTGGTGACCAATTTCTCCTGTTTTTTCAAGATAGCGGTTAATTTCTTTATAGGAATATAAAAGCATTAAAATCACAGAAATAAATACAAATGGTATTCCTAAATAGAAAATCCCTGCACGCCCAATTTCACTATAGAGTACAAATAATACAAACCCTACTGGTATAATTAGTAATGACGAGATGAATTCCCACCTTAACCCCTCATCAAATATTTTTACCTTTCTCTTATAAAAAGCTTTATCTATTAATTTGTTAAAAAACTGATTTGCGATAAAAATAGTGATCGCATATCCAAATATCGCCCATACTTGCTCCTCGCTTTGGGTTAAAATCGTTTGATGATTACCTCCTAATTGAACAAATACAACTGCCCAATTACAGATACAAGTGAAAACATTACCATATTTAATGGATAGCGATAATTGTCTTTCTTTCCAACACCCGTTTTGGCCAGCACAATAAAAATTGCTATTTGAGTTAATATAATCTCAACAAATAGTCCAAATGTAAGAAAGACTGCTATACTTATCCCGTTTACAAAGAAAACCGGATTGTCATTTATAGTTAAAGGAAACCAGGCAACAATACCCATAAAAACAGCAAACAACAGAATATCAATTAACTGTTCTTCCATACTTACGTAATAATAGTTATATGAAAGCCATAATATTGCTGGCCATACAATAAACCAAAGTATCCATATTAGCTTCATTTTACTTTTAGATACCATTCGGGTTTTACATCTCCTATCATTGTTAAATTTTTTAACAAATGATACTTTACTTATTTTGTTTTCTGAATCAGTTCCATAATTCAATAATGAAACAGTAAATCCAGACTGTTTGTAAAAGTGCTATGTCTGTCGATTTTCTCTGCAGGAGGATGCCTTCCGCGTGTATGGCTTGAGGCTCCTTGTCTTACCGTTCCATACAATCGTAGCACCTTGAATTAGAGAACATAAACCATTAATCCGTGAAATTGGGCGAGTACAAGTATTTATGAAATTGACTCTTCTATTTTTAAGTAATCCTACTAAAGACTCATAGATTAAAAACATTCTGATAATTATATATTACTATATCTTTACTTCTATTTCAAAATTTTTCTTACATTAGCAATAAAATGTAGGGATCCAGTAACAAAATAACATACTTGATTATTCTGATCCTGGATCTCCTCTATAACTTTCATCCAATCCTGATCAGCTCGTACGTTTGGGTGATTTATTAGTGATTTAAGTTCTTCCACAGAAGCAGCTCTGGGATGCTTAAATGTTGTTAAGGTTATGGAAGAAAAATAATTGCTTAAATAATTAAGCATATAAGTGAGGTCCTTATCCCTAAATGCTGCAAAAATAAGATGTTTTTCCCGATTTTTGTAAATTGATGTCATCGTATCGGTAAAAGCTCGTACACCTGCAGGGTTATGGGATCCATCCAATACTACAATAGGATTTGTTTGGACCAATTCAAATCTGCCTGGTATTTGAGTTTGATAAAGTCCGTTAAGACTTTTGTTCAGATTTAAAGTAAATCCATTAGACTTCAATAGCATTAGTGCCATAATCGCCAAAGAAGCATTCTTCACTTGATATTCGCCATTTGTTTGTATTGTCACTTTAAACTTATCCATGCTCGAAACCCAATTAAATGCCTGAAAGCCCGATACTTCATGAAGAATCGAATAATCAAATGCATTTTCAAGTTGATATAATGGGGCACTCTTCTGAGAAGCTTCAACCGATATAACGTGCATCGCTTCATCTGACATTTCCCCAATTACTACTGGTGTATTTTCTTTAATAATTCCCGCTTTATGATATGCGATTGATTCTAGCGATTCACCTAAAAAAGGAATATGATCCTTTTCCACATTTGTTATAATGGACAATATGGGGTTAAAACAATTAGTTGTATCTTCTCTACCGCCCATTCCAGCTTCAATTAATGCGATATCGGTATTTTTCTTGAAATACATAAAAGCTGCAGCTGTAATAATTTCAAATTCGGTTGGATGGTTGTTTTCAGCATCCAGCTGCTGAACAAATGGATGAATCTCACTGATTATTTCTGTGAATACCAGTTCAGAAATCATGCCATTATTTTTGTAAATATGCCCTGTTAGACCGTTGAGACTTGGGGAGGTGAAGACCCCGACAGTTACGCCATTGGAAATTAATGCGTTTTTAATATATTGTACAGTTGAGCCTTTTCCATTTGTTCCTGTGACATGAATTGCTTGAATCTTTTCCTGTGGGTGATCGAGTAACTCCAAGAGTTTATGTATTCGGCCTAATCCGGGTTTCATGCCATATTTCTTTCTGCCTTCAAAAAATCTTTCTACCTGCTGAAAGTGTTCAAACATTATGTACACCGCTTTTCTTTATTTTCATAGTCAACAGAATTAGTATATCAATAATAATAACCCATGAGAAAGGAAATCATGAATTGAACTTATACGGTTGGATAATTTATAACGGATACTTACCTGGCAACAAATTTCTCGATTTCGCTGAATGGCTTCAAGATGCCGCATTCAAGCAAAATATACAGACGGATATTTATAAAAATAATGAGCTTTTATCATTTCTATCAACTGATTCACTTGATTTGATTAGAGAAAACAATGATCTTCCTGACTTTGTAATGTTTACAGATAAGGACATTTATTTAGCAAAGCAACTCGAACTCTTGGGTATCCGGGTTTTCAACAGTGGTGCATCGATTGAGAAAAGTGATGACAAAATCGCAACTTATCAAGCACTGGCCAACATGCACTTACCAATACCCAAAACAATTGTTGCACCGATGGCATTTGTAAGATCAGAATTGTTTAACCCTGAAGATTTTCGAGACGCTATCAACATTCTGGATTTTCCGTTGATTATTAAAGAGGCGTTTGGGTCATTTGGGGAACAGGTTTACTTAGTTCACTCAATGGAAGAGGCGTTTGAAAAAATTTCTGAGCTTCACGGAACACCATTTATGCTCCAAGAATTTATTGCTACAAGTCATGGAAAAGATATACGGCTGCAAGTAGTTGGCGATGAGGTAGTTGCAGCAATGACAAGACATGCTTCTAATGACTTTCGTGCAAATGTTACGGCAGGAGGGACAATGAATAATTACCAGCCTACTCCCGAGGAAATCAATATTGCTGTTGCTGCTACAAAAGCGATTGGTGCTGACTTTGCGGGTGTTGATCTATTATTCGGTCCCAATAATAAACCTATAATTTGTGAAATAAACTCCAATGCACATATTCGTAATATATTTGATTGTACTGGAATCAATGCTGCTGAATTTATGATTGGTTACATGATAGACATATTAACAGTTGGGGGTACAAAATGAATCTAGTGGGGTGGCTTATATATAGCGAACAAGATTCTGAGCAAAATACAGCATATATTAATTGGTTCATGGATGAGGCTGCATTACAGGGAGTATCAATTAAATTAATGTTACGAGAGGAATTAACAATTGGTATCTTCCAAAATAAACAAACGATGCTCTATAATAATCAGCAAGTTCAATTACCAGACTTTGCTGTAGTGAGAACAGTTGAACCATTACTGAATAAGGTACTCGAATCAATAGGAATCAATGTTTTTAACTCCTCCCAGGTGTCGGCTATCTGTAATAATAAGGCATTAACACATTATTATATAAACAAGTTATCGATTCCAATGGTTGATACAATTTTTATGGAAAAGAAAAATTGTGTACAACTGCCTGGTTTACCTCTGCCATTTGTTGTCAAGGGGACAAGTGGAAGAGGTGGCCTGCAAGTACATTTGATCGAGAATGAACAGCAATGGGAGAGGTGTATTGCTGATAATATTTTTGCATCTGAACTCATTATTCAATCAACTAAAAATATCCAACTAGGTAAAGATGTTAGGGTTTTTGTTGTTGGTAGCCAAATAGTTGGAGCTGTTCTGCGGGAAAGTAAGAGTGACTTCAGATCTAATTTCAAACTAGGTGGGTCTGCTACATGGTATCCATTAAATCATTATGAAATAACTTTACTGAACAAGATCATTTATGCCTTCGATTTTGGAATGGTGGGGATTGATTTCTTACTTGATACAAACGGCAAACTACAGCTTAATGAAATAGAAGATGTTGTTGGTTCCAGGACACTAAGTGCTGTATCGGATATAAACATACTAAGAAAATATATAACTCATATTATAAAGAGGCTGGAACATAACTAAAAATCTCTACTTTAAAGACGAATAATAACAGGATAAGTTGTTTAGACCAATTACTATGGTTGAATCTAATACGTAGTTGATATAAAATACGAACTAAAATGCTGAGTGCTATGACACCGCTTCGGAAATACACTTCGCGCACCTAGGGCGGCTGATGAGCCTTCTTGCTCCTACGTCGCTGCGTAGTCTCATCTAGGCCTCAGCTCCCACAGGAGTCTATGTGTATTTCCTACGCTTGGTTTTGCTCACAAGAACTTAAAAAAAAGATTTTATACCACTAAACTAGCAGTTGGAATATGCGAGACTCCTGTGGGACAGCGAGGAGGCTGCTGAAAAACATATTTTGGAAAATTTAATCCCC
>JBDNGJ010000155.1:0-1594 GCA_041689365.1 Virgibacillus sp.
GCAAAACCAATCTTCTACGGTTAAAACTGGGGAAGGTTTTTATAATAATTACAATTCAAATGAAATCAAACTAATGGAGGTTTTGTAAATGGATGAAATTTTACAAATGCGACAAGATCGCGCAGAAATGGTTAACAAAGCTAAGGAATTAAATGAAGCTGCTAAAAAAGAAAAACGTAACATGACTGATGATGAGCAAAAGGAATTTGACAATTATTTGAAAGACGCTGCTGAATTGAAGAATAAAATTGAGCGCGAAGAAACGCTTCTAGGTGTTTCAAACGAACTAGATCAACCATTGAATACACCTAACAAGCCTAATCCGCAAGCGCAAAATCAACCAAAAACGGAAGAAAACAAAGAATATAAAAATGCATTTTTCAATGCCATTGCCGGCAAGTCACTAAGTGATGAAGAAAAAACAGTAATCAATAAGTTTAACAATGCTATGTCTGGTGGTTCTGATCCAGATGGTGGGTTTACAGTACCTGATGATATCTCAACTCGTATTGGAGAATTAAAGCAAACAGTTGATGCGCTAGAGCAATACGTAACAGTTGAACCTGTTAACACAGATTCAGGGGCCCGCACATTAGAAGTTCGTGCTGACTCAACACCATTCATTAATGTTGCTGAAGCAGCTGCACTTGGTGATATGGGGAATCCGCAATTCCAACGTTTCACTTATGCTATTCAGAAGTACGCTGGGTTCATGTCCATGTCCAATGAGTTACTTGCTGATACAGCAGAAAATATTACGAAATATGTTTCACAATGGTTAGCTAAGAAATCAAAAGCAACACGTAATAGCTTAATTTTAGGTGTTCTTGATGCACTAGCAAAGGTACCATTTGCTGATTACAGTGGAATTAAGAAGGCATATAACGTGGACTTAGACCCGGCTATTTCTGAAAATGCAGGGACATACACAAACCAAGATGGATATAACTATCTTGATCAACAAGAGGATGCCGACGGACGACCACTATTACAGCCAGACCCAACATCACCAACGCGTAAATTGTTGTTCGGTAAGCCAGTGGTAGTTCTGTCTAACAAAACACTCGCTTCAACCGTTGATGCCACCGCTGGAACAACTACGTATCCGTTTGTTGTTGGTGATTTGAAAGAGGCGATTGTACTATTTGACCGCAAAAAAATGTCTGTGGATACAACTAAAGAGGGCGGCAACTCTTGGAGAAACGATACAACTGAATTACGTGCTATTGAGCGCGAGGATGTTAAATTACGTGATGGTGAATCTGTTATTTACGGTCAAATCGAAGTAACTACAGCGTAAGGAGGGTTTAGATGAAGGTTATAAAAACATTCATGGACAAAGTAACCCATAAATACTATCGCCTAGATTCTGAATACAAGGGAGACCGAGTAGACGAATTGCAGTCGAAAGGTCTTTTAGAATCTCCTAAAAAGGAAGTTAAGAAATCAACTTCTGCTAATAAGGATGGAAAGAAAAAAGGTGATAAGTAATGTATATAAAAGTTATCACCGAACCAACTAGCGAACCAATTACAATTGCTGATGCGCAAGAATATTTACATGTTGACTCTGACGAAGAAATCTCTACCTTTAA
>JBDNGJ010000156.1:0-6639 GCA_041689365.1 Virgibacillus sp.
AGGATGAAAATGACCGAGAAGTTCGAGGCAGCGTAGCTTTGAGTAGCGGAATGTATGCTTTTAATACATGAGCAACGGAAAAGCAAGCTAACGACGAAATTCGATGCGTCATTTTTACCGGACTTTTTGAACAACCTCTATAATGTATTATTTTACATGAAGAAAAATATATTTGCATTAGAAACTTAAATTAGAAAACTTGGAATTCGACAAGCCTTTGGGCGAATTACCTTAGTTGCACTTATACAGTAAGAAAGTAGTTATACTTTCTTATCTGCCAAAAAATACTCTGTCACTAAAAAGCAACAGAGTATAGAAATCTATTAAGGAAGAATTTACTAATATTGTACTTCAACCCAGCCCTTACGAATTGCGGATACAACTGCTTGTGTACGATCGTTCACACTCATTTTCTGCAGGATATTGCTGACATGGTTTTTCACTGTTTTTTCACTAATATACAATGTTTCTGCAACAGCACGATTACTTTTTCCATCTGCTAGAAGCTGCAATACCTCACACTCACGTCTTGTCAGCAAATGAAGCGGCTTATGATATTCGATAGCATTTTCTGCAACATTCGACACATTTTCCTGTGCAAGACGGCGATATTCCTGAACAAGGTTATGCGTTACTTTCGGGTGAAGATAGGAACCACCGTCGCTAACTACTTTAATAGCCTCTATTAACGAATCAGAATCCATTTCCTTAAGTAAGTAGCCCTGTGCCCCTGTTTTTAAAGCATGGGTAACATAGCTTTCATCATCATGGATTGAAAGAATAATAACGTTCGTGTTTGGAAAGTGTCTGACGAGATCTGCAGTTGCTTGAACGCCATTCATTGTTGGCATATTGATATCCATCAATACAACATCAGGATTGTGTTCCTTAACTAATGAGGAAGCAACAAGACCATCATCACCCTCTGCAACAACCTCAAATGATTGTTCAAATTCAAGGATTCGCTTTACACCTTCACGAAATAATTTGTGGTCATCAATTAATACAATTTTTGTTTGTTTCATATTCATCGATTTTGTTCCTCCTAGATTAAAAGCTATTTATATATACCCTATTACGTTTCATTGGTAGCCTTTTTCGTACTTTATTTTTTTATCGGTTCAAATCTATTATACTTGAATAGTCTAAAAGTAGTACTTATATCACGAGAGTTCATATGGAACCTTTATCATAATTTTCGTTCCTTCACCAATTGTTGAGTTTATTGTCAATTTACCATTCAACATTTCAACACGTTCTCTCATCCCAATTAACCCAAATGATTTATCCCGTTTTAACGCTGGGTCAAAGCCTTTCCCATTATCATTAATAACCATTACTAAATCGTTTGGCCCAACGTCCAGCTTCACCTTTATTAGACTTGCTTCTGCGTGCTTAACAGCATTCTGAATGGATTCCTGAACCAAACGAAAAAAGGCAATTTCATATTTTTGATTCAATCGTTTTTCATGTCCCATTGTTGAAAACTCAATTTCTGTGTCATTATAATCAGCAATTGTAGCAACATACTTTTTAATTGTTGGTACTAGTCCTAAATCATCCAATGCCATTGGGCGCAAATCATAAATAATGCGTCGTACTTCATATAAAGATGAACGAATCATCTTTCGCACACTCTTTATTTCTTTTAACGCGTCATCAACAGTTCCTTCACGAAATGTACGATCAACCAGCTCTGAACGGAGCAATATGTTTGCCAGCATCTGAGCAGGGCCATCATGAATTTCCCTGGATATTTTTCGACGCTCGTCCTCTTGGGCCTCAATAATTTTCAAACCAAACTCCTGCTTCTCTTTTGCCTCTTCAATCATTTCATTGACTTGTTTAAAATCGTCATTTAGATAAGTGAGAATAACTGAAATTTTACTAGCTAAACCTTCAGCACGCTCGATGGTCTGATCCAATGTAAGCAATCGTCGCTCAAGATCATCTCGGCGATCGCGTAAACCTTTCTCTTCCTGGCGCAGCATTGCCAGTTTTGTTTGCATCATGTGTGTGTTTTCATAAACCTCGCGTATTTCACTCTCCGAATGGCGATCAAAATATTTACTCACCTCAGAAAGCCGCTGTCTGGAATATTTCACCTTTTGCTCCAAAGCATCCCCATCATTGATGTGCTCAATGACTTTTTCTTTCGTTTCTTTTAATTCTCTAAGTAAATTTTCATATTCGCCTCTTGCTTCTTCACTTATGTTAAAAATTTCATCTTTACTATTTTGAACAACGTCAATCATATCATCGATCACATGATCTAATGCTTTTTCTTCCATTTTTTGAACCATCTTGTCCCACCAACCTATGATATAATTATTCGAAATAAGTTATTTTTTTACTAGGGTCTTTTAGCATACATTTAGGAAAGTTTATCCTTTACTAATAGGTCAAAATATAGCCCTATCTATAATAATGGATTGTCAGGAGGTTAAAAGCAAGATGTTATCGAACTATTTTACTGTAAAAAATGAAGCAATTAATCAACTAATCATACAAAAGTCACGATTTATTGGCTACGTGAAACGGGTAGAGACTGAAAAAGCCGCTCAATCCTTTATTAGTGAAATCAAGAAAAAGCATCATGATGCAAACCATAATTGTTCAGCGTATATGATTGGCGAGAATAATCAGATTCAAAAAGCTAATGATGATGGTGAACCAAGTGGTACGGCTGGTGTACCGATGCTGGAGGTGCTAAAAAAGCAGGACCTAAAGGATACTGTAATCGTTGTAACCAGATACTTTGGTGGTGTAAAACTGGGAGCTGGTGGCTTAATTCGGGCCTATGGCAGTACGACTTCACAAGCAATAGCAGCTGCTGGTGTTGTGGAACGCCAGCTGATGCAAGGTATATTAATTGTTGTCAGCTACTCATTACTAGGCAAACTGGAAAATGTATTACGCAACTCTGATTATGTATTGGATTCGATTAATTATCTGGAACAGGTGGAGTTCATTGTTTATGTAAGAGACGGCGAAGAAGCGAATTTCCGCGAATGGGTTACTGATATCACAAGTGATCAAGTCACCTTTGAAGCAAAAGGAACAGCATATGTTGAGATTGATGTTCAGTCCGGTTGAAGTTCTTTGGATCTGGTTGAAGTTCCCTGTATCTGGGTTGATATCTGCGCTTCCGGGTTGATATCTGCGCTTTCAGGTTGATATCCACGCTTTCAGGTTGATATCCACGCTTTCAGGTTGATATCTACGCTTTCAGGTCGATATGTACGCTTTCGAGTTGATATCTCCGATTTCAGGTCGATATCCACGCTTTCGGGTTGATATCCACCCTTTCAGGTTGATATCCACGCTTTCAAGTTGATATCACAGCTTTCAAGTCGATATCACAGCTTTCAAGTCGATATCACAGCTTTCAAGTTGATATCACAGCTTTCAAGTCGATATCCCAGCTTTCGAGTTGATACCTCAGCTTTCAGGTCGATATCCTCGCTTTCGAGTTGATATCTGCATTTTCAGGTAAAAAAAGAGCACTGTCTCAAAATTTCGACAGTGCCTCTTCATCTGCAATCAGTGTGACATTTTCATGCTTTTGGAGTATGGATGCTGGGAATTCCTCAGAAGTTTCACCATTTACCAGTCTGTACACAGCTTCTGCTTTCTTTTCACCGGCGACAAGCAGAAGTATTTTTTTACTCTCCATAATTGTTTCAATTCCCATCGTGATTGCTTTTTTTGGTACATCATCCAATGAGTCAAAAAAGCGCGCATTGGCTTTACGGGTAGTCTCATCCAAATCGACTATATGTGTACGGCTGTCAAAAGCTGTGCCAGGCTCATTAAATCCAATATGCCCATTCAGGCCTAACCCCAAAACCTGCACATCGATGTACTCAGCCTTATACATTAAAGTTTCATAGTCCCGACATTCTTTTTGAAGATCATCGGCATCACCATTAGGCAAATAAGCACGGTTGGCAGGCAAATCAATATGCTTAAACAACTTATCATTCATGTAAAAGCGGTAACTGTTAGGGTTGTTTCCTGAAAGGCCAACATACTCATCTAAGTTAAAAGTTGTTGTTTTTGTAAAAGAAACCTCATTCCTTTGAAATGAATCAATCATCTGCTGGTACATTCCTTCTGGAGTGGAACCAGTCGCAAGCCCCAATACAGGATTATCCAAGCTGTTTACTTTTTCAACAATTAAATCACACGCTTTCTCGCCCATTTCTTCATAATTTTTTACTTTTACTATTTCCATTCAGTCCTAATCCTCCTCGTGCGCAATTTCTCCACGGCAAATTGTATATTTAATGTGCAAATCATCATCTACGAGTAAAAGATCTGCATCCTTTCCAACTTTAATGCTCCCTTTTTTGTCAAAAACACCCAGTTGCTTCGCCGGATTGGAAGAAGCCATTTCAACCACACTTTTGATTGATACATCTTTTAATTGAAGCATTTGCTGTGCACCTTGATACATCTTCAGAATACTTCCAGCAAGTGTCCCATCATCAAGAACTGCACGGTCTTCTGTTACGTTAACAGGCTGTCCGCCCAACTCGTATGCACCAGAGTGAAGGCACTTAGCTCGCATCGCATCCGTAATCAGAATTAGCCGTTCACTTCCCATATTTGAATAGATAAGCTGAAGCATTTCGGGTGAAACATGAATTCCATCAGCAATTAGTTCAGCACGTAATTCCTCCAGTTGAAATGCAGCACCTAAGACACCTATGTCCCGGTGATGTATACCACTCATTGCATTACAGATGTGTGTTACTTGACGAACCCCCTGGGCTATCGCTGTTTTCATACCATCAAATCCGGTAGCCGTATGACCAGCTGAAACATTTACACCTGACTCATATAAAGACCTAATAAATGTGCCATCTTCATCATGTTCAGGGGCAAGTGTAATGGTTTTAATTTTATTCCCTGACAACTGCTGCCATTTCTTAAACTGCCCAATATCTGGCTTCATAATAAATTCAAGTGGCTGTGCACCTTTTTTACTTTTTTCAATAAAAGGACCTTCAAGATGGACACCCATAACCTCTGCTTGTCCACGCTTGGATTTATATTCTGCCACATTCCGTAAAGCATCCTCAATACTTTCAGGTGACTGTGTAATTGTCGTTGCGAGAAAACTAGTCGTACCTTCTTTTGGTAAAACTTCTGCCATTGTATCCAATGCTTTCTCAGTTGAATCCATCACGTCTGCACCTGCAGCACCATGAATATGCCCATCGATAAATCCGGGTATAAGATTTAATCCTCTTCCATCGATGATTTGCGCATTTTCTGGAGGGGTAGTGTTGACATTATTATGTATTTCTTTTATAGTACTATCCTCTAAAACGATTGAACCCTTAACAATGCCTTCTGATTCAGTAAATATAGTGACATTTTTTACAAATAATGAACGTTTCATATCTTTATCAGCCCTTTGTGTTTGCTAGTCCTTAAGGTAGCATAACAGCAACACACATGTCTAGAACCTACCCCTAAAAAGAAAAACTACATTCGCCAAAACAGCAATGTAGTTTATACAGTCAATTTGAAATTTTTTTATGAATCGATTTCCCATTTGTTAATTCTTGGATTAGCGCCTGGATCAGTTCCTCGGATGATTGAAATTTTGAGTTCTCTGTTTCGTCAATCATCTTTTTCAGCATATTTTTATATCGTTCCTGCTCTACCATTTTTATACCGCCTTTTGTCAAAATGCAAGACTATTATACCATGTTTAAAACAGTTATGTTGTCGAATAATGTCGGCTATTGAACTTTTTTATAAATCATTCGTATCAGAATCTATTTTGTGACTGTTTTCCATTTAATCAACAATAAACATATGGCGGCTATTGCAGCACCGACTCCATCCAGAACAACATCACCTATATACGGTGTACGATTAGCTGTGAATCCTTGATGAAATTCATCTAATCCAGCATATGCAACTGTTACGCAAAACGATATTATCATATATGAACGGAACTTCATATTACATGTTTTTTTCAACGCAATATAAAATAAACACATTAGTACAAAGAATACTCCAACATGTGCACCTTTTCGCAGGAAGAACTCAATGAAACCTGCAATCCCCAACTCTGCTGCACTTACCTCTGAATGATGATAGGGAAAAGATATCCAATCAACAAAAGGCGTTAAAAAGGATAAATCAACCGTATCTGTCAATAGCGGCTTAACATCCTGATTTTCATAAGGCTGTGCTGAGGAATAATAAATTATCCCCATCCAACAAGTCGGCAGCAGCCAATAGATATATTTTTTCATAGTAAATTCACCCTAATACTCATCCCAGTTCCACACTTCTATTCCGCCTAAGTAAAACTGATGGAATTGTTCCTCATCCAGTAATTTTTCAATCTCACGTATTGGCCCAGTCACAACAGCACCATAGACCTGAATTCCATTTTCCCGTATATAGTTCAGTCTCTTTTGATCAATATCTTTACCACGGTAATTCCCATTTTCCGTAAGCCACTTAATATCCTTGTAAAATTGATCAATTGATTGTTCTATCGTTCCTACATTAAGAGAACCAAAAGAGGATGAATGCCTGTTCTTATCATCATAGGTAATTTGTGGCCGTAGCAATAGGGACTGGACAAATGTAAATTGACCACTTCCATAG
>JBDNGJ010000157.1:0-5910 GCA_041689365.1 Virgibacillus sp.
CTCCTCAGAAGCACAGAACGCTTCTTCCGGGGTCTTCGGAACGTGCTGTTCCCATAGGAGTCTACGTATTCTGCCTCCACTGGAAGAGGCTTCTTGATTAGAAGTTGAAGTGTTCCCTATGGCTAAGAAAATCAAGGTAAACAGTCCCAGCGTAGGAAATACACGGAGACTCCTGTGGGAGCTGAGGCCTAGATGAGACTGCGCAGCGACGTAGGAGCAAGGAGGCTCATCAGCCGCCCTAGGTGCGCGAAGTGTATTTCCAGAGCGGTATAATAGCACTCAAATTCTTTAAAAAGTAGTCCGCATTTTATATCTTATGTGTAAAAAACCTTTATCAATGTTATCAAGGACAATTAAAACATTCTGAGATTATCAAAATAGCTATTTGAACTTATACTATAGATGCGAAATTGAGTTACAAAATAAAAAAACACCCTACGCATTATTCTGCAAGGGTGCAGCAATAACTCAATTTAATAATTGGTCATTTTTGTTTGTATAAAAGTCCCGTTTCGTTTGTTTGAGAATAGCACGTCTTGTTACGATTCCATCAAAATAACCCTCTTTATCGGAAACACAAACAAATGTATTGTTAATAACGGCTTTTAACCCATCCATAAATGAATCGTCTCTTGATAGAGATGGTATGTCTGTATTCATCACTTCATGAACGCGCATATCAGAAAGTTTCTCAATCTCAAATCGTTCTAAACCTAAAATCTCGTTTAAAATGATTGTCTTGCCAATCGTTCCTACTAGCTTATAAGATGCATCTAATACCGGGACAGCGGAGTAACCAGATTTCACCAGTACTAATAATGCGTGTTCCAATGGATTATTCAACTGTACATGGGCAACTTTTTCAGATGATATCATTATATCCTCTACGACAATATCTGTTAATTGCTTATCTTGTATCGTACTCATACTAAATCGCTCCTTTTGAATACTAGCAACAAACTTGTTTTAACAATAGACTTGTTAGAAAATTTGGCATTCGTAAAAGGATTCTTTTGAAATGTTCTTTTTCTTCCTTAGAAACCCTTATACTCTGGAGAGCAGGCCTTAATGGAGGGTGCCTAATTTTCACTTCTGCAGTAAGAAAGCTTTTTTCTTACTTATCTGCAAAAAAGGAGTTATAACCAACATCCACATCCTTAGTTTACCATAGTTAATGTTCGAGAAACATATATAGTTCCTACATATTTATAATATTATCTTTATAATTTTAGTATATGTTTTTGTGAGTATACAGATACAGGCGATAATCAGAATGAGTAGATGTTAATGACTTTTGTAACTGGTTATATAATAATTACGGTGTACAATAATAATATGTCGAACAAAAAAGAGGCTGCATAATTGGAAATACACACTTTCACAAAAAAAGAAGAAATTATCAATGCAATTACACATGGAATCGGTGCATTACTAAGTATTGCTGGCCTTGTGCTATTAATTATATTTGCTTCACTTAACGGAAATCCATGGCAAATTGTTTCTGTTTCGATATTCGGAACAACAATGCTAATAATGTATTTATCATCAACAGTTGTTCACAGCCTGCCAGAAGGGAAATGGAAAGATATCTTCCAAATCTTTGACCATTCATCCATTTATTTGTTTATCGCAGGTTCCTACACCCCCTTCCTGCTTGTGCATTTACGCGATGAATTGGGCTGGATATTATTTGGTACTGTATGGGGAATTGCAATAGTAGGAGTTATCTTCAAGATATTTTTCGTAAAAAAATTCCTTGTTCTGTCAACACTATTTTATGTTTTGATGGGTTGGTTAATTACCCTGGTATGGAATCCACTTACCGCAATTATGGACGGAACGGGTATGCTTCTGTTAATGATTGGTGGACTGTTTTATACACTAGGGGCTATCTTTTATATATGGCGCGGATTTATTTATCACCATGCTGTTTGGCATTTGTTCGTCCTGGCAGGTTCCATTTTTCATTTTTTCACTGTATTTTATTATGTTATATAAAACAACTAAGCTGTCGTGCTACCCCACTGGATAGCACGCTTTAATTTAAAATGGAAACTTGTTAAGCCATTGTCCTCCATCCATTGTTATGACTTCCCCATTAATGTAGGCAGCCTTGTCGGATAGTAAAAAGTGAGCAAGGTCAGCAATTTCCTCTGGCTTACCCAACCTCTGTAACGGGACTGAGTTTATGGTCCGTTTCGCAGCTTTTTCTGATTCAAATAATTTTTCAGCTCCGCCAGTACGCTCAATTGGTCCCGGGGCAATTGCATTTACGCGGATACCATATTTTGTCCCCCACTCCACGGCTAACGTGCGTGTCAGGTTAAGTACTCCTGCTTTTGCTGCAGATGAATGGGCAACACCCGCCCCGGCGTTCCAAGCATAAGTCGCAACCATATTAATAACTGACCCTTTAATTCCATTATCAATCCAGTACTTCCCTACTTCTCGGCTGCAATAAAATGTACCATTTAACACGATATCAATTACGGAATTCCAGCCATTAACCGATAGATCTTCTGCAGCTGCAATAAAATTACCGGCTGCATTGTTCACAAGATGATCAATTGAGCCAAATTTTTCGACTGTTTTCTTGACCATCTGTTCCACGTCTTCAGGTTTTCTTACATCCATTGAAACGGTGTATATTTCACCGGTTGAATTTTTATCCAGCTCCTCTTTTGTCGCTTGTAATCGGTCATCATTTCTGCCTGTCAGTACAACATTAGCACCTTCAACAGCAAACTTTTCAGCCATATACTTTCCCATTCCACTAGAACTTCCCGTTACAATAACTGTTTTACCTTTCATATAATCCCCCATTTTCATATGTTTTGTTGCGGAATTGTGCTGCCTCCTCTGCTCGAGGCGAACGATCATTGCAGGAACTCATCGTCTACATTCCCCCACATAGATCTCCGTGTAGTTCCTTCGCTAGCACCCAGGTTTTCTTACAGCAACAATCATTAAGAATACAACCTTCGTCTATATGTATTATCATATTTATAACAGTCGCAAAAGTCAAAAAAATAACTGTAAACAGGGTGCATTGTTCTATCAAAATCTTATTTAATCTCATATAAAAATAAGTTATGATTAATATCATACGAGAAAATAACTATAAACATCGTTAAAACCTGCAATTGGAATATGCGAGACTTCCTGTGGACAGCAATCCTAAGAGAATTCACGGAAAGCGAGTATATTCCAACTGTGAGGTCAGGAAGCCACACGAAATACTACAAAATCAGTTACCCTTAGTCTAAGTCGCAGTCTACATCAACTGCGAAAATTACAAAGCAACATAACCTGCAAAGAACCTAATTAAAGAAATTAAAACCGGTGAAGGGTTTGACATATATGAATAGACGAACTTTCTTAAAAAAATCTATAGGAAGTCTTCTAGCTTTAGTTGGCTTAAGCGGGGGTACTTATTATTATGCACGGGAGATTGAGCCAACAATGCTTGACATCAACGAGCAGATTCTATTGTCATCCAAGATCCCTAAATCCTTTAACAACTTTAAAATCGTACAATTTTCTGATACACATATTGGTTATCATTACTCACTGAAACAGTTTGCTGAGCTTGTAAAAACAATAAATGCCCAGAATCCGGATATGATCGTGTTTACCGGAGACCTTGTTGATAAACCGCACATTTACAACTGGAACAGCGAACTTATTAAAACATTACGAAAGCTCAAGGCAAATCATGGGAAATACTGGATTTACGGCAACCATGACCATGGTGGATACGGAACGGACATCGTAAAGGATGTCATGGATAAAGCTGAATTCTACCTGTTAAAGAACAGTAATACATCCATTAACATTAATAACAAAAAAATAGTCTTGGCTGGTATAGATGATGTAATGCTTGGCAGTCCTGATTTAGAAAAAACATTAGCAAATTCAGATCCGAACCTATTTACAATGCTGCTTGCACATGAGCCTGATTTTGCTGATACTGCAGTTCATTTCCCTGTAGATGTTCAGTTGTCAGGACATAGTCATGGCGGACAGGTTCGCCTTCCTTTTATTGGACATTTATATACTCCTATGTATGCAGAAAAGTATGTACAAGGAAAACACATATTACAAAACGAAAAGTTATCGCTATATGTGAACAGGGGAATAGGAACAACCCGAGTACCATATCGATTCCTATGCAAACCGGAGATCCATGCCTTTATATTAAGAAACTAAAATTTTACCAGCTGTGAAATCACCTCCGCTACAACCTTTAATTGTAACAGTTTGTTCATAGTTTTTTTGCCAAAAACATGCTACACTTGTTACGATTTGAATTAGGAGGAAAAATACATATGTCAAAATTTAAAATTATAATTCCTTTATTATTGGTTGTTATATTAAGTGCATGTGGTGAAAAATATGAGGGTGACTATTCTTATGCAGTGAAGGATTTCACGTTTACAAATCAGGATGGTGAACAGGTTAGCAAAAGTGATATGGAAGGTAAGTTTTGGGTGGTAGATTTCATCTTCACAAATTGTACAACTGTCTGCCCACCAATGACTTCAAATATGGCAGATCTTCAAGAACAATTAAAAGAGGCTGGACTTGAAGAAGAAGTTCAACTCGTTTCATTTAGTGTCGATCCTAAAAATGATACCCCAAAAATCCTTAAGTCTTATGCTAAAGCACGTGGTGGTACGTTTGGCAATTGGCATTTGCTTACCGGATATGACTTTGAGACAATTAAAGAATTATCGATAAAATCCTTTAAATCAGCAGTTGAAAAAGTTGCAGACTCAAATCAGGTAATGCATTCAACCAGATTTTTCATTGTGACACCAGAAGGAAATGCCATCAAAGGCTATGATGGCAGAGAACAAGCAAATATGGAGAAAATTGTTCAGGATATTGAGGATATGAGCTAGAAAGCTGAAACAGGCCCTGTCCTGTTTCTTTTTTTAGCAGTTTTCTAAAATATTGCAATAGGACAAGCTTTACGATACGATATAGATAAGTAATTCTATTAATTTGGAGAGGAGAGAATCCTATGAATGGGAAACAATCGATACCTTTAAGCGATATTGCCAAAGCACTCTTTACCATTAATCGTCATGCCAAAACCGCACCAGAACCAAAGCATCTCTATTTTATAAAGAAGGAAGCAATTAATCGCCTGTTAAAAGAAAGACGTGCACAGAAAATTGGTTTACACTTCTCAGACCATCCAAAGTTCAGCAATCAGCATTCTACACTTCTAGTAAAAGTGGACGACTATTTTTTTCATATTCCCCCAACAAAAGATGACTTCAAAAAACTTGATCATTTAGGTGAACTTGATTCAAGCTACCGAAATCCTCAAACAAAGATGTCACTTTCACATGCGAAAAAAATCGTCTATAACTACATTAATTGGCACCCAGCAGAAAAGCAGCATCGTGGTTCACAAAAAAGATACACATCTTCTTATTTCACCCCTTCTTCTCTTGGGAAAATGGAATGGCCTCCTACCAAAACACGCCGCAATTATTAGAAAACTCGGCTTATCGACAAACTTTAATGTAGATGAGCCTTAGTTGCACTAGTGCAGTAAGAAAGGATTTCTTTAACTGCTTAGAAAAGTGACTGTACTGCTAACGGGTCTCAGTTTTGGGGGAGAAAATGCTAATCATATTAGAAATCACATGATAATCAGCTTACATTTCGCCCCGATTATTGAAGAACTATTTTTTTAGTCGAGTAGGTGGGGCCTCTCCTTTGGGATTGTGCCCCTTGCCCCTCACAGATCCGTACGTGCCCAATTAAGGCATACGGCTCTTCATGACACCATTCACGTTCATGTCAAAGACGTTTACTAGCATATAAATTCACCATGATTTTGGGTTCGGGTAATGGATTTCTTTTGAGGAACATATTGAACTTTTCAATAGTAAA
>JBDNGJ010000158.1:0-9212 GCA_041689365.1 Virgibacillus sp.
GTTCTCTATTTTGTTTTCAAGGTCCACTATTTCTTATCCATTTGTCTAGTTTTGCCTTGTTTCATCTGCTTTTGATAAGGCATTCCGTAATCGATAACTTTCACCTGAGAAAGATAGAATATGCGCGTGATGCACCAGGCGATCAATTATTGCTGCTGTCAAATGTTTGTCCCCGAATACTGTATTCCATTGGCCAAATTCCAGGTTGGATGTAACGATAATGCTTGTTTGTTCATAACACTCGGCGATTACACTGAAAAGTAGTTCGGCCCCATCTTTATGAAATGGAATAAATCCTAGTTCATCCAATATGACAAGGTCCGCCTTCTTTAGATCCCGAAGGAATCGGTTAATGCTTCCGTTATGATGTTTTTCTAACAACTTTGAAACTAAATCTCCTACTCGATAAAAACGAACCTCCTTGCCATGTCTACAAGCTTCAACGCCTAGTGCCGTCGAAAAATGCGACTTTCCCGTTCCCACTGTTCCCACCATCATGACATTCTCTTTCTTCTCTAAAAAGGATAAATTCTTTAACTCATCCAGCATAATCGAGGGCGGCAACGTTATGGATAACGAAGAATCATAATCTTCTAGCGTTTTATGGTTACTGAAACCAGCCTTCTTTACAAGTCGTTCCATTTTCGCCGTCTGTCTTGAATGTAATTCAATTTCTAAAAGCTTTAAAAGAAATTCCTCCCGTGTCTCTGCCTCGATATGGTGATATGCTTCGCCAATGTAAGCAAGTTTTAGTTTTTTACAATAATCCTGAATGTGGGAAGCATTCATGAACGAGCACCTCCACTCACTAATCTATTGTAAGCATTTAAATCAGGCTCATAATCTTTTAGTTCATGAGGCGTATGCGCTTCAGGTAGGAATTCAAATTCTGGGCTACTGTGAATTTGACGGTAAAGGGATTGGTAAACAATACCTTCCTGATCCCACAGATGAACAGAAACTTCTGCTAGCGCATTATCCACTTGGTTAATCGTGTAACCTTCTTTTAACCATTTTGTTAATTGTGCTATTCGTTTCTTTCGAACTGGGCTATCTAGTTGATTTAAATATAATTGAATTCTTTCTGGGAGAAGGGAATAAACCCACGTATACTCTAAAGCCCTTGGCTTCTTTTGAATAATCGCTAATTCACTCTTCCAGTCAATAACCTGCTCCTTAAATGTGTAGGGACGCGGAAACTCTGCCATTTTTTCATAATCCGAATTAAGTACCTCAAGACGATCCCAATAAGCCTTAATTAATACCGATTCATGACCTGCACCAGATGGCACAGTAAAGAACTCTTTTTCCCAACGGAACCGTCTATAGTTATCCAGTGATGCCCCAGATAATTTCATTACCTCAAAGGATTCGCTTGGAAGGAAGCGCAGCTTTTGGTGCTCCTCTTCCCACAGACTTCTGATGGGACATTTCTTTTCATAATGGATCTCTTCCAAAAAGTCGTTTGCCTTTTTTCTCATCATTTCATTAATTTGTTCCCAAGATTCCATCTCTGGCTGTGGTACCAACCAATTTCTGCGGCTGGTGCCTACCTTGTTTTCAACGTTCCCTTTTTCATTTCCTTTCGCTGGATTACAGAAAGTGGTTTGGAATCCATAGTGCAATTTAAATCGCTGAAATAAATCAGTAAGTTGCCTCTTTCCATCCTTTTTAATATGAACTACGGCAGCTGACAAATTATCAAACCAAAGCTTCCTTGGTACACCTCCTATTCGCTCAAACAATGCTTGAAGCCCATATAAAAGGCATTCAGCGTTTTCGGCTGGGAGGATGTACATAAAACCAGCGTTACTGTAGGGGAAAGACATAACTAGATATTTAATTTGAATTACCTTTTGATCATGTACAATTTCCGCAGTTCCAAAGTCTACTTGTGCCTCTCCCCCTGGGTGAATTAAATCGATGTATGTGTGCTTATCTATATCTTTACGTAATTCCTTTTTACGCTTGGATACATAATCCGTAACGGTTCTTGTTCCCCCCTCGAATCCGCATTCATCACGTAAACGATGATAAATGCGAATGTTGGTATGTCGCTGTTTCTTATGACGACGCATGTCCTCCAACAGCCAAACTTCAATAATATCAATATAATTCCCCAATACCCGATAAGTCTTCTTTCTCTTTGAAGTATCTTCACTCCAGTCTGTCCTATCTGCATGCTTCTTGACTGTTCTCCAATTTACCTTCAACTCTTTTGCGATGGCATTTATGTCCATCTCTTTTACATCCCTTAAATGTTTGATATAGTCTATTTGAGCCATTGCCAGCATCCTTTCATTTCCTCCTCATGTTTTTTAGCTGATCACATGAAGAGGTTAATAGATTTTTGGATGACTGGCAAGGCTTTTTTAGCGAAAATGCTTATGTACTTTTACACCGCCAAACTATGTATTTTTATTATGCCATAAACACGAGATTCAATAAAAATAAAAGATGTGTCTTTCCGATACCCAAATCAAGAAGTTTATTCAATAAAAGATGTATCTCTATCTATACCTATAGGAAAGTCTGTTGCTTTTATTGGTGAATCAGGAGCCGGAAAAACAACGTTAGTCGATATTATTCTTGGATTGTTCCAACCGGAAAAGGGATTTGTTTTGATAGATGATAAAAATTTGCAGGACCAAAAAGCATTATGGCAGCAAAAAATCGGTTATATTCCACAATCTATATTTTTATCGGATGATACTATACGTGGTAATGTTGCCTTTGGGATAGATAAAGAGAAAATTGAAGATGAAGAAGTATGGCGGGCGTTAGATCAAGCACAATTAAAAGAATTTATTGAAGAGCTTCCAGACAAACTAGAAACAAAAGTAGGTGAACGTGGTGTAAGGCTTTCTGGTGGTCAACGGCAGCGGATAGGTATAGCTAGGGCTTTATATCATAATCCTGAAATATTATTTATGGATGAAGCAACATCAGCACTTGACAATGAAACAGAAAAAGAGATTATGAAGGCTATTGATGGCCTAAAAGGTGAAAAGACATTAATTATAATCGCCCATCGGTTAAGTACAATAGAGAATTGCGATATTGTCTTCAAGCTTAACCAAGCTAAATTGGTATCAGTAGATAATAAAATGGAAAGGTCAATCATCTGATTTTGGATTGGGAAAAAAGTGTTCTAAGATACAATATTCATTTATGTAACTATAGCAATTAATGTACGGCTTAGGATAGAAGGAGGCTCCAATGAAAGACCTATTTTTAATTAATGAAGTCTTTTGGCTGCGATGTATAGCTTGTTTAGCTGTTACATTAGGTCATGCAATTGGCAATGGGTTTTACTTTTATTTGGAGCCATCCATTTATCACGCAGGCTTATATGCTCTACATACAGCTGCCCTTTTTGGGGTTCCAGTATTTGTATTTATTTCTGAGCTTCTTCTAGCAAATAAATATACTGAGAAAGTACCTACTAGGTTTATGAAGAGAAGAGTTAAAATTTTATTATTTCCGTATTTGGTTATGAGTATTGTCTATGCACTTAATTCTATAGAATCATGGACTTTACAAGGTGTGATTTCTAGGTTGGCAATGAGTATTTTCCTCGGAGATTCAGCAGTGTATTTTATTTTAATTATATTTCAATTTTATTTCTTACATTTGCTATTACGTAAATATTTAGACCGATTGTCTGCAAAGTTGGTTATATCAATTGCCCTGATAATCAATTTTTTGTACTTAGCTTTTTTTAATTTTGTGGAAGCACCTGATAGTGCAGTGGGACATTTTATATGGACTAAAGGTTATTGGATGCCATTTGCTGGATGGATTTTTTATTTCGTTCTAGGATTTTATTGTGGAAGGAATTACCGGTATGTATTAAACACTCTAAAGAAGAAATTAGTGCTGATGATACCCATTTTAGCTTTAGTAATAATGTTAATTATGAACACAACTTTTCTTTTGGATAATGATTCTAAGAGGGTGGATATGCTGCTATATGCCAGCTCAGTAATATTTTTCATTATCTATATATCCTCCCACATTAAAAGGGTACCTAAATTAGTGATGTTTATCAGTAATTACTCATTTAGCATTTTTCTCTTAAACTTGTTTTATTATCACCTGCTAAGACTCGTAGAACCACCTGCTTTTCTAAATATAGTTTCTTATACACTTATGGTATTTTTAATGACCATGGTCCTATGTGTCGGCACAGCATATTTATTAAATCAATTTATGTTTGGCAAATATTTTGTAGGGCGTATTATGACTTACGGGACTAAGCATACAAAGAAAAGAGTAAACACAAATGCTCCTGTTAGTAAGCAGTTCAGCCGTTATATGTAAACGTAAGTAAAAGGCTTTTTAGGTCTTTTATTTTTTTATGAATTTTTATAAAAACATTTGAAAAGGTGGGTCTACTATGAAAGGAATCATTCTAGCAGGCGGAAGTGGAACACGACTATATCCCTTAACAAAATCAATATCCAAACAACTATTACCAGTGTATGACAAACCAATGATCTATTATCCGCTTTCCGTCCTGATGCTGGCAGGAATAAAGGAGATTCTAATAATCTCCACTCCAAAAGATGCTCCTAGGTTTGAGCAGTTGTTGGGGAATGGTGAGGAGCTGGGTATAAATTTATCGTATGCCATTCAGGAAAAACCGAACGGGTTGGCGGAGGCGTTTATTGTTGGAGAGGACTTTATTGGAAATGATGATGTTTCCCTTATTTTAGGAGACAACATTTTTTACGGTCATGAGTTCATTTCACAACTTGAACGGGTTAGAAAACAGCTAAATGGTGCGACGATTTTTGGATATAACGTTAATGATCCGGAAAGATTTGGGGTTGTTGAGTTTGATGCGAATCGAAAAGTACTGTCCATAGAAGAAAAGCCAAAACACCCTAAATCGAATTTCGCTATTACAGGGTTATATTTCTTTGATAAGCAGGTAGTTGATATTGCCAAGGCTGTAGAACCGTCTGCCAGAGGGGAATTAGAAATAACTGATATCCTTAATGCTTATGTCAAAAGAGATCAGTTACAGGTTGAGTTAATTGGACGTGGCTTTGGGTGGCTTGATACCGGTACACATGAGTCATTGCTGGAAGCGTCGCAATTTATTGAGATAATCGAGAAGCGTACACGTTTGAAAGTGGCTTGCTTAGAGGAGATTGCATTCAATAAAGGGTATATTTCTGAGGCTGAATTAATGCAACTGGCGGAGCCTTTAAAGAAAAGTGACTACGGTAAATATTTAATTCGGTTAGCGGAGGTGAACAGGAATAAATATGGTGAAGTATTGCATTTTATGAAATAAATTCCATTGAGGCCGTAAATATAAAAAATAAAGAGGTTAATCATATGATACTTAATAAAATTTTGAATCCATTTTTAAAGAAATATAAAAACAGAAAGTTCTATAAAATGTTCCGAGAGAAAAACCTTCATAATTTAATGTATCCTGTTGGAACCTTTTCACTTCATGGGATAGATATAGGCAAAATGACATACGGCCCTTTGAAGATTGAGAGATGGAACGTAGAAGGCGAGGCATTATCCATTGGGAACTACGTATCTATTGCTCGTAATGTAACATTTGTCCTTGGCGGTAACCATTACTTTAACCATTTTTCAACATATCCATTTAAAAATAGAGTGTTAAATGATTGGAGTGTTACAGAAAGTTATTCCAAAGGGAAAATAACTATTGGAGATGATGTTTGGATTGGGCTTAGTGCTGTTATTCTGTCTGGAGTGGAGATAGGTCAGGGTGCTGTCATAGGGGCTCATTCAGTTGTAGCAAAAAATGTCCCCCCATATGCCATTGTTGTAGGTAATCCAGCCAAAATTATTGGATATAGATTTGGCGAAGAGACGATAAATAACCTATTAAAATTTGATTTTAGTAACTTGGATAAAGAATATATAAGAAACAATATTGACTATTTTTATAGAAGTGTGGATGATTCTGTTCTTCACCGATTAGTTGATTTTAGATGAAATCTCCCCTAATAACTAATAGAAAGGATGAAGGAATAATGAAACTCATTGATACAAAACTTGATGGTGTGAAAATTATTGAGCCAAAGGTCTTTAAGGACAACAGAGGTTTTTTCATGGAGAGCTTTAATTTTAAAAAGTTTGCTGAATTCGGGTTAGAATTTGATTTTATTCAGGATAATCATTCGCTTTCAGTAGATAAGGACGTTATACGAGGACTTCATTATCAGTTAAATCCAATAGCCCAGACAAAACTTGTCAGGGTAATTACTGGAGCAATTTTTGATGTAGCAGTAGATATTCGTCAGGGTTCCCCAACATTTGGTCAATCTGTGGGGGTTACGTTGAGTGAAGATAATCACCGGATGCTTGTCGTTCCAAAAGGATTTGCTCACGGATTTTGTACATTGAAGGAAAATACACATGTACAGTATAAGGTAGATAACTATTACTCGGCAGAGAATGATAAGGGCATACTTTGGAATGACCCTGCACTTGCAATTGACTGGCCTACTTCTAACCCAATTTTATCCGAAAAAGATGCTCAGCAGCCGCTGTTAAACAATGCGGAGATGAACTTCCATTATCAAGCTATAGATGGTGTTGATCATGGAGTCTTATGATTACCTGATTGTTGGGGGGCGGCATAATAGGTTTGTCCATTGCAAGGGAATTAAAAAATAGATTTCCAGATGCGTCTGTTTGTATCCTAGAGAAGGAATCTGATGTAGCTCATCATTCCAGCGGTAGGAATAGTGGCGTGTTACATGCTGGGTTCTATTATACCGCTAATAGCTTGAAAGCAAAGTTTACGAGAGAGGGCAACCAAGAATTGACGGCGTATTGCGATGAACATGATCTGAAGATAAATAAGTGTGGGAAGCTTGTGGTAGCCACAAATGAGGAAGAGTTACAGGAATTAAAAGAATTAAAAAAGCGGGCAGAGAAAAACGGTGTTAAACTTCACTGGCTCAAAGAACAGGATGCCCATTTGATTGATCCAAATGTAAGGAGCTGTAAGTGGGCTCTTTATTCTCCAACAACCTCTTCTGTAAATCCAATAGAGGTATGTCAGGCGGTTAAGGCTGAAGTCATAAAAAAGGGCGTAGACATCAGGTGCAACACCCAATATATAGGGAATTCAAATGAACAAATTCAAACAAATAATGTAACCTTCACATGTGACTATTTTATAAATGCAGCTGGTTTATATGCAGATAAAATTGCTAAGGATTATCAATTCGGTGAGAAGTATACGATCATTCCATTTAAAGGAATCTATCTTAAGTATGCCAAGAACAAATCAAATGTAAAGACTAATATATATCCGGTACCGAACTTAGCGAATCCTTTTTTAGGTGTTCACTATACGAAGACAGTAAATGATTCAATTAAAATTGGACCAACAGCTATCCCTGCTTTATGGCGGGAAAACTATAGTGGATTTCAGAACTTTAAGTTTAACGAGTTTTTCAGCATATTATTTTATGAGGCAAAGCTGTTTTTAACTAATTCGTTTAACTTCCGATTACTGGCATTTGAAGAAATGAAAAAATATAAAAAAGCTTATTTTATAAATTTATCCTTAAAGATGGTTAAGCATTTAAATCATAAAGGATTTGGCGATTTCATGAGACCCGGGATTCGTGCTCAACTTTTGAACAAGGAAACATTAGAGCTCGTGCAAGATTTTGTTGTTGAAGGTGATGGTCGTTCCTTTCATATATTAAACGCAGTTTCACCAGGCTTTACTTGTGCATTTCCATTTTCACGATATGTGGTAGATGGAATTGTTAAAAGGCAAGGGAAAGTGTTAGAGAAGGATAAAATCTCGTAAGGAGGATGAGAAAATGAAAAATGTGCTCGTAACAGGTGCAGGTGGATATATTGGTAGTATTTTAGTACCGAAATTATTAAAAAAAAATTACACAGTTACGGTAATTGACCGTTTCTTTTTTGGTGTTGATAAACTGCAACCCCATAACAACTTAACGATTATTCATGAAGATTGCAGACGACTTAAAGAAGAGCATTTCATAGATATTGATGCAGTTATTGATCTAGTAGCTATTTCAAATGATCCAAGTGGTGAGTTATTTAAAGAAGTTACGTATGAAGTAAATTATGCAGCAAGAGTGAACACGGCTATGCTTGCGAAAAAGATGGGTGTAAAACGATACATATTGCCTTCTTCTTGCAGCAATTATGGGTTCCAGGATAAGGATACAATCGTTGATGAGTAGTCTGAAACAAATCCATTAACAGTCTATGCAAAAGCAAATGAAAAAGCTGAGAACGGCGTCCTTCCATTAGCTGATGATGATTTTACAGTGGCTGTGATGCGACAAGCAACTGTTTATGGTTATTCACCAAGAATGAGGTTTGATCTAGCGGTAAATGGGATGACTTATGGTGTATGGGAAAATGGAATTATTCCGTTAATGCGGGATGGATCACAATGGAGGCCGATGGTACATGTGGAAGATACGACTGATGTAATGTGCCTGTTACTTGAAGCAGATGCTCATATCGTTAGTGGTGAGATATTTAATGTAGGATCTAAGCGAAATAATTATCAATTAGGACCACTTGCGGAGGAAATTGCCGCTACATTGCCAATTGACGTAAAGATTGAATGGTATGGAGAACCTGATCACCGTTCATATCGTGTAAATTTTGAGAAGATAGAGAACGCTCTGAATTGGGATGCTAACTATACAGCGGCAGATGGGGCACTTCAGATTTATCAGAAGTTGGAAAGTGGAACACTCGAAAAGACAGAGCAAACGATAACGCTAAATTGGTATAAGGAATTAATTAAATGGCAGGAGATAATGAAGCAGGTTGATATGTATGGAGGCATTTTAGAAATACCAAAAAATGACCAATTAAGTATAGCTCACCGGAGTCGGGGAGTGTTTTTTTAATTTAATTGTTCTTTATTGAGAATATTAAGTTTATTAGGAGGCTATTTAATGGATGAAATAACGCGAATTGGTATTGCTGGAACAGGGTTGATTGGTAAGGGGATAGCTTTGGAAGTTGAAAAACAATCTGAACTTACCTTAGCAAAAGTTCTCACACGTCGTGAAATTACTACTATGAATGATTATCCCTTTCCAGAAACACTTACAAATTCCGTAGAAGAATTCATTGGAAATTGTTACTTAGTAGTCGAATGCAGTGGTGATGTTATTTATGGAACTGAAGTTATCGATCAGGCA
>JBDNGJ010000159.1:0-2940 GCA_041689365.1 Virgibacillus sp.
CCCCCCTAAAATCTATTTTTTCGTACTTTCGTACGTAGTATCATTGTTCTACCTTATTTATAAAACGAAAATTTGTAAAGTTTTCCAAAAGCATTCCTCCCTCAACTATGGTACATCTTACGGACGTACATTGTATAGTCCTTTTATCACCTTTTTTATAATTACTAAATTATATTATTTATACTTCATCATGAGTTTCCCTTTATACAGAAGCCCTTGTATTCCATATAGGGGTAACATCTGCCTATTTGGATTATACTCCCATAGTATTAAGAAGAAGCATAGGGACGGAGCTACGCTACATATACCTGATAATTGATGAAAGCAGCTAGCCCACTCTATTCATTACTATAATCGTTTTTGCTCAGTAAAAAGTGTCATTTTGAATGGGGAAATTTCTAAGAAATATATGCTACCTTTTTAAAAAATGGTTCGATTATAATATAAAGAAGGGTAGTCAAAATTTTTAACACTAGAACGAAATAATAGTATTATTTTTCAAGATAAAATCATCGCTGACACAGTTGGTACGTTACTATATATTTGCTAGTATGGAGTCTGTTCACTTTTCAAGAAGTCTGAATCACTTTATGATAGACTTTATCTCAAGTTTTCTTACTGCATAAGTGTAGCGAAAGCTTTCTACTATATTTTTTCCGAAAGAAGTGTTCGTCAATTGTTTAAAATATATAAAATAATTATCCAAATTGCTTTTTTGTATGGAATCTACTTAGTCGGACACTGGATTCAGGAAGCACTGAATTTATTTGTGCCCGGGAGTGTCATCGGGTTAATTATTCTGTTTATCCTGCTCTCGACAAATGTTGTGAAGGACGTGTGGGTTGAAAAGGGTGCTAATTTTTTTGTGAAACATTTAACGCTGTTTTTCATTCCGGCTACGGTCGGGATTATAAATTATTACGGTGTTTTTTCCGGAAAGGGATTTCTCTTGATTGTGATCGTTCTCTTGAGTACGGTGCTTGTGATGGCGGGATCTGGACTTGTGACGCAGTGGATGATGCGTGGGAAGGAAGTAGAACATGATGGATAGCCTTATAGCCATAGCCGCTACTGCCGGTACAGTTGGAATATATGCTGCGGCAGTTTATATATACAAGAAGTTCAATTCTGCATTTACCATACCTATCATTATAGCTACGGTTAGTATTATTGCTATCTTATTGGCGTTTAAAATTCCTTATGATACCTACATGCGTGGTGGGGAATGGATAGACCATATGCTGGGTCCTGCGATTGTGGCACTCGCCTATCCGGTTTATCAGCGGCGAGGTATATTGAAGAAATTGCTGGTGCCTATTCTTAGCGGAACGATATTAGGAGCGGCAGTCGGCGTGTCGACAGGTGTTTTACTGGCAAAATGGCTGGGGGTTGATCAGCTAATTATCCATTCACTTGCTCCAAAATCCGTCACTACTCCTGTAGCCATGGCCATCACGGACACGCTTGGCGGAGCAACATCTTTGGCGGCAGTTTTTGTGATGATAGCAGGAATTGGCGGGGTGCTAATCAGCTCAGCAGTAATGAAATGCTTCCGGATCCGTCACCCGATCGGACGCGGTGTCGGGATGGGTAGTGCATCACATGCCATCGGAACAGCAACCATCATGGAAGACGACCAGCTCGCAGGATCAGTCAGCACGATTGCAATGGTTGTCAGTGCGGTAGTTGTATCGGTTATTACGCCAGGTCTGGTAGCGGTATTGATGTAGGGGATTTTTTACTACGGTAAAAGAATCCTGCTAATTCTTGTTCAATATTGATGATGTGAGTTTAAATCCTTTGAACTATTACAAGTTTGAAGGATTTTATGTAATAAACATTAGAACAAATGTTCCTGTTTTAGGTAATAACATGATATAATAATAGAAAATAAGAAATAAACAGGAGTGATCTAATGCAGAATGAAACGGACATCCTGATTTACCAAACCGAAGAAGGTAAAACAAAAATAGATGTAAGATTAGAAAACGAAACTGTTTGGATGACGCAAAAGGCAATTGCGGAATTGTATCAAAAGGGAGTAAATACAATTAATGAACACATAAAGAATATATATGTCGAGGGTGAACTTAACGAATCAGGAACTATTCGAAAAAACCGAATAGTTCAGACTGAGGGTAAAAGAGAAATCGAACGTATGGTGTCTTTCTACAACCTTGAAATGATTATTGTAATTGGTTACCGGGTACGCTCACACAGAGGCACACAGTTCCGTAAGTGGGCAACAGAACGCTTGAATGAATACCTTGTTAAAGGTTTTACAATGGATGATGACCGTTTGAAAGAAATGCGCAATTTTGGACAAGATTATTTTGATGAATTACTTGAACGAATTCGTGATATTCGTGCTTCAGAGAAAAGGTTCTATCAAAAGATTACAGACATTTATGCTACATCTATTGATTATGAAGCTAAAGCGGAAATTACACAAGATTTCTTTGCCACGGTTCAAAATAAACTTCACTATGCTATTCATGGCAAAACGGCTGCTGAACTCATAGAAGATAGAGCAAAAGCAGAGAAAGAAAATATGGGTTTAAATACATGGAAAGGTGATAAAGTACGTAAGCAAGATGTCACAGTTGCTAAAAATTACTTATCCGAAAAGGAGCTAAAGTCCCTTAATAGAATTGTCACCATGTATTTGGATTATGCTGAAGATCAGGCAGACAGAAAACGACCAATGTATATGAAGGATTGGATTGATAAACTTAATGCATTTCTCCAATTTAATGAACGTGAAATCCTCGAAAACGCAGGAAAAGTTTCAAAATCAGTAGCTGATGAAGTTGCCATTCAAGAGTACGATAAATATAATCAACATCGAATTAAACAACAATCAAACGACGACTTTGATCAATTTATTGAGAACAATAATCTGAAGAAATAAATTTATCGGGGTTTCAGAAGCATGGGGGC
>JBDNGJ010000160.1:0-82122 GCA_041689365.1 Virgibacillus sp.
CTCTGTTCAGAGGTTTGCCTTCAAGTCCTCCGCACGCTACCTCACGGTCAGCGCACTACCTGTCAGCTACTGCTTACCGGCTGTACGGCGCATTCGGGACTTGCACCCTATAGCGTATGTGCTGCCACTCGCGAAAAAGAATCATCACAAAGTTTGTGATGATTCATAACTTGGCAGTTTAGAAAGTTTAAATACTTTCTTATAGCAGATTACACTTAACGATTAGCCAAGTTTGCTAATTCATATTCACTTTCATTTCACGCAGGATTTTCTTCTCGAGCCTTGAGACCTGGACTTGTGAAATACCAAGCCTTTCCGCTACTTCAGACTGTGTTTTGTCTTTGTAATAACGTAAATACACAATCAATCGTTCACGTTCATTTAACCCTCGTATTGCTTCTTGTAATGTAAGTTTATCAAACCATTTTGTATCCTGATCTGCTATTTGATCTAATAATGTTATTGGATCACCGTCATTCTCAAAAACAGTTTCATGTATTGAGTGTGGTGATTTTGCGGCTTCTTCTGCATGAACAACTTCTTCCGACGTTATATCTAATGCCTCCGCAATTTCCAGAACAGATGGTGATCTCCCATAATCTTTTGTTAATTCATCTCGTTTCTTTCGTATCTTGTTTCCAATTTCTTTAAGTGAACGACTAACTTTAACACTTCCATCGTCCCTAATAAATCGTTGTATCTCCCCAATTATCATTGGGACCGCATACGTGGAAAACCGAACATCGTAAGTTAAGTCAAACTTGTCGATGGATTTTATTAATCCTATACTGCCTATTTGGAACAAATCATCTGGATCATATCCCCGATTAATAAAGCGCTGAACAACGGACCATACTAGCCTCATATTTTTTTCAACAAGGGTATCTCGTGCATCTTTGTCACCCTGTTGACTTTTATGAATTAGTTCTTTCACCTGTTCATCCGTGAGTGACTCTTTACGTTTTTGATGTTTAACATTAACATCCATAGGCATCCCTATTTACAAACCGTATTACTGAAAGTTAATTGTTTTGTCATGTAAACGGTTGTCCCTTTATCGGGGGTTGATTTAACTTCTACGGAATCCATAAAGTTTTCGATGATCGTAAATCCCATCCCAGATCTTTCTAGCTCGGGTTTTGATGTATATAATGGCTGTCTTGCCTCATCCACGTCTCCAATCCCAATACCATAATCATTAATTGTTAAATTCACTTCACCATCCTGAAGAATGCAGCTTATCGAAACAAGATGGTCTGGCTCATTGTTATACCCATGGATAATGGCATTTGTCACCGCTTCTGAAACAACAGTTTTGATTTCTGTTAGTTCATCCATTGTTGGATCTAACTGTGCAACAAAAGATCCAACGGCTACTCTCGCAAACGATTCATTTTCACTGACACTGGAAAATTCCACATACATTTCATTATTCATGAAGCCACCCCCAACGTAAATAACGCATGTTCTTCGTTCTCCTCTAACCGAACAATTTTAAATAAACCGGACATTTCAAACAGGCGTTTTACCGGTGCAGAAACCGAACAGACTACCATCTCCCCGCCTACCTGCAATACTTCTTTATACCTTCCTAGTACGACACCCAATCCCGAACTATCCATGAACGAAACGGACTCCAGATTTAAAACAACATGTTGTATGGAGTTTGTGTACATCATTTCTTTCCAATTATTTCTTAATGCTTCTGCTTCGTGATGATCCAATTCGCCCGACATTCGTACAATCAGTACATCTTTTTTTACTTCAAACATAGTAGATAGACCCATTACGTTTCCTCCTTACATTCTCTTTGTAAGTTATTTTTTCGCTATCAAGCGGGTCAATTCCTGCTATATGACAAAAGAAGAAGCATTTCGACTAAATTAGAAAAATTTTTTATTATTTCACCATACTTTGCACTGTCCGTTTAAATAATGTTAAGTATGATGCGGTTTTAACATCATGATCCACGATTAATGGTGATTTTGATACTACTTTGTTATTATTTTTCACAACCAATTGACCAACTTGGCTCCCTTTTTTAATTGGCAGATTCAGACTAGTATTTAATTTCACTGATGCTTTAATTTTACCATTAGATTCACCTTTCTTATGGATAGTACTTATCGACTCTGAGGCCACAACATTAATATCTTTCTCTTCTGCTTTCAACAATTGCAGTGTTGTGATTGTTTGGCCTTTTTGATATAAATTGGTTGTCTCAAAATGATTAAAAGCATAGTCTAGCATTTGTGAAACTGTCGCATTTCTTTCTTTTGTCGAATCAGCCCCCATTACAACTGCAATGATTCGCATATCATTTTTTTCCGCTGTAGCTGTAAGACAATATTTCGCTTCATTTGTATAGCCTGTTTTCAATCCGTCAACACCTGGATAGAATTTCACCAATTTATTTGTGTTCACCAACCAGAATTCATTTTCCTGGCCTTTTCTTAAGTAATCTTCATATTTAGAAGTATACTCTGTTATAGTTTCGTATTTTAATAATTCTTTTGCCATAATTGCCATATCATACACGGTACTGTAATGATTTTTAGCGGGTAGTCCGGTTGTGTTTTGAAATTGCGTATTTTTCAAACCTAATTCTTTTGCTTTCTCATTCATTTTCTTAACAAATGCTTCCTCACTGCCTGAAATTCTTTCCGCTAATGCGACACTCGCATCGTTACCTGACGCAATTGCTACACCTTTTAATAAGTCATTTACACTCATTTCTTCACCGGCTTCCAAAAATATCTGGGAGCCCCCCATTGATGCTGCACGTTCACTGACACGAATAATTTCATCTTTGTTAATTTTACCAGTATCCAGTGCTTCCATTATTAATAACAAAGTCATAACTTTTGTCATACTAGCCGGTGGTAGTTTTTCGTGAGCATTTTTGTCATATAACATTTTCCCTGTATCACGTTCGATTAAAATTGCTGATTTGGCATCGGGAGCAAGGTTTAGTTCACTTTCCGAACCGTTCTCTTCACCATAAATGGTACCAGTTGTTACTAGTAAAATTGAAAATATAATACTAGTCATCAAAACAAACTTTTTCATCGCTTTACCTCCAACATTCAATATAATTATAGGCTTACCAATATCTGCCTAATTTATACTTTAAAAATTTGATGATTCCGGGATAAATATTAAAGTAAAAGCGTGAACAGGATTCTGAATAATGTTAGAAAACCTGGTTTCCGTTAACACGAATTCTTACAAATGCTTATATTGTTCTTACAGACCCCTTATCCTTAAGAGAGTTTAAGCCATAGTTGCGAATGTCACAATTGTTTTTTTATACTAAATTGCTAAAAAAATAAGCATTAAATTGCTCCTGCAATTCAATGCTCTTCTTTGTTTTACTAGTAATATTCCTCATCTAAACATAATCGTTTTCTATTCTCATTCTATTAATTGTTTACTAAAAGTTTGTCGCAATAGATATAAAATGCGAACTACATTTAAAAAGTTTGAGTGCTATTATTCCGCTCCGGAAATACACTTCGCGCACCAAGGGCGGCTCTTGAGCCCTCTTCGTGCTAACGCATTCAGTGGTCTCACCTAGGCCTTTGCTCCCACAGGAGTCTCCGTGTATTTCCTACGCTGGGGCTGTTTTTATCTTGATTTTTTAGCCATAGGGAACACTTCAGCCTCTAATCAAGAAAGCCTCTTCCAGTGGAGGCAGAATACGAAGACTCCTATGGGAATAGCACGTTCCGAAGACCCCGGAAGAAGCAGCTAAATGAAGGCCGACTAAACACCGTCCTTTGCGGTCAACGTCGGCGTACCCCTTGCCGGGGCAAGGAGGCTGAGGTCGTGCCAATGGAAAGTGAAGTATTCTGCCGGAACAGATTTAAGCACTCAGCCTTCATTAGAACAAAAGAAAATCTTCACTACTTCGCATTTTATATCAACTACGTTATGATTTGATTACTTTGTTATTGTGTCGTATATGAGGGGCTGTGGTTCGACTGACTCTTCTGCTATTGTAATACTTGCATAAAGTTTTTCTTGTACATCATTAACATCCTCTTGATTCGCATGAATTGTCAGTAACGATTCACCCTCGTTTACAGTATCTCCAATTTTTTTGTGTAGTACGATTCCTACTGCAAGATCAATCTTAGAATCTTTTGTTGCTCTTCCTGCACCAAGCATCATTGCCGCAGTTCCAATATCATCGGCAATCATCTCAGAAACATAACCAGACGTTTTTGCTGGAAGTTCAACTTGATAAGTAGCTTGTGGCAGGGACTCGGGATTATCAGCCACCCTGGAATCGCCGCCCTGTGACTCAAGAAATGTTTTAAACTGTTCAAGCGCTTTTCCATTATTAAGATTCTCGATTAAACGATTTCTCGCCTCATCGAGGGATTCAGCTTTACCTGCTAACAAAACCATCTGACTGCCAAGTGTTAGACATAACTCGGTTAAATCTTTCGGTCCATTACCTTGAAGCGTGCCAATTGCTTCTTTTACTTCTAAGGCATTTCCAATCGCATTGCCCAACGGTTGACTCATATCAGAGATTACTGCCATTGTATTTCGGCCAACACGGTTTCCAATTGACACCATAGCACTGGCCAGATTTTTAGCTTCGTCTAATTCCTTCATGAATGCCCCGGCACCGGTTTTTACGTCCAACACAATTGCATCTGCACCAGAAGCAATCTTTTTACTCATGATAGAGCTGGCAATTAAAGGAATTGAATTAACCGTCGCTGTTACATCACGCAGGCTATAAAGCTTTTTATCTGCTGGGGTAAGATTGCCTGTTTGTCCAATGACTGAAACCTTGTTTTTATTTACAAGGTTAACAAATTCTTCACTAGTAATTTCCACATGAAATCCAGGGACAGCTTCAAGCTTATCAATCGTTCCACCAGTATGCCCTAATCCTCGACCACTCATTTTAGCTACTGGTACTCCAAGCGACGCCACCAAAGGAGCTAAAATTAATGTTGTCGTATCACCAACACCACCAGTCGAATGTTTATCTACTTTAATACCCGAAATAGCGGAAAGGTCAATTTGATCACCTGAGTTAACCATTGCTGTCGTTAATTGGGCACGTTCCTCTTCAGTCATATCTTGAAAATATACAGCCATTAACAACGCACTAACTTGATAGTCCGGGATTTCACCATTTGTATAGCCATCGATAAAAAATTGAATTTCATCTTTTGTAAGTATTTCTCCATCACGCTTCTTTTCAATGATGTCATACATTCTCATATTAATCACCTTTACACTTAGTTTGGTAGTGTGCGAATAATTTCCTTAATAAATTGCAAAAAGTCTTCACGCACTTTTTCTGTTGTTTCAATCACTTCGTTATGTGTTAACGGCTGATTTAAAATTCCAGCAGCCATATTGGAAATACAGGAAATACCTAACACACGTAACCCCGCATGTCCGGCAACGATGACTTCCGGTACAGTGGACATTCCAACAGCATCTCCACCAAGTGTCCTTAACATGTTAATTTCTGCAGGAGTTTCATAGGTCGGGCCGGTATTACCCACATACACGCCATTCTGAACAGTTAAATCCAGTTTTTCTGCGCAGTCCTTAGCATGCTGCATATACGATTTATCATATACTTGTGACATATCCGGAAAACGTTCTCCCAATTCATCATTATTTGGACCAATTAACGGGTTATCACCCATGTTATTAATATGATCGTTAATAATCATTAGGTCACCTGGGTTATATGCTTTATTAATACCGCCTGCTGCGTTAGTTACAATAATCGAATCTATTCCTAATTCTTTCATTACTCGAACAGGAAAAGTAACTTGTTGCATAGAATAACCTTCATAATAATGAAAGCGCCCTTGCATTGCGATCACTTGCTTACCTTCCAGCATTCCAACTACAAGCTGACCCTTATGTCCAGATACAGTTGACTCAGGAAAATGCGGTATGTCCTTGTATGAAAATGTTATAGGACTCTCAATTTTATCTGCTAGAACCCCTAGACCCGACCCTAGAATTAGCCCGATTTCAGGTTTTTTGGTTAGTTTTTGTTTGATGAATGCTGCTGCTTCACTTATTACAGATTGGTTCATGGAATATCTCCCTCTCTATTTGATATTATCTAAAAAACTTGTTCCATGCTTAGGCATCGTTATATTAAAGTTATCAGCAATTGTTGCACCAATATCAGCAAACGTTTCTCTAATAGGTAAACGTTCCCCTTCATCTATATTTTTATGATGGATGAGTAAAGGTACAAATTCCCGGGTATGGTCTGTTCCATGGTGTATAGGATCATTCCCATGATCTGCAGTAATAATTAACAGATCGTCTTCCTTAAGCTGATTTAATACCTCAGGTAATCTTGCGTCATATGCCTCCAGCGCTTTTCCATACCCTTCTGGATCACGACGATGGCCATATTTGGCATCAAAATCAACTAAATTCAAGAAACTAATACCATTAAAATCTTTCGCCATTGAATCTACTAGCTTAGTCATTCCATCTTCATTATCGGTTGTCCGAATTGCTTCAGTAACCCCTTCTCCATCATATATATCAGAGATTTTACCTAAGGCAATTACATCATGATTTGCATCTTTTAATTCGTTCATTACAGTACGTCCAAACGGCTTCAATGCATAATCATGACGATTTGACGTACGCTGAAAAGCACCAGGTTCACCGACAAAAGGACGTGCAATAACACGGCCGACCATATACTTTTCATCTAATGTCAATTCTCGGGCAATTTTACAAATTTCATATTGTTCTTCAATAGGAATGATTTCTTCGTGTGCTGCTATTTGCAGAACTGAATCTGCTGATGTATATACAATCAATGCCCCTGTACTCATGTGCTCAGATCCTAATTCATCCAGGATGGCAGTACCGGAAGCGGGTTTATTTCCTATAACCTTTCGTCCAGTTTTTTCCTCTAGATCAGCAATCAGTTCTGGTGGGAAACCATCTGGAAATGTCCGAAATGGCTGCTGGATATTTAATCCCATAATCTCCCAATGCCCAGTCATTGTGTCCTTTCCGTTAGAAGCCTCTTGCATTTTAGTGTAATGCGCACGCGGAGATGCATTTTTTTCGATTCCTTTAATTTCCCGAATATTACTGAGGCCTAACTTCGCCATATTAGGCATTTTGAGGCCACCCATATGTTCAGCAATATGTCCTAGTGTATCTGCACCTTTATCATTAAACTCTTGTGCATCAGGGGCTTCGCCAATACCCACCGAATCCATTACAATTAAAAATACTCGTTTGAAATTTTGCATGATAATTACCTCCTGTAACTATGTTTCCTACTTTCCCGTATAATATGTTGCCTCAAATTTGTCGTAGGATGTCTGACGACTATAAACAAAAAATTATGCGCGTGGATGATACGACTGATAAATATCTTTTAATCTAGCTTTTGTAACATGAGTGTAGACTTGAGTTGTTGATATATCCTCATGTCCCAGCATTTCCTGTACAGATCGTAAATCTGCTCCATTTTCCAGTAAATGCGTAGCAAATGAGTGACGCAATGTATGTGGTGTGATTTTCTTCTTTATACCAGCTTCCAGCGCGACACTTTTTAATATTTTCCATAAGCCCTGACGTGAAAGCGGTCTACCGTGTTGATTAACAAAAAGTGTGTTATCATCAATTTTGCGTTTAGTCAGACTTCCTCTTGCATGCTGTAAATAGTCATTCATGGCTTCTTTTGCAATTTCACCAAGAGGAACTATTCTTTCCTTTGATCCTTTTCCAAGACACCGGACAAACCCCATTGTTAAATGGAGATCGCTTACTTTTAATGATATTAGTTCTGTTACCCGCAACCCTGTTGCATATAACAATTCGAGCATTGCTTTATTCCTAATTTTTAAGGATGAATTACCTTGTATCTTTAATAATGTTTCTACATCTTGTGTTGATAATACGTCAGGAAGTTTTCTCTCTTTTTTTGGTGTTTCAATATGTATGCTTGGATCGTGAACTACCAGCTGTTCTCGAATTAAAAATTGATGGAATGAACGAATCGATGCAATTGTACGAGCAATAGTAGCAGCCGACTTTCCATCATCCTTTAGCTTGTACAAAAAACCTACTATATCTGTACGTACTACTTCGTTCCATTGTGTTTTTTGAATTACTTTTTCAATATAAAAAATATATTGCTTCAAGTCTCTTTTATACGATTTTAACGTGTTGTCAGATAACCCTCTTTCCACTTGCAAATAGTGAACGAAATCTTCAAAACCAGACTTGAGCATAGTCATTACTCCCCTAATCGAAAAAATAAGTTTAACCGATCAATGAAATCTTCATTAAGATTAAAAACTTTAACAGAATCCCCCTCTGGCGGATCGTACCGGTGATTTTGTTCATATTCGTTATGCATTGCTCTTAATCCAACATAAAATAGCAACGTACAAGCTATGAAGATTACAAAGACTTTTATTGTATCCCATATCACATGTTTCATCTGGCATGTCCCCTCTAATAAAGTGTCTACTAATAGAAGATATGCCAAAAATGGATAACAATATACATACAACTATGAAACTAGGGCTATTATAATACATTACCAAGCAAAAGTAACCTATTTCCGTAAAATTGTAAATTAATATAGAATAGTTAGTCACGCTTATGCGGTAAGAAAATAGTCGTGATTTTCTATCTATAAATAAAAGCCTTTTCGCATTAGAAAAAAGGCTTTCCATTGTTTTTATGAAGTTTTAGACTGAACTGCTGCATTTTGACATTGCTTGCAAACGCCATGAAAAGTTAAACGATGGTCTTTTACCTGAAAGCCCCAATCATTTTCAACTATCTTTTCGACATCTCCAAGTAAGTCATCCACTATTTCCTCAACTGAACCACATTCTATACAAACCAAGTGATGATGGAAATGTTCTGCACCCTCTTTACGCAGATCATAACGTGAAACACCGTCACCAAAGTTTATTTTATCAACAACTTTTAATTCTGATAGCAATTCTAAAGTACGATAAACAGTAGCCAAACCAATTTCTGGTGCTTTCTCTTTTACCAGTAAATATACATCTTCAGCACTCAAATGATCTTCTTCGCGCTCTAATAAAACCCTAACCGTTGCTTCTCGTTGTGGAGTTAGCTTATAACTTTGTGCATGGAGCTGTTTTTTAATTCGCTCTATACGATGTTCCATGGCAAGTCCCCTCCCTAATATCCCCATCTTTATTATAGGCACACTTGTATAGCGTGTCAAAGTATAATTATTATAAACTGTAATCAATAATAATTATTATATAATATTAACTATTGGTTATAAAAGGATTTAATTATTGTCTCCATTGCTTCATTTGCAACATACGCCTCTAATACCGATGCAACTACCGATGCAGCCAACAATAAAGTAAAAAATATTACATACTTTCCAAATGGCTGCAAAATAGGCTGGGACACTTTTCGTGAAAAAAGCTTTCCTAAGAGCGTAAGTGAGAAAATCATCGAAAGACTGCCGGCTATTATATATATTGGTATAATTATAATATTCTGCGGGGCAATTGATAGAGAAGCTAAAAGCAACCCTTTCATCCCAATTTGATTTACAATAAAACCAACTGAAAACCCAACTACAAGACCTTTTAAAAATAACAATATCCATACAATTGGTAAACCGATAACGGATAATCCCAAAATAAACAATAAAAATAGGTATTTAGCATGATAAAAGAAACTGCTTTTCAATATTTCAGTATTTTCTATTTGTTCATTATCAGCTATTTCACCAAAAAAGCGCTCCAAATAAAAGAATAAATCCTCTTTTTGGGCCCAATTCATACTATTTACGATAATTGCACCAAAAATAACCCCTGTTAAAAATAGTATAATCATAAAAATATAAATTGTCGCATGTTCTTTTACATGATTTACTGCTAGAGTTCGTTTATTATACATTGGAATCCTCCATTGCTCGTAATTTTCTCTCTAGTTAAAAACTATGAAGAATTCCAGATAAAAATACCAAATTTAAGATGTTTTCTTATTCATTATTTTTAGGAGATGTAATTATATTGCCGTATTTACCGCCACCACCAGCTTTAATTGCTAAGTTACCCTCTCTCATATTAACTATCGCTGTTGCTAGTTTCTCAGGTACAACCTCTTTCAACTCATCCTGATTTACATGGTGGATTACGTTCATTTCCGTTTGAAAATATGTTAATAGTTTATTAAACGTTTTTGGTCCAAGGGAAGGTAAATATTCCAGGGGTACTTGATACAAATAAGGTGGACGTTCTTTTGCTTTTTTTGCATCACTCAGCTCCTGAATACGGTCAAACACACCTTTGACAATCTTCGTAGAATTACACCTATGGCAATGTTCGGCCTTTGGTGTCAATGGTTCTAAACACTGACTGCAAACCGTTGTATAATATTTCCCCAAGTGTGGATTCATTCCAAAGTTTTGTTTTATCCTTCGACCCTGAACATTGTGCAGCGCCCAATTAAATTCCTGAAATGATGGTTCTTCCATATAGATTTCCTGATACTCCCTAGCGATTTTTGCTAATGAGTGTGCATCGGAATTTGTAAGGAATGTGTAATCATGCAGCTCCTGTATCTGATCGGCCATTGCTGTATCAGAACTTAGTCCTAATTCAATTCCGTCAATTAAATCCGGATCGAACACCTCTTTCAGTGATCTTTGTACCCCTTTTCCGTACATACTTTTAAATGGTGTAAACACATGTGCGGGAATAAATATCCCTGAAAGCTCTTTAACTTTATATTGCAATTCTTTTGCTGTTCCATAATAACGCTGAGAACTTAATGTTATATTTTTCATTTTTGATGCCAGCCACTCTGAAAATTCCTCAATCTTTGCAAGTGTAGGGAAGTAGCAGAGTACATGAATTTGTCCACGGCAATTTTCGTCATAAACTTCAATTTCAGAACCGAGCAGCAAGGTGACGTTCTCAAACCGTATTCCACCATCAGATAGTTCATATGCTTTATTTGCCTCGATAAGCTGCTTTATTTCCTGCTGGACTGCTGGTGCATGACTATCGATTACCCCGACCATATGAATTCCTTTGTTCCGACTTGCTTCTTTCAAAATATTTGTAAGGGTTAATGTTTTCGATCCGGTTATTTTTACCGGCTTATTATACATATCCCGTCCAATATGAATATGCATATCAGCGAAAAATGAATTTAACATTTCTTACATCCTCTCTAAAGTCTGTAAATATAGTACGGCATAGTTCGTTTTGGCATCGTGTATTCGTTGTTGATCTACGTAGTGGATTGCTTGTTCCAGTGTAAGCTCAATTAGCTCAACAAATTCATCGTGATCACCTGCTACTTCATGCTCCAATGGGATAATATCATCCGTTATGTACAAATGCATAATCTCATCTGCAAACCCTGGTGATGTATAAAATGATGCCACAAACTGTAACGAATTTGTCGTATATCCTGTCTCTTCTTCTAACTCCCGAATTGCAGTTATTTCCGGCTTCTCACCAGCTTCCAGTTTTCCGGCAGGTATCTCAACTAACGATTTTTCCAATGGCTTACGATATTGTTCCACAAACACAATTTTATTGTCTTTTGTAATAGGGATAATCCCAACAGCACCGGGGTGTTTTATCAGTTCCCGTTTTGAGTTTTTGCCGTTTGGCAGCGTGACATCGTCTACTTGGAGTTTAATTACTGATCCATCATATATTTTTTCAGTATGAATTGTTTTCTCTTCAAATTTCTTCACTTATTATCATCCTTTTTCTTAAAGCTCTTTTCGTAAGTTCTGTTGAATCTTTAATAAACTTCGTCATAGCGTATGGCTCCGAAAATACACTTCCCGCTGGCATCCCAGGGCAAAGCTTCAACCACCTCGGAAGCAAAAACCACTTCCTGCACCATATATTGTGACGGATGGTATGTTTTTATGTCAGCAACTGGTGGTCAAAAAACCTTATTAACTGATACTAGTCGGACTCTGTTAGCTCTTGTCGTATCTTTATAGATTCGGTAACAACAAATCTTTTGGAAAACGGCCTTTCCTAAAATACTACTATCTATTCTATCATACGCGAAATAGTTGTATTTAACAGATGGATTTCCTTACAATAAATATAGACATATTCTGATTAACGGGAGGTCAATAATATGAAAAAGAATCAATTAGGACAATCAGATTTACATGTATCTGAACTAACACTTGGCTGTATGTCACTAGGGACAGACACTCCAAAAGCAAGCGAAATTATTAACCAGGCACTAGACGCTGGCATTAACCATCTTGACACTGCTGACTTATATGATTTCGGTATGAATGAAGAATTAGTTGGTGATGCCTTGAAAGGTAAACGTAATCAGGTTATTTTAACGACAAAAGTTGGAAATAACTTCGATAAGGCTAATAAAGATTGGGTTTGGGACCCTTCCAAAGAACATATCAAAGAGGGTGTAAAAGAAAGCTTGCGTCGTTTAAAAACAGACTATATTGATTTTTATATGCTCCATGGAGGCACAATTGATGATCCTATTGATGAATCAATTGAAGCATTTGAGTCACTTAAAAAAGAAGGCGTAATTCGTGCATATGGGATATCATCCATCCGGCCCAATGTTATTCGTGAATACGTAAACCGTTCTACTATCGATGGTGTTATGATGCAGTATAATATGCTGGACCGCCGGCCAGAAGAAGAAGTATTAGATTTGCTGCATGAAAATAATATTAGTGTACTAGCCAGAGGTCCATTGGCAAAAGGAATGCTTAGCAACAGCGCATCAAAACAGATCGAGAATAAAGGACAGGAAGGCTTTTTGGATTATTCGTTTGATGAACTGAAATTAATTCAGCAAACTATCGCTGAACAATTTAACAATGAGTCCTCCTTCAATGCGCTAGCTCTTAAATACGTATTAAAACATCCCGCTGTTGCAACGGCCGTATTCGGAGCAAGTTCACTTAGCCAAGTAACAGATAATACAAATTTTAATCCATCCAAAACACTTACCGATGAAACGTATGAAGGATTAAGACAGATTACAAAGCCAATGAAATATGCTAAGCATCGATAAGTAGTTCCTTCACTATCACAATCGATTTTGAAGTAAAAAAAGTGGCGTCAGGAAAAAATTATTTTTTTGATGCCACTTTTTATTGTCCTTAAACGATTATCGTTATAGTAATAGGCTGTTTTCTAGAAGTTTGTTGTTTTGACACAAAAGATATAAATTGCGACGCAGTGAAAATTGTCTTTTGCACCACTCCAGTACCAATGCAACATCTGCTCAAGATACTAGCCACGGGGCTCACTTTTCAGGGTTATGAGAGCACTAACGCTGTTCAAATCCGTGAAACGCGTCCTCATCAAGGTTATGAGAACACTAATGCTGTTCAAATTCCATGAAACGTGTCCTCATCAAGGTGATGAGAGCACTAACGCTGTTCAAATTCCATGAAACGTGTCCTCATCAGGTTCATGAGAGCACTAACGCTGTTCAAATTCCATGAAACGCGTCTTCATCAGGGTGATGAGAACACTAACGCTGTTTAAATTCCATGAAACGTGTCCTCATCAAGGTGATGAGATCGCGAATTCTATCCAAATAGCCAGAAATGATCACTCATAGAGATTATGAGACCCGGGTGTGTATCTTTTCACAGTACTTCGCAGTTTAATAATCAACTGCAACCGTCAATTAACGTCAGTCATTATGAAAAGAGCCTAGAAATAAGAGCAGAAAGAATAAATTCCCATTGATAATGTAAGGTCATGTGACATATAATGAGAACAAATGTTCTTGTTATTGAGGTGAAAAATACGATGGATTACTCTAATTACCCGCGAAACGATGTTCTGTGCATCGATATGCGCTCATTTTATGCAAGTGTTGAAGCCATAAAGTTAGGGCTGGATCCAATGACGGTTCAACTTGCTGTAGTCGGTGACCCAAATAGACCGGGGAGTATTGTCTTAGCAGCTTCCCCGGCATTAAAGAAAAAGCACGGTGTCAGCAATGTCAGCCGATTTTTTGAACTGCCTAAGGATCCAAAAATTGTCATCGTGCCCGCACATATGGCTGATTATCTTCAAGTTTCCATAGAGATCACTAAACTTATTAATCAATATGTGCCTAAAGAAGCTATCCATCAATACTCTGTTGATGAAGTCTGGGTTACTGTCAATGGGCTTGAGAAGCTATTTGGAGATCGGTGGCAAGTAGCACGATTAATAAAACAGGATATCCTGGAGAATTTCGGTATCACTTGTTCAATTGGTATAGGTGATAATAAATTTCTGGCAAAAGTAGTTATGGATTTACATGCTAAACAAGTTGGGATTGCTGAATGCAAATATGAGGATGTAACAGAAAAACTATGGCCTTTTCCTATAGAAAAGATATGGGGCATTGGCAGCAGAATGAAGCGGAACCTTAATAGGATGGGGATTGTCAATCTTGGGCAGCTTGCCAACGCTGAGTTAAAATATCTGAAGAAGCGTTTTGGAATAATGGGAGAACAGCTTTATTGGCATGCTTGGGGTGTTGATCTAAGCCCTGTTTTTGGTAATTTTACAAAAACCGAACAAAAAGGATTTGGTCATGGCATCTCTTTATTACGTGATTACTCCGGAGAAGAAGTTGCGATTTGTATTCTCGACCTTTGCGAAGAAGTGTGCCGCAGAGCAAGAACTGCGGGTAAAGCCGGGAGAACGATCCACCTTGGTGTTTCCTATTCCAAGGTAACAGGTGGTGGCTTTAGCCATTCAAGATCTGTTACGCTTCCGACAAATACTACAATGGATATTTATGATATCTGCATGCAGTTATATAATGAATTTTATGATGGACACAGTGACATTAGGCATGTATATGTGACCCTGGATAAGCTTTATGACAATGCTGAAACCCAGCTGGATTTATTTGATGATAAGCCTAAGAAAAAGGATGTTGGCTATGTAATGGATTCAATCCGGGATAAATACGGATCGACCGCAATACTGCGAGCAACCAGCTATACTGATGCCGGAATTACCATTGGAAGAAGCAAGAAAATTGGCGGGCACCAAGCATAATAGTTGGTGGCTGCATGTTGCGGACGCACGGTTAGCTTTCTAACTGTGCTATAACAGGCTTTAGGGACAAATACTTTCTAAGACTTTTTTTATTAGCGGACACAGGAGACGCTATTTCTATATAAAAGTGACCTTTTAAAAGTTATTCGGACACAGAAGCCCTTATTCTACATATATCACGGTTAATAGAGGGATTTGTGCTAAATAAGGTCTCTGGTGTCCGTAAACATCATCATTTTTGTGGATTTCTGCCAAATAAGGTCGCTCGTGTCCGCGAATTTTAAACTTGCTATATGAAAATACCTCTCCAGCTCGATCACAATTTCATTTTCTTGACGGCCGCCATGTTGCGATCTAAATTACGAACAAAAATCACTTCTATTTTTGATCAAATTGTTTTCTCAAACTCTTTTCCAGTGCCCGTGGAAATAGCTGATAAAATTTACTTCCCATCTCCATCCACCAAGGTAGATTTATTTCCCGTTTTTTCGTAAATAGATGCTTCACAATATTGTCGGCAACCTTATCCGGGTCAAGCATATAACGTTCAACACTCTTTTGGTAGTTTCCGCTTGGATCTGCTGTTGTGAAGAAATTTGTTCGAACAGGCCCAAGATTAACTGCAGTAACATCGATGTTTTTACTGGAGACTTCCAGACGAAGCGCATTAGTAAACCCAAGTACCGCATGTTTGGTTGATGCATATATAGCAGATTTTGGCGTAGCAATCTTTCCAGCCTGTGACGCTATATTTACAAAATGCCCTTCCTGGTTCTGTGAAAAATGTGGCAAAAGAAGCTTGGTTCCACGCATTAACGCAAACACATTCAATTGAAACATGCGCTCCACATCCAACCACTGTATATCCCTGACATAGTCAAAGACACCTGCTCCAGCGTTATTAATTAATCCATGAATTTGCGTATGTTCTGATAAAACCTGTCTGATTACTTTTTCCAGTTCGTCTGCATTGAGCAAATCTACTTGGTACACATCACTGGATATATCAAAAGTCTTATTAATCAGCTTTTGTTGATTTTGCAACTTCTCAATCGAGCGAGCAAGCATGATGGGTGTGCCACCACGCTTCGCAATATGCCAGCACATTCGTTCTCCAATGCCACTTGATGCACCGGTAATGATAATTTTTTTATTAGTAACTTTATTCTGCATGATAGTAATAGACACCATCTTTTAACATTTTTCCAACAACGCCTTGGTCTTCCAAATAATCTAGCTGACCAATCGTTTCTGAAATTGTCAAATCCAATTGTTTTTCATATTGTTTTGGAAAAATCTGCTGGCAAAGTTCAAATGGCGTTTGCATCCTTTCTACTAAAAGCTTATAGACATTATTTGCACGTTTCACCTGTTTTTCCATTTGAACAGGTAATAAGGCATCAATATCCGAAAAAACATCTCCATGTCCAGGAAATACCGTTTTAATCCCCAATGACAAACATTTATTTAGGTTTGTTCGATACTGAAGCATTGGCCGAGGTCGATCTTGCGTAACCTGTTGCGGCGGTTCAAGGAGTGGATTTGGCGTAATATGATGTAAAAGATGATCACCACCAATAAACGCTCCATCACTTTCCCTGAAAAATGACAAATGACTTTGGGCATGGCCCTTCGTTTCAATGACCTGCCAATCTTCATGACCTGGCAAAATATCCCCTTCATCAATTACCTTGGTTACTTGTCCCTGCCCAGCATAGTTCAACGGTGCACGTAACTTATTTAAAACAGCACTATATTTCGATGGTACTCCACACTTGATAAAAAAGTCCTTGAAAAATTCTTCATAATATAAAAAGAAAGCTTCATCCCTTGTTAGCCATGGATTTACATTTCTATGTGCTACAATATTTTCAGCTCGGGGAAATTGTTCAATTAATCCAATATGATCCGGATGATGATGTGTTAGAATAATTTGTTCAATATCTTCTGGCACATATCCAAGTTCTTTTAACTGCATTTTTAATGCATCCCATGCATCTTTTGTTTTAACACCTGCATCAACAAGCGAAAGGGTCTCCCCTTTTAGAAGGTATACATGTGTGTCACCTACTGCAAAAGGTGTCGGTATTGTTAATTGACTGATTGTTTTATCTAATACTTTCATAGTTAAAATCCTCCAAAATGAATGACCATTCAGTTATTATCCTATTGTATCCTTTTTAGAGGATAAAGTCACACTATTAACTATTGTTTTTTTCAAATAAGTGATGAATCGCCTCTGTTAAAATGGACGGTAAATACTCAAAGCTATAAGTCAATTCCAATCGTTCCGTCCACTGATGAGGATCTTTTCCTAAAGGACCAATATTCAATATAGGCATCGTTAGTTGCTCCATAATATCCTCCGGGAAAACAAACCCATTATTTTGCAGAGGCATATTAGTCGTCAATTGATTCAGTTTACTTTTGGATGAAACAGGACCAAGATAACTTAAATCTGAAAGTCCAGTAAAAAACTCCGATACTGTTAAATCCATGTGATAATTTGTATTCGTATACTCTTTTACGTGCTTCATCACATCTTTAATATAAGGGTCATCATAAGAAGAAACTGCTGGATAGAACGGCGGACTGTAAAATAATATAATCATAGGTGCTAAATCCTTACACATTGCAGCCAATTCCTGTGCTAAAAGCGTGGAGAAATCACGATCACCTTTATCTCTCTGGCTTACAAGCAAATTTTGGATCCTGCTTATTTCTTCTTCACCATAGCGTTTTAGTGCCCCCGCATACAAATCTTCATACATCATTACATTCACATTCCATGCAGGCATTGAAAAATCATCGGCAATACTGGCAAAATTAGTTGCTTTCTGATGGACATAATTCTCGATTTCATGCGCAGCTGTTTGTGCACCAGCTAATAGTTTTTCATTTAATTCCTTAAACGTTTGTTTTAAATATAATACATTATACATAGAGATTGCGGCATGAGGTGTCTGTACAGAATAGTTTTCTTTTAGGTCACGTTGCATTAAGCTTACAGGTGGTGGTGTGACCTCATCTTCTATTTTTTCAATAAAAGATTCATTTAACTCGAGCTGCTGCGAGAGGAAACTTGTCATTAAATTTGGATTCATACCTGCAAATGGTTCACCAACATGGGATTCCTTTCCATAACAATAAAATCCGGGCAGAACTTTCCCAATCGAACCAGTATAGACATAATATGCAGGATCCCCTGGGTATTTACTAAACATGGGTTCCCCATTCAGGCAGGCATTGTATGTTAAATTTTCTTCTTCTTTAAGCTGACGTAAAACTGGCAAAGCGGTTAACATCCCTTGTGAATTTACTTCTTCATCCGGAACACTCAATAATAATATATTGCCATCAAACTCGCCATCTATTGCCCTTTCAAGCATGGAGAAATGCAAAGAGAGTCCAGCTTTCATATCCATTGAGCCACGTCCAAATAGCCAGTCTCCAGATGAGAAATCGTTTTGCACTGCTTCAGGCAAATCCTCTTTTAGACGTTCCATTTCTCTAGTCAGTTCCCTGGGGTGAAATGCAAGATTTTGTAATGACCCATAATCCTCCACACCAACTACATCAAAATGGCTCAACAGAATAACTGTTTGAGATGTATTATTACCTTTTACCAATGCCGTTAACAGTCGTCTTCCATCATCTAATGGATGTAATTTTAAATAATTCGGGTTATCTTGGAAGTACTTTTTTTGTGACAATAAATGCTGTAAATATTCTGCAACAGCAATTTCTGCATTACTTCCTGTAACACTTTGATGGTTGACAAGTGAACATAACAAATCAGTTAGTTGTTCCTTAGTCTGCCAGTTCTTCATATAATTCCTCCTTAAATAAATTGACTTATCGTAAAAAATAAAACAGAATTTAACAAGAGGTGAAACAATTGATAACTAAAATTATAGCACATCGAGGTGCCAGTGCTTTAGCACCTGAAAATACAATGGCTGCATTTAAACTTGCTTATGAATTAGGTGCTGAAGGAATCGAAACAGACGTACACCTGACAAAAGACAATATACCAGTATTAATCCATGATGAAAATGTAAAACGAACAACCAATAGTACCGGATACATAAAAGATTATACCTTTGACCAATTAAAACAGCTTGATGCGGGTTCCTGGTTCTCCGTAAAATATGCGGGAGCTGAAATAGTTTCTTTGGAAGAATTTCTTATTTGGATTAAAGATAAGGCGTTATGTTTAAATATTGAGTTAAAAAATAATAAAATAGATTATAAGAATCTTGAGAATATCGTATATAATATGGTATCACACTATCAGTTACTGAATCGCACCACATTATCAACATTTAATCGAAACAGTGTAGAACGGTTGAAGCCCTTTAATGGTAACATTGGTGTAGCTTTGTTAACATCAAAGCGAAGTAAAAACCTGGTGACGTATGCAAAAAATTTAGGCGCAAATGCAATACATATAAAATATCGGTTGTTAAATCAGCTATTTGTAGATAAGTGCCATCAGGAACAAATGGCTGTTCGAGTCTATACGATTAATAAACCAGCACATATGGCACGCTGCTTCAAAATGTCCTGTGATGGCATTTTTACCGATGTTCCACACAAAGCACTACAGTATCGGGAACTATTTAAACACAAGCCAACGTAATATACTAGGAGGAATTTTAAAATGACAAAACTATTTTCACCAATTGACTTTAAAGGAATAAAATTAAAAAACCGTATTACCATGTCTTCTATGTGTATGTATTCGTGCATGGAGCAAGATGGAAAGATAACTCCATTTCATGAAACACATTATATATCACGTGCTGTCGGCCAAGTCGGTTTAATTTTGACGGAAGCGGCTGCCGTTCAGCCAGAGGGTCGCATTTCACATGAAGACCTAGGTATCTGGCATGACGACCATATTGATGGGTTAAAGAGGTTAAATGAGCAAATTCACAGCTATGGATCAGCTACTGGTATTCAACTGGCACACGCTGGAAGAAAAGCAAGACTTGATTCAGCAATATATGCTCCTTCTCCACTAGCATTTAATGAATCATCCAAAACACCTACTGAAATGACTGTTGAAGAAATTAAAGAGGCAATTGAAGCTTTTAAGAATGGAGCAAAACGAGCGAAGGAAGCAGAATTTGACGTTATAGAAATTCACGCGGCGCACGGGTACTTAATTAATCAGTTCCTTTCCCCATTAACAAACAAACGTGAGGACGAATATGGTGGTGGGCCGGAAAATCGTTACCGCTTCTTATCTCAAATTATTGATAGTATTAAATCCGTCTGGAACGGTCCTTTATTTGTTCGAATATCTACTGACGAATATAACGAGCAAGGAAACACACTGGAAAACATTCTCTACTTCTCTAAACAAATGAAACAACAAGGTATCGATTTAATTGATTGCAGTTCCGGCGGAGTGGTTCCAGCCTCCATTTCACCTTATCCAGGTTATCAGATCAAGCGGTGTGAAACGATTAAACAGGAAGCATCTGTAGCTACAGGGGCTGTTGGGCTGATTACAAGCGGCATTCAAGCTGAAGAAATAGTCCAGAACGATCGTGCTGACCTTGTTTTTGTGGCTCGGGCTTTATTACGAAATCCATATTGGGCAAAGACAGCTGCCGATGAATTAGGTCACTTACTTGAACCAATTAAACAATATGAACGAGGATGGAATTAACATGGAATTAATATTTCTTGGTACCGGTTCAGGTGTTCCGTCAAAGGACCGAAACGTATCTTCGATGGCTTTAACCTTATTACAGGAGCAAAATAGCATATGGTTGTTTGATTGCGGAGAATCGACACAGCACCAAATACTGCGTACATCAATCAAACCGCGCAAAATAAATAAAATTTTCATCACACATATGCACGGTGACCATATTTATGGCCTTCCAGGTCTGTTGAGCAGCAGATCCTTTCAAGGTGGAGATGATTTGCTGACCATATATGGACCACAGGGAATTAAAGAATATGTTGAGACATGTCTCAGGTTAAGCGGGACACATCTAACCTATCCGCTTTCCTTTATTGAAATAGCAGAGGGGGTAGTCTTTGAAAATGAACAAGTTATTGTCACCTCCAAAAAGCTGGACCATGGGATACCAAGTTATGGATTTCGCATTGAAGAAAAAGATAAACCAGGGGAGCTGTTGGTAGGCAAGTTAAAAGAGTTAGGTATTGAGCCAGGTCCTATTTATCAACAAATAAAGGAGAAAGATGTGGTGAAAACACAAGAAGGACAAGTAATTCATCGCCCTAATTTTCTAGGTCCCGACAAAAAAGGGCGTGTTATAACTGTTTTTGGCGATACACGTTCAACACATCAATTTAAAACATTTGCAGAAGGTTCGGATGTACTTGTACATGAGGCAACTTTCGACGATTCAAAAGCAGACTTAGCACAGCAATATTTTCACACGACTACTAAACAAGCTGCCTCCCTTGCAAAAGAGGCTCATGTTAAAAAGCTCATATTAACGCATATATCCTCACGCTATCAAAAAGATGATTTTGAAGACTTGGTAAAACAGGCACAAGAGATTTTTCCGAACACAGAACTTGCCTCTGACTTTCATAAAGTCATGGTAAACGCTAGATAAAAGGAGTGTTTTACATGGAACAAATTGAAAAACTAGTTAAAAGCCAGCGGGATTTTTTTCATAATGGGAAGACATTGGACTATTCCTTCCGTAAAAATCAGCTCAAAGCTTTAAAGCGTATGCTGAAAAATTATGAACAGGAAATTTATCGAGCGCTGAAGGATGACTTGAACAAATCCGAACACGAAACATTAACCACCGAACTTGGATTCCTCTACTCGGAAATTGATTTTGCCATAAAACAGCTAAAAGAATGGATGGAACCGGAAAAGGCTGATGCACCAATTACCCATAAAGGGACAAGTAATTATATTTACAAGGAACCTTATGGAGTTACATTGGTTATCGCACCATGGAACTATCCACTTCAGTTAGCAATTGGTCCAGCCATAGGCGCAATTGCAGCAGGTAACACAGTTGTGTTAAAACCATCCGAATTTACACAAGCCACATCTTCATTGCTTGCCGAAATAGTCGGTGATACATTTGACCGCACCTTTTTTACGGTTGTCGAAGGTGCAAAAGAAACCAGTCAGCAATTATTGGAACAACAATTCGATTACATCTTTTTCACTGGTAGTTCAGCTGTTGGTAAAATTGTTATGCAACAAGCAAGTAAGTATTTAACCCCGGTAACATTGGAATTGGGCGGAAAGAGCCCTGCTATCATAGATAAAGATGCGAACATTGACCTTGCTGCAAAACGGGTTGTATGGGGGAAATTTACGAATGCAGGTCAAACCTGTGTCGCACCAGATTACCTGTATGTTCATGAAAAGGTAAAAGCAAAACTGTTAAAAGCGATGAAAAAACATATCAAGACATTTTACAGTAAGAAACCACTTCAAAACGATGACTATACTCGAATTGTTCACAAGGAACATTTTAATAGATTACAAGCATTACTAGCTGATGGTGAAATCGAGTATGGTGGTAGTGTAGATGAAGAGAAGCTATCCATTGAACCAACTATTTTAGATAATATCACCTGGGATCATTCGATTATGCAAGAAGAAATATTTGGTCCGCTTTTGCCAATGCTAACATTTACCGAACTTGATGATGTCATTTCAGAACTAAAGCAGTTGGATAAACCACTAGCACTCTATTATTTTGGAGAAAAAGAAAAGTCACAGCAAAGCATACTAAAAAATGTATCCTTTGGCGGCGGATGTATTAACGATACACTTTATCATCTAGCTAATCCACACCTTCCATTCGGTGGTGTTGGCAGTAGTGGAATGGGTGCATATCATGGCAAGTACGGCTTTGACACATTTACACATAATAAAAGCATACTAAAACAAACAACAAAGTTTGATTTGCCGTTACGTTACCCTGGAAGCAAGATTGCACATGCACTGGTGAAGAAAATTATGAAATAAATGAATAAATTAACGTGTGGCAGATCCTCGTTCCGAATGGCAATACATTACAATTACTTACTTACTCAACTTTCGCAGCTTAAAATGAATGCATAAACCTTGAAGGAGTAAGGAAAATTGAAGATACACTACTTGAGTTGACTTTGGATCAACTGTACGTATTTGATATAAAATGCGATTTAACTGCTGGAATAACCTCTATGCCCCTCCGTCCGGGATTGCTACGGGCGGATGCTTTCCGCGGGCACGGCCTCAGTCTCCTCGAGAAAACCACTCTGCGGGGCCTTCGGACACGTGCTATTCCCGCTGGAGTCACCGCCCTCCGCTCACCCGGACTAGTGTATGTGTCACACAATTATTATTATGGCGATTTTAACTCCAGTCAACAGCGAAGGAAATACACGGAGACTCCTGTGGGAGCTGAGGCCTAGATGAGACTGCGCAGCGACGTAGGAGCAAGAAGGTTCATCAGCCGCCCACGGAAAGCGAAGTGTATTTCCGGAGCGGTGTCATCGCACATAAATTATTTTTCATATTGTGTCACATCATATATATTAGGTATACAAAAAACTTATATCAATGTTGTTTAGAAAACTCGGCATTCGCCAAGCCTTAATGGCGAGTGCCTTAGCTGCACTTATGCAGTAAGAAAGGATTTAATACTTTCTTAACTGCCAAGTCAACAATAAAAAACGTACTGAGTTTAACAATGATAGCCATTTGAGCTTATTCTATAGATGCGAAAGTTTTAGTTACTTAAATAATAAATTAACAGAAAACAGAATCCATATTATTAATATTAAGAAAACATGGCCTAGGATATTATCGCTTAAAGTCATCCAGAAAATCTTTTTGAAAGCTTGTGCGTGGTTGTTCATCCTTAACTTCATTCTGCAACTGTTTAAATGGATTTTTTCCATATTTTTGGGATAACTCATCAATAACAGCATATAATTTTTCCTTACCTGCTTCTTCTTCATACGTAAATAGATCAAGCTGCTTGGCGATATTTTGCTTTTCGTCAACGTCCTGAACCGTAATACCAAGCAATCGGATCGGGTCTAGATTCCAGTGCTTTTGAAATAATTCGTTGGCAATGTGCAGTATATCTTCCTTTTTATCAATATAACCCTGCAGTTTTTTACTTCGAGTGATTGTTTTATGATCATAGTAGCGAATCATAATCTGAACACTGCGACCAGCTGCTTGTTTTCGTTTCATTCGCCGTTCGACATTATCTGTCAGCTGATGCATGAGATTACGAATTTCAGCTTCATTCGTAGTATCTTCCGGAAGCGTTTGGGAACTGCCTATACTTTTAAATTCATGGATTGCTTCAGGATCAACAGAACGAGTGTCAATACCGTTCGCTCTATTATTCAACCGCTCCCCGTTTATCCCCAGCACACGCTTGAGTTGATAAACATCCCCTTTTGCAAGATCACCGATTGTTGTGACTTCAATTGCGCGTAATTTTTCAGCAGTTTTTTCACCAACACCATACATATCTTCAATTGGAAGTGGCCAGAGTTTATGGGATAAATCCCGTTTTCGCAAAATGGTAATTCCTAATGGCTTCTTCATATCAGATGCCATCTTTGCTAAAAATTTATTTGGTGCAATTCCAATACTACATGGAAGATCTAGCTCATGATGAATCTTATGCTGTAAGTTCTGAGCAATCTCAATAGGAGTCCCATGATGTTCACTCTCGGTTATATCCATATAACCTTCGTCAATTGAAACCGGCTGGACAAATGGTGTTATTTCAGCAAGTATTTTAAACATTTCCTTTGACGCTGTACGATAACGCTCAAAATTTGGACGTAAAACGATTAACTCAGGACACAGCTTTTTAGCCTGCCATAACTGCATTGTTGTCTTCACACCTTTGGCTCTGGCCTCATAGCTGCTTGTCACAATTATCCCCTTGCGTTGTTCAGGATTGCCAGCTATTGCTAAAGGCTTACCTTTTAGTTTTGGGTTATAGGCCATCTCAACGGAAGCATAAAATGAGTTCATATCCAAATGAAAAATAACACGGCCTTTTTTGGGATACCATTGTGACATACATATTACATCCTTTTAAAACTGTTGTTTGTACCACTATTATAGCATACTATTAGAGGACTTGGCTTATCGCTAAGCCCTAATATAGATAAGCTAGCTGCACCTATGCAGTAAGAATGGATTTATATTTTCTTACCGCCAAAAAAGACCTCCTTTGCTAAAAGAGGTCTTCATCCTAATTACTTACTTGTTTGAAACTTCCTGTACGATAGCAGTGACTAGTTCTGTGATTTTGACTAGTTCATCTACAGGGATACGTTCATCGGTTGTATGAATTTCTTCATAACCAACTGCCAGGTTCACAGTAGGAATTCCAAGTCCAGCAATTATATTTGCATCACTTCCACCGCCACTTTTCTTTAGGCTGCTGTCACGACCGATTGTTTTTGCTGCACTTCTGGCAACTTCAACAACTTCATCACCTGCTTTATGCTTAAAACCTGGATACATAATTTTCACTTCAACATCAGCACTTCCGCCATATTCTTCAGCTGTATTCTCAAATGCATTTTTCATTTTTGCAACCTGTTTTTCCATTTTCGCAGGAATTAGTGATCTTGCTTCAGCCAGGATTTCAACATGATCACAAACAATATTCGTTTGCTTTCCACCTTCAAAGCGCCCAATATTCGCAGTAGTATCATCGTCAATCCGACCAAGAGGCATTTTGGAAATAGCCTTGGCTGCCAACGTTATTGCTGAAACGCCTTTTTCCGGGGCAACTCCAGCGTGTGCAGTTTTGCCTTTCATTACAGTGAATAATTTAGCTTGGGTTGGTGCTGCAACAATAATATCACCTACTTTACCATTGCTGTCTATTGCATAACCATACTTTGCATTTAGAAGCGATCCATCTAAAGCTTTAGCGCCGACAAGACCAGATTCTTCGCCTACTGTTATGACGAACTGAACGTCACCATGTTTGATATTATTTTCATTTAGTGTCCGAATGGTTTCCAGGATTGCGGCTAACCCGGCTTTATCATCAGCACCCAAAATGGTTGTACCATCAGATTTAATATAACCTTCTTCAATTGATGGTTTGATTCCATTACCAGGAACCACAGTGTCCATATGGGAGGTGAAGTAAATTGGGTCTATATCTTCTTTATTACCGTTTAGCGTACAAATCAGGTTACCTGCCCCATGACCAGTTTCATTTTTACTATCATCTTCTACTACATCTAAACCTAAGTCAGTAAACAGTCTTGTAAGTACTTCAGCAATTTCTGTTTCATTTTTTGTCTCGGAATCAATTTGAACAAGTTCCAAAAATTGATTGATCACTCTATCTTTATTGATGGATGTCATAAAATGTTCCTCCTAAATTTATTACAGCGGGATATTCCCATGCTTTTTCTTCGGGCGTTCTTCCTGCTTGTTATAAAGCATCTCTAATGCTTGAATTAATTTCACTCTAGTTTCTCTTGGGTCAATAACATCGTCAATCATACCAAGTCCCGCAGCAACATAAGGATTAGCAAATTTCTCACGGTATGTATGAATTTTTTCCTGACGAGTTTCTTCTGGGTTCTCGCTATCAGCTATCTCCTTTGCGAATATAATATTGGCAGCACCTTCTGGTCCCATAACTGCTATTTCAGCATTTGGCCAAGCATAAACTAAATCTGCTCCAATTGATTTACTGTTCAACGCAACATAAGCACCACCAAAAGCTTTACGTGTAATAACTGTAATTTTTGGAACGGTTGCTTCTGAATATGCATATAGAATTTTTGCGCCATGCCTAATTATACCGCCATGTTCTTGTTTTACACCCGGGAAAAATCCTGTTACATCCTCAAACGTAATTAAAGCAATATTAAATGAATCACAGAATCGAATAAATCTTGCTGCTTTATCACTTGAATCAATATCTAAGCCACCCGCTAAATATTTTGGCTGATTGCATACAAGTCCAACTGTTTGCCCATTAACACGTGCGAATCCTACAACAATATTTTTAGCAAAATCTTTATGGATTTCGTAAAAGCTATCTGGATCAACAACCTGCTCAATTACACGCTTCACATCATATGGCCGTGTGGAATTAAATGGCACAATATCGGTTAAATCAGGGCGTGTTTCATCGTCCAATTCAGTCTCAGCTAATGGGGGTTTTTCCTTATTATTAGCAGGTAAATAGGTTACCAAATCTTTCACAGCATCTAGCGCCTGTTCTTCACTTTCCGCTTTTATATGTGCATTTCCACTCTTTGAATTATGTACATGGGCCCCTCCAAGTTCTTCTGACGAGATCTGCTCACCTGTAACCGTTCCAATTACCTTAGGGCCTGTTATAAACATTTGTGAGGTTTTTTCTACCATTATGACAAAGTCTGTTATAGCGGGTGAATAAACTGCACCTCCCGCACTTGGCCCCAATATAACTGAAATTTGTGGTATAACACCTGAATAAATGGAATTTCGGTAAAAGACCTGACCATAACCATCAAGTGATGATACGCCTTCTTGAATACGAGCGCCACCTGAATCGTTTAACCCGATAAAGGGAACACCGTTTTTAGCAGCAAGATCCATTACAGCTGCAATTTTCTTGCCGTGCATTTCTCCCAAAGCTCCACCATATACAGTGAAATCCTGTGCAAATAAATAGATAGCTCGTCCAGCTATTTTTCCATAGCCCGTTACAACACCTTCCCCATTTGCGGTGGAATTGTTCATGCCAAAATCAGTTTCCCGATGTTCCATAAATGGATTCAGCTCGACAAATGATCCCTTATCAAGTAAATAATCAATTCGTTCTCTTGCGGTGAGTTTCCCTTTGTCATGCTGTTTGTCAATTCGTTCATCACCACCGCCAAGTTCAACCTGCCGTCGCTTGTCGTACAGTTCACTAATTTTATCAAAAATATCCATTATTTCTCACTTCCTTCTGGATGCTGACACATTTCAAAAAGTACCCCATTTGCTGCTTTTGGATGAATAAAAGCTATTTGGCTATCGTGTGCGCCTTGCTTAGCTTCATTGTTAATCAGTGGTATCCCCTTCGATTTAAAGGAATTAAGTCTTTCATCGATATTATCTACTTCCAATGCAATATGATGGACACCCTCCCCTTTTTTAGTGAGGAATTGTTTTATTGGAGATGATTCTTTTAGCGGCTCCAGCAGTTCAATACGGGATTCTCCAATCTTCAAAAATGCTACCTTAACACCTTCAGATTCAACAGATTCTACACTCTCAAGCCCAAGGCCAAGCATTTCTGTATAAAACGAGAGTACATCGTCAATCTTATTTACAGCGATTCCGATATGAGCGATTTTTTTAGGAGGAGTTATAAAAGCTGATTCCGGGTCGATAAGCTGCTGGATATAGTCTGCAAGTACTTCGGTTGAAGAACCACTAGTAAAAATCTTATTCACCCCTTGTTCAAGCAGATACGGAATGTCCTCTGCCGGAATAACTCCGCCTCCAACAACTGGTATATCACTCGCATTACGTTCTCTTAGTGCTTCCATAACTTTTGGAAACAACGTTTTATGCGCACCTGATAAAGATGATAAGCCGATAACATCCACATCTTCCTGAATTGCTGCCTGTGCTATCTGTACCGGTGACTGTCGCAGTCCTGTATAAATAACCTCCATGCCATGATCACGTAATGCTTGGGCGATAACTAATGCGCCGCGGTCATGACCATCAAGCCCAGGCTTTGCAATTAAAACACGTATTTTTCCCATCTGGCTCTCCCCCTCTTAAATTCCTGTATATTCTCCAAACTCATCACGTAATACATTGCATATTTCTCCAATTGTTGCATATACCTTGACTGCCTCTAAAATAAATGGAATCAAATTGGCATTGTTGTCTTTTGCCTTTTTCCTTATCACTTCTAATGATTCATCTACGGCATCCTGATCACGTTCCTGACGAACAGTATTCATAGATTGTATTTGTGCTTGTTCTAATGCTTCATCTACTTTAAGTAAATCCGGATTTACTTCTTCATCCAGCTTATATTTATTTAAACCAACAATAACTTCTTTTTCTTTTTCAATATTCTTCTGTGTTTCGTATGCTTTCTGCTGGATTTCACGTTGCATGAATCCTTCCTCAACAGCCTGAACAGCCCCACCTATATCACGGATACGATCCAAGTAGGATTCCACATCCTTCTCGATTTGGTCGGTAAGTTCCTCAACATAATAGGAACCAGCAAGCGGATCAACGGTGTCTGCTACACCACTTTCGTTTGCAATTATTTGCTGTGTACGAAGAGCGATACGGGCAGATTCTTCAGTAGGCAATGATAATGCTTCATCCCGGGAATTTGTGTGCAGGCTTTGTGTACCTCCAAGTACAGCAGCAAGCGCTTGCATTGTTACACGGACAATATTATTATCTGGCTGCTGGGCTGTAAGAGTTGAACCACCGGTTTGTGTATGAAAACGCATCTTCCAGCTTTTCGGATCCTTGGCCTGGTAATGCTCCTTCATGATTTTAGCCCAAATTCTCCGAGCTGCACGAAACTTTGCAGCTTCTTCAAAGAAATTGTTATGGGCATTAAAGAAAAAAGCAAGTCTTGGTGCGAACGCGTCAATGTCAAGACCAGATTCTAATGCAGCATCAACATATGCCATTCCGTCTGCAATAGTGAACGCGGCTTCCTGTACAGCTGTAGAACCTGCCTCACGAATATGATATCCGGAAATGCTAATGGTATTGAACTTCGGAACGTTTTGCTGACAGTATTCAAAAATGTTGGTGATTAGGCGCATCGACGGTTTTGGTGGAAAAATATACGTCCCCCGGGCAATATACTCTTTCAGGATATCATTTTGAATCGTTCCAGTTAGTTTCTCCAATGGAACACCTTGCTTTTCCCCGACTGCAATATACATACAAAGTAAAACAGATGCAGGTGCATTAATTGTCATTGATGTACTTACCTTATCAAGCGGTATCTGATCAAGCAACCTTTCCATGTCCTGTAATGAATCAATCGCCACACCAACTTTTCCAACTTCACCTTCTGCCATTACATCATCAGAATCATATCCTATTTGCGTAGGCAAATCGAAAGCTACTGAAAGCCCGGTTTGTCCTTGATCCAATAAATAACGAAATCGTTTATTAGTCTCCTCAGCTGACCCAAACCCTGCATATTGTCGCATGGTCCAAAACCTGCTGCGATACATTGTAGGCTGAATACCTCTTGTAAAGGGATATGCTCCTGGATAACCTAACTTATTTTCATATTCATTATCATCTTCTGGAAAATATAATCGTTCGACTTCGATATCAGAAGATGTTTTAAATGTATCTTTTCTTTCTGGAAATCGTTCTAACGTCTTATCAACTGACTTTTTCCAGCTTTCCTGTGAAGATTGGAAATTTTCATCATTCATATTATAATGGCCCCCAATTTTAAATAATTTAACATATAATATAGTATTGCACTTGTCCAATTCCATAAATAACGATAAAATACAATTAGGAAATGGAATTGAAGGAGGATTAAGATTGGCTAAAAATCATACACAAGCACCAAGAAAAAGGTCAAAGCGTGAACGTAATATGAAAATTGTAATATATATAATGATTATTGCGATGGTTTTATCTTCACTAACAACTGGACTAGTAATGTTCTTATAATAAAAATCTGCAAGACTGGACTAATTAGTTCCAGTCTTTTTTATTGTGAGGATGCTCGACTAATACCACCACATCCTGTGGCACCAACAAACTACCTACTGTGGAGCAGCATACGCTTTTCGTTTATCCTTATCTCAGGGGAAAGGAATCGACTAAGACCGCCGCTTTGTACGGTAACGTCGGCCTTCGTGCAGCGCTGAGTACAGTCCATGGCGCTATACAGGCGCTTTCGCTTTTGTTCTTTTCCCTTTTTCTGAAACATCACTTGCTTTAAACTTTTTCTTAAGTATTAAATAATCTTCTATTTCATGAAGCAGACGAAAAAGATTTGCTCGTGTCTCAAATTCTTCTCTTGTTTCGGGAAGATCCTCTGCATTAAAAGTCTCACGTAATCTTTCTAACTCATCTAAATAAAGGATAGCAGTATTACCCGGGTGCACAGCATTGGATAGCTTTTCAAAAAAGTCTGCTATTTGTATCGAGATAGAATCCGTATTAGGTAGTCTGCTAACTAACGGAAGCATTTTTTGTAGCAAATCAAACTGTTTCCTGCGCATGGTGAAATAATCGTGATATGGGTGCTTACTGCGTAATAAATGATTCTCCTTATCCAAGGATACCAAAGTCTCAGCTTCCTGTAATAAATTTTCACAAGTTGTAAGCTCTTCCCCATCCCACTTATCATTTCGACCCCTTATGTATAAGGCAATTTCGAACAAAATAGCTTGAAATTTATTTTCCAGTTCTTCCTGTTTTTGATTGAGGTTTTTCTCCAGGCTAGGCATATATAAATTTACAAGCAGCCCTGTGCCAATACCAACAATTATTAATAGGAATTGATCTGTTAAAAAAGATAAAGATATACCTCCCGAGCTATATAAATTCAGAATAATAACTGAACTAGTTGCAATTCCTGGTGTTACCTTAAGTAAAACAGTTACTGGTATAAAGCAGGCAAGCATTACACCAACAACAATTGGGTTATAACCCATCAATTCAAAAAATATAATAGCAAAAACACTAGCTGTCACACATGCTAAAAACCGGTGCCATGCACTTAATACAGATCTTTTCCTGGATGGCTGAATACATAATATGGTTAATATACCAGCTGAAACAAAATTTGTCAGACCCAATAATTGGGCAATCGAAATAGCAATAGGCGTACCGATTGCTGTCTTGATTGTTCGAGAGCCAATTCACACGTTAAAATCTCCCCTGCTACCAATGAGCACTATTATTAATATGTTTAGAAAAACTTAGCTTATCGTCTAGCCTTAGTTGCACTATCCACTAGATCCGATAAGTACTTCCATCTCTGCTAATAAAATGAGGCTGACCCTTTAACCTTGAGACAGCCTCACCATAACTAGTAAAACTAGTTTTATTCTATATTTCCTCACAATGCTCATCAAAAACATGTTGAAGCTTGCCTATAACGTCTACTGCACTATAGCCTTCAATATCATGGCGTTCAAGCATCGTAACTATTTTGCCATCTTTCAATAAAGCAAATGATGGTGATGATGGTGGATACCCCTCAAAATACTCTCTGGCTTTTTCGGTAGCTTCACGATCTTGTCCAGCAAAAACAGTAACTAAATGTTCTGGCCGCTTATCATAATGAATCGCATTTGCTGCTGCAGGACGAGCTACACCTCCAGCACATCCACAAGTTGAATTCACCATTACTAATGTAGACCCCTGACGTTTCATTACTTCATCAACCGATTCAGGAGTGTGTAACTCCTCATATCCTGCTTCTTTTATGTCTTTACGCGCTGCATCTACAACGTCGTTCATGAATAAGTTAAAATCCATTTGAACATTCATCCCCTTTTAAGAGTAATTATAGTTTAACTATAATCAGCTTATCAACTTTATTGTCAGATTTCAATTCAAATAACTTGCTAATATATATTTGTTGTCTCTTTATTGGTATTTTCCAATATTTCTTTTACTCTGGCTAAGAATTGTCCACAAACAAGCCCATCTAATATTCGATGGTCAAGAGATAATGACAGATTCACCATATCACGGGCAGCAAACATATCATTAATAATAACAGGTCGTTTAACAATTGATTCAATTTGTAGAATTGCTGCCTGTGGGTGATTAATAACACCCATGGAATGAATTGATCCAAATGATCCAGTGTTGTTAACCGTGAATGTCCCGCCCTTCATATCATCTGATGTCAATTTTCCGGATCGTGCTTTCATTGCAAGCTCATAAATGTCCTTTGCAATGCCTTTAATACTTTTCTCATCTGCATTTTTAATGACAGGCACAAAAAGTTCCTGATCCTTCGCGACGGCAATTGATAAATTAATATCCTTACGCTGGATGATCTTATCTTCAGCCCACGTACTATTCAGCTGAGGATATTCTTTCAGTGCCTGAGCAACTGCTTTTACGAAAAACGCAAAGAATGTAAGGCTGTAACCCTCTTTTTGCTTGAATTCATCTTTAACTTTGCCTCTATACTTAACGAGTTCAGTAACATCTGCTTCAACAGTCATCCATGCGTGCGGAATTTCCTGTGTGGATTTAACCATGTTTTGTGCAATAGCCTTTCGTACACCAGTAACAGGAATTTCAATGTCACCTTCTTGTGTCGTTGGCTGCGGAGCTGGAGCAGATTTTTGTTGGCTTGGTTCTGATTTTTGTACTGGAGCAGCTTTTGAATCAGTTTTCGAATCATCTGCTTTCGGAACTTCTCCAGATGAAATGACTTTCTCAATATCTTTTCTCGTAATTCTTCCGCCCCGGCCAGATCCATTAACTTGGTTTAGGTCAACATCATTTTCCTGTGCCATTCGTAACACAGCTGGTGAATACCGTTTTTTCATTGACTGATCTTCAGATGGCTCTTCTTCCTTAGTCATATCTTGTTTTTCATCGCTTGACTTAGATTCTGAACCTGTAGCAGAAGATGAACCGCCTTCTGTTTCGATATAACACATCAATTCGCCTACCTCAATGGTATCTCCCTCTTGTGCTACGAGTTCTTTAATCGTACCTGTAAAAGATGATGGAACTTCAGCGTTTACTTTATCCGTCATAACTTCTGCAATAGGGTCATATTTGTTCACCTTATCGCCGACACCAACAAGCCATGTACTTATTGTTCCTTCTGTTACACTTTCGCCAAGCTGCGGCATATTGATTTTTTCAGAAGCCATAATAGGTCCCTCCTTTAATCCGTTTATAATAGTATTATGAAGAGCTTTTTTTTGATTTTAAAATTCTGCTAATTCACGTATTGCTTTTTCAACTTTATCAGGGTTAATCATAAAATACTTCTCCATTGTTGGTGCGTATGGCATTGAAGGTACATCCGGCCCAGCCAAACGCTGTACAGGTGCATCCAGGTCAAATAGACAATTCTCCGCGATAATAGCTGCTACTTCACCGATGATACTTCCTTCTTTATTATCTTCTGTGACAAGCAACACTTTTCCGGTTTTTGTAGCCGCTTCAATAATTGCTTCTTTATCTAGTGGATAGACAGTTCTGAGATCAAGGATATGTGCGTCAATACCTTCTTCTTCCAGCTTTTCTGCAGCTTGAAGGGCAAAATGTACAGATAGGCCATAGGTGATTACTGTAACGTCAGTACCTTCTCTTTTTACATCAGCTTTACCTATCGGCAATACATAATCGTCTTCAGGAACTTCCCCTTTAAGTAAACGGTATGCACGTTTATGTTCAAAAAACAGGACTGGATCATTGTCTCGAATGGCAGCTTTTAATAAACCTTTTACATCATACGGAGTGGATGGCATTACAATTTTTAACCCTGGCTGATTAGCAAACACAGCTTCCACTGATTGTGAATGATATAATGCACCATGAACGCCACCACCGTAAGGAGCACGAATCGTCATCGGTACATTCCAATCATTATTTGAACGGTAACGCATTTTTGCTGCCTCTGAGATAATTTGGTTTACTGCAGGCATAATGAAATCGGCAAACTGCATTTCAGCAACCGGACGCATTCCATACATCGAAGCACCAATGCCTACACCCGCAATTGCAGACTCCGCTAGTGGAGTATCCAGAACACGGTAATCACCAAATTCATCATATAGTCCCTTGGTGGCACCAAATACACCACCTTTCTTACCCACATCTTCCCCTAAAATAAAAACTTTCTCATCGCGTCTCATTTCTTCAGTTAGTGCAGCTGTTACTGCTTGAATATATGACATTACTGGCATTTTAATTTTCCCTCCCTACTCTTCATATACATAGTTTAATGCTGATTCAGCTTCTGCATATGCTGCATTTTCCGCATAGTCTGTCGCTTCATTTACTATTTCAACGAGTTCTGCATTAATTTCTTTTTCCAATTCTTCTGTAAGAATACCTGCCTCTTTTAAATAAGCAGCAAATGTAAAAATTGAATCTTTTTTCTTAGCCTCTTCTACTTCTTCACTCTCGCGGTACTGACTATCATCATCATCACTTGAGTGTGCAGTTAATCGGTATGATACTGCTTCAATTAATGTTGGACCCTCGCCTCTAGAGGCACGTTCCCTCGCTTCATGGACAGCTTCATACACAGCAAGAGGGTCGTTACCATCCACTGTTAAACCAGGCATTCCATACCCTTGAGCACGGTCGGAAACTTTTTCACTCGCTATTTGTCTTTCCATAGGAACCGAAATAGCATATTTATTATTTTCGACCATCGTGATAACTGGTAACTTATGAACACCAGCAAAATTCAACCCTTCATGAAAGTCACCCTGGTTAGATGAACCTTCACCTAAAGTAACTAATGACGCAATATCTTTCTTCTCCATTCTTGCTGCGAGTGCTACCCCTACCGCGTGTGGAAGCTGTGTCGTTACAGGTGATGACCCGGACAGGATTCTGTTTTTCTTTTGTCCAAAATGCCCTGGCATTTGACGTCCGCCGGAATTTGGATCTTCCGCTTTAGCAAATCCTGAAAGCATTAGTTCTTGAGCAGTCATTCCAAAAGCGAGAACTACTCCCATGTCACGGTAATACGGTGCTACATAATCTACTTCCCGGTTCAGTGCAAAAGAAGCACCCACTTGTGCAGCTTCCTGACCTTGGCAGGAAATTACAAAAGGAATTTTCCCGGCACGATTTAATAACCACATACGCTCATCAATTTTTCGAGCCAAAAGCATCGTTTTATACATGTCAATAACTTGGTCATTGGTTAAACCCAATGATTCATGGCGATTTTTAGTTTTAGCCATATGAAGTCCCTCCTTTTCGGATTATCCGTGAATTTGCTTGCCATCAACTGCTAGCGCTGCTTCACCCATTACTTCAGATAGTGTCGGATGCGGATGAATTGTATCGGCAATTTCCCATGATGCTGCATCAAGTACTTTTGCCAGTCCTGCTTCTGAAATCATGTCGGTTACATGTGGACCAATCATGTGGACACCTATTAGGTCCTCGTTACTTTTATCCGTAATTACTTTTACAAATCCATCTGATTCACCATGGACCAATGCTTTCCCGATTGCTTTAAAAGGAAACTTGCCAACTTTTACTTCCAGTCCTTTTTCTTTTGCTTGTTTTTCAGTTAATCCAACACTCGCGACCTCCGGATTGGAGTAAATGCAAGTTGGAATATTGTCATAATTTATTGGCAATGGATTCTCATTTGCCATATGCTCCACAGCAACAATTCCTTCATGTGATGCAACATGCGCTAATTGCATACCTCCAATCACATCGCCAATAGCATAAATATGCGTTTCTTTCGTTTGGTAATGTTTATTTGTTTGAATGACTCCCTTTTCAACAACAATATCCGTATTCTCCAAGCCGATATTGGTTGTGTTTGCTTCACGACCAACAGAAACGAGCATCTTATCAGCTTTAAACGTTTCTTTTTTGCCATTAATTTCGGCATCTACAGTTACGCCATGTTCTTTTTGGAGTGTGTCAGGTAACACTTTTGCCCTTTTAACAAATGTAATACCTTTACTCTTAAGCAGTTTTTCCACTTCTTTTGCAATTGCCTCATCTTCAGTTGGTAAAATTTGATCGAGGAATTCAACTACAGTGACTTCGACACCAAAGTCCGCTAACATAGAGGCCCATTCAATACCAATTACGCCACCACCGACTATGATGATAGATGCCGGTAATTCTTCCATATGTAAGGCCTCATCAGAAGTCATAACTGACTCACCATCAATATCTAATCCTGGAAGCGACTTAGGCTTAGATCCTGTTGCAACTAATACATTTTTAGGTACAATCATCGTATTCTCGTCACCGTTCTCATATTCAATCGAGATAGTCCCAGGCATTGGCGAGAAAATACTAGGACCCAAAATACGGCCAAACCCCTCATATACATCAATTTTCCCTTTTTTCATAAGTCCTTGTACACCTTGATGCAGATTTTTTACAATGCTATCTTTTCGTTCTTGTACTTTCACAAAATTCAGGGTCGTATCTTTTGTGTCAATACCATACTCGCTTGCTTCTTTTGTCTGTTTAAAAACTTCGGCACTTCGCAACAACGCTTTCGATGGAATACATCCGCGATGCAAACATGTTCCACCAAGATCTCCTTTTTCTACAACAGCTACCTGCATGCCAAGTTGTGAGGCGCGTATTGCTGCTACATATCCGCCTGTTCCTCCTCCGAGGATGACAAGATCATAATCTTTTGCCATTCGTTACACACTCCTTTATCTCTTAATTACTGAATAGATTTTGGCTGACTCTTCATTTCTAAGTACACGTAATGTGCCTTCATTAAGTGCTTGCAATTCATTTTCGCCTGGATAAGTAGCTGTATCAGCAATCCATTTCACTCGTTCTGAAATCATATCGACAAAATGCTTTCCATATGCCAGTCCACCGGTCAGCACAATCGCATCAACGGTCCCCTGTAGCACAGTACTCATAGATCCAATCTCTTTAGCAATTTGATATGCCATTGCATCATAAATGGAAGCTGCATATTCATCACCAGTTTCAATGCGGTTTTCTACCTCAACAGCATCATTTGTCTGTAAATATGCCATCAGCCCACCACGGCCTACTAGTTTTTTCATTACTTCATCACGGTAGTATTGTCCTGAGAAACATAAGGAAACTAAATCGCCTGCTGGTACCGTGCCTGCACGTTCAGGAGAAAAAGGTCCGTCTCCATGAAGCCCATTATTCACATCAATCACCTTACCGTTTTGGTGAGCTCCTATTGTTATACCGCCACCCATATGAGTTACAATAAGGTTAATGTCTGTGTAAGGTTTCCCAATATCTTTAGCTGCTCGTCTGGCTACAGCTTTTTGGTTTAATGCATGAAAAATACTTTTTCTGGGAATTTCAGGAACTCCCGAAAACCGTGCAATTTCACTGAATTCATCGACCACAACTGGATCTACAATAAATGAAGGAATGTTCAAACCTGCAGCAATTTCGTAAGCAATAATCCCACCTAAATTTGATGCATGTTCGCCGTTATAGCCCATTTTTAAATCTTCCAGCATCGCTTCATTAACCCCATAAGTCCCGCCTTCAATTGGGCGCAAAAGACCCCCTCGGCCACATACAGCACTCAATTTCGAGATGTTTATTCCTTCATAATCTAACTGATCGAGTATTACTCTCCTGCGAAAATCATATTGATCTATCACACGACTGAATTGTGCTATATTATCAGCATCGTGACGAATTGTCTTTTCAAAAATGCAATTATCATTATCAAACACACCAATCTTCGTTGATGTTGACCCTGGGTTGATGACTAATATTCTAAAGAGTTGATTTAGCAATTCGACTTACCTCCGTAACCTAAGACGATATCTACCGTCTGCTTAGAGTATGATGACCGTTTAATAGAAATTGACTTCGTGATGCACTAACTGATTTAATTCGCTCCTCAGCCATGCGGTCCGCTGCAACATATGTTGGTACATTATCGCGTCTGGAGATTTCAAATACACGAGTTAAACTGTCGTATATTGTTTCAACTTTTTTCATTGCTCTATGTTGATTGTAGCCATTAAGCTCATCCGCAACATTAATTACTCCGCCAGAGTTAATAACATAGTCTGGTGCATAAACAATTCCTTTTTCATGTAAAATATCACCATGTTGTGTTGATTTAAGCTGGTTGTTGGCAGATCCAGCAATAACTTTAGCTTTTAACTGCGGTATTGTTTCATCATTTATTGTTGCTCCCAAAGCACATGGAGCATAAATGTCACAATCTACAGCATAGATATCGTTTGGCCCGACAGCTTCAGCACCAAATGCATCTACAGCACGCTGCACTGCTTCTTTATTTATATCCGTAACAATTAATTTTGCACCCTCTTCATGCAGGTATTCACACATTGTGTAAGCCACATTACCTACACCTTGAACGGCGACTGTTTTACCCTCAAGAGAATCGTTACCATATGCTTCCATTGCGGCCGCTTTAATTCCTTTATAAACCCCGTAAGCTGTTACTGGTGATGGATTACCGGATGATCCGAACTCTGGGGAAATCCCTGTAACAAAGTTTGTTTCCATATGAATTAAATCCATATCGTGGACCGTAGTCCCCACATCTTCAGCAGTAATATAACGTCCATTAAGACTTTGAATATATCTGCCAAAGGCACGGAATAACTCTGGATTCTTATCTTTTTTTGGATCACCAATTATTACTGTCTTTCCACCACCAAGATTAAGACCAGCAGCCGCATTTTTGTATGTCATGCCTTTTGCTAAACGTAGTGCATCTTCAATAGCATCAGCTTCTGAATCATATGTCCACATTCTTGTTCCGCCAAGAGCAGGTCCTAATGTAGTGTCGTGAATGGCAATAATCGCTTTTAACCCAGAATTTTTATCCTGACAAAAAACAAGTTGTTCATAATCATAGCTTTCCATATACTTAAATATTTCCATTTCGATGTTCCTCCTAGAATGTTTTTGAAGATACTAGTGCTAAAGATAAAGAATTTAATTTACTTTCACTAGAGTCAGTTCGAGATGTTAACACAATTGGTGCTTTTGCTCCGCTGATGACAGCGGCAACTTTTGCATCGGCAAAATACATAAATGATTTATATAAAGCATTACCTACTTCAATGGTAGGTACCATCAAAATATCTGCATTTCCCGCTACGTCAGAGTGAATATCTTTGTGATTAGCAGCTTTACGGGATACAGCGTTATCAAATGCTAAAGGTCCATCGATTGTACAACCCTTAATTTGATTACGTTTTTGCATCTGAGTTAACAAAGCCGCATCTATCGTCGCTTGCATTGCCGGGTTAACAACTTCGACCGCAGCAAGAACGGCAACATTCGGGTTAGATATGTTAACACCTCTGGCAACTTGAACAGCATTATTTATAATTTGTTCTTTTTCCTGCAATGTAGGTGTTAAGTTCATTGCCGCATCTGTTAAAAAAAACAGTCGATCCTGATTCGGAATTTCAAACAATGCAACATGTGATAAAACACCACCAGTACGTAATCCGTATTCTTTATTCAAGACTGCTTTCAGCATATCTTTTGTGGAAACGTTCCCCTTCATCAGAATATCGGCTTTTCTATCATGAACTGCTTTAACAGCAGCAAGTGAAGGGTTGCTGTCAACATGGATGATTGTTATTTGTTCTTTCGTCAAATCCAATTCGACGGTTCCTGCAATTTTCTCTATCTCTGCTTTACTGCCTACTAAGAGAAAAGAGCATAACAATTGATCTACAGCCTTTTTAATAGCAAGCAACACCTCTTCATCTGCTGCGTTAGCTACCGAGACAACTTGATCTTTTTGACGTTGAGCCTGTTGCTTAAGCTCTGTTAATGTTTCCATCAGGACATTCCAACCTCCCTATAAATATATATGCAAATCCCGTGCCAACATATTATTCACTGAAAGCGCTTTATTCTAGTGAATCAATTTATGCAATTCATTGCGTTTATGAAAAACTTTGCATGTCATCTTTTTCAATTTTATATTTTTCAAGTTTGTAATACAGGTTGCGGATGGAAACATTTAATTCTTTTGCGGTTTGTGTTTTGTTATAATTATTCTCTTTAAATACGTTTCGGATAAATTCTCTTTCATAATGGTCAACAGCATCCTGCAATGTTTTAAGTGCCGTTCCATCATCTTTCACTTTCTCTTCTTTGGAAGAATTAGGAGTTGAAAGTAAATTGGGTATATGTTCTTTTTTTATTACCTCCTCGTTCATATCCATATAGATCATTGCTCGTCCAATCATATTCTCCAGTTCTCGTACATTGCCTGGCCAATGATAATTTTTTAAATACTCACTTGCATCGTGGTTGATTGTTTTAACATTTCTGCCGTAATCTTGGTTAATTTTACGAATAAGGTGCTCGATGAGACTTGGCAAGTCATTTATTCTCTCTTTTAATGATGGAATGTATATTGGTAACCGATTCAAACGATAATACAGATCTTCCCGGAATGTTTTATTCATTATTGCCTTCTCCAGGTTGACGTTTGTTGCCGTAATAATGCGAACATCGATTGTAATAGGATCTGTTCCTCCTACACGAACAATTTCCTGTTCCTGCAAAACCCGAAGCAATTTCGCCTGCATATGAAGAGATAGTTCACCAATTTCATCAAGAAATACACTACCGAAGTTAGCTTCTTCAAACAGACCTTTTTTACCACCCTGTTTGGCTCCTGAAAATGCACCTTCTTCATACCCAAATAATTCGCTTTCCAGTATAGATTCGGCAATAGCTGCACAGTTAACTCGAATAAATTTATTATGCTTTCGATCACTCTCATTATGAATTGCATGTGCAAATAATTCTTTTCCTGTGCCAGATTCTCCTCGTAATAGGACTGTGGCGGGTGTTTTTGCTCCTACCTTTGCTTGCTCAAGCGCTATTTTCATTTCAGATGATGGACCTATAATGTCATCAAACGTATATTTGGCTTCCAGGTTACGAATTATCTGTCGGGCACGTTTAAGTTCACTTGTCAGTGACTGAATTTCTGATACGTCATGCAGAACTCCGACACTACCTTTTAGTTTGCCATCAACAATAACCGGTGCAACATTTACTAAAACATCTTTTTTAGCTGGGCCAACTTTCATACGAACTCCCCGTACACCACGTCGTGTCTTGAGAACCTTCATATGCATACTTTCTCCTTCAGAAATATCGGCGGTTGCCGGCTTCCCCACAATATCAGCTTCTTTTAAACCTGTGATTCTTGTGTAAGCAGGATTGATCATAATACCAGTTCCATTTTCATCTACAACCGTTATCGCTTCATCAGAGGAGTGTATAATTGCTTCCAACATTGTTTTTATTTCTTTAAGATCGGTATTTTCTTCAGCTAAATTCATTACTTCAGTAATATCCTTAAAAACAGCAAAAGCACCAATAAGTCGATCATCAGCATTTATAATCGGAATTCTTGTGGTAATGACTTTTTTGTCATTTTCTAATACAAGTTTTTGATTCACTTCTCTTCTCCTGCTGCGTAGAACATGAGGTAATCTTGTGTCAGCAATAATACTTGATATATCCTGACCTTTAAATTTGTCCTTTGAAATACCGACAATACGTTCAGCACCTTTGTTAACGAACTGAACAATTTCCTGGTTATTTATAACTATCATACCATCACGAATGTTATTGAGAATTAACTCCTGATTATTCGTCTGGATCCTTAACCGATCCAGTAACGATTCTTTCTCTTCGAATAGTTCAGATATTATGTATGCGACAGTACCAGGTATAACAACAGTCTTACGGTTTCTTTTCTCCAGTAGATTTTCAAGAACTGTCTCATCACCTGTTGCCTCAATAATGATATCGATATCTTTATTAATCCATTTTTCCCAGGTATAATCGGAAGGAATACCATATTCTTGTGCTTTCTTTAATCCTGGTGCTGTACTGTTTCTATCAACTACACCAACAATTTTCATACGGTCTGTATTATATAGGATTTCTAATAAAGTACTGCCACCTTTACCAGCACCAACAATAAGAACTCGTTTCATATGTATCCCACCTTGCAATATTTTGCAACTTTAATAATACTTTATTCTGCAGTTTTAAGCAAATTTTGATTTATTCCTATTTCTTATAATATTTGCTATACTAAAAAAATGATGATTTACTAATAAAGGGGAAGAAACATGATTCGTATTATTGCAGTTTTATTATTAATTATCCCAGGGCTTGTTTCTGCATTTGGTATTAAGCTTATACGGGACACATTGTTTGATGATATTCACCCAATATTTTTTAATATTGGAATTCAGTTTGCAGCTGGTTTTATATTATTTGCAGGTGGAATAGCCTTCATCGGTGGATTTATTGTTCATCGTGATCGAAAAAGACAACAGAATAAGAAAAAGAGAAGATAATTTGTAATATAAAAATTCAACTTTCGCAGCGTAAAAACTTGAAGGAATAAGAAAGGCTGAAGATTCACTACTTGAGTTTCTTTGGATCAACGGTACGTATTTGATATAAACTGCAAACTAACATGGAAAAATAGCTGTCTGCTATGACACCGCTGTGGAAATACATTGCGCTTTCCGCAGCGTTGAATTAGCACTCATTTATAAAGAATGGAAGGAATTTAGGATAAAGTACTTCGCAGTTTATATCTTATGTGTACAAAAAACTTTTATCAATGTTGTCAAGGCAACAATTAAAAACGTTCTGATATTATCAAGATAGCTGTTTGTGCTTATTCTATAGATGCGAAAGTTGAGTAAATAGAAATAAAAATTTTATTGGAGTGGTAGAAAAAATGAAAGTAGCAAAATTCGGAGGAAGTTCTGTAGCGAATGGAAACCAAATTGAGAAAATTGGAGCAATTATTAAAAGTGATCCTGAAAGGAAATTTGTAGTTGTATCTGCACCAGGTAAAAGGCACCAAGATGATACGAAAATGACAGATCTTCTTATTCAATTGGGAAATATAGCTTTTCAAAACAAGCCATATATGGACAATCTCACCGTTATAATGAATCGTTTTTCAGAGATTGTTGAGGAACTTGGGATTTCCCGAACTCTCGTCGATGACATTAGAAATAATATTCAAGCAATTATTGGCAATAATGAATCAAACCAAATGAAAATGGATGCATTGAAATCCATCGGAGAAGACAGTAGCGCTAAACTGGTAAGTGAATACTTAAAAACAATTGGACTAAATGCACGTTATTTGAACCCAAAAGATGCAGGAATTATCGTTAGCAATGAGCCTGGTAATGCGCAAATACTACCAGAAAGCTTTTCAGAGCTCTACAAATTACGCCAATATGATGAAATAGCAGTTATTCCAGGATTCTTTGGGTTTACAATTGAAGGAAAACTGATGACCTTTTCCAGGGGTGGATCAGATATTACCGGATCAATTGTTGCAGCTGGTATTAAAGCGGAACTATATGAAAACTTTACCGATGTCGATTCAGTCTACACTGTAAATCCGAGTATTGTATCAAATCCGAAAGAAATCACTACTTTAACTTACAAGGAAATGCGTGAATTATCATATGCTGGTTTTTCTGTATTTCACGATGAAGCACTAATTCCTGCATTTCAACAAAAAATACCAGTATGCATTAAGAATACGAATAACCCGGATGCTCCAGGAACAATGATTGTCTCTGAAAAGAACAGGAGCAGTAAATGTGTGGTTGGAATTGCAAGTTCAAAAGGGTTTTCGAGTTTATATGTGAGTAAATATTTAATGAACCGTGAAGTTGGATTCGGTCGAAAACTTTTGCAAATCCTAGAGAGAGAAAATATCTCGTTCGAACATGCTCCATCAGGAATTGATGAAATGTCAGTAATAATTAGAAATAGCCAACTTTCAGCTGCGAAAGAGGAAATAATAGTAAATAAAATTAAGGATGAGCTACATCCTGACAAAATTACGTTTCATCGTGACCTCGCTATGATAATGATTGTAGGTGAGGGTATTGTAAGTACACTGGGTATAGCACAGAAGGCAACAACCGCACTTACGGATGCGCATGTTAATATTGAAATGATCAACCAAGGATCATCTGAGGTATCAATTATGTTTGGTATTCAGTCTGAAGGGTTAGATCGTGCAATACAGTCTTTATACAATGCCTTTTTTGGCAGTAAGAAGATATAAACAATACTTGGCAATAAGCCAAGAAATTTTAGAAGCACTAGTACATCCTGCACGCCGGAGAAGGACATCGCTGATTCGGAATTTCGGTTATCCACTGCATCAAAAATAAAAGAGAAAAACTGTATGTGAATTCCACATACAGTTTTTTATTTAGCTTGCTTTATGCTCCAATCGTAGTCGATCAGCTACCATGGCAATAAATTCTGAATTCGTAGGTTTTGCTTTTGAAATACTTACGGTATAACCGAATAAGGCCGATATAGAATCAATATTTCCACGACTCCACGCCACTTCAATTGCATGACGGATAGCACGCTCTACACGTGAAGCTGTAGTGTTGAATTTCTTTGCAATATCCGGATAAAGAACTTTTGTAATGGATCCTAAAAGTTCTATATCATTGTAAACCATCGTAATTGCTTCCCTCAAATACATATAGCCTTTAATATGTGCTGGAACACCTATTTCATGAATAATATTTGTTATATTTGCTTCCAGATCCTTTTTCTTACGCTCTTTATTATTTGCTTTTTTAGGACTGGATTGTAAGGTAACATTACCTTGTACTTGGCGAATTTGGTCAGAAAGATTATCCAAATCAAATGGTTTCAAAATAAAATATGATGCTCCTAAATCGACTGCTTTTTTCATTACCTCTTCCTGCCCAAAAGCAGTAAGCATAATTACATTAGGATACTTTTTTCTTTCTGTACCGCGGAGAGTATTTAACACACCTAAACCATCTACATGAGGCATGATAATATCTAGAACTAAAACATCTGGCTGCATTTCCTCCAGCATTTCCAGACATTCTCTTCCATTGTGTGCAACTCCAATTACTTCAATATCCTGCTGATCCTCAAAATACTCCTCCATTAACTGCACAAGCTCTCTGTTATCATCAACTAAACAAACTGAAATTTTTTCCACTTAAAACTTCCTCCTTTTATGTATTTTAAACTTTATCCAAGTAACATATTCGACATAAGTTCCAAATATCCTTTTTTTCATCAAAAAACTTTGGTTTTTTTTGCATTAACTTTAATTTTCGCTTATTTTCTATTCTTATCGATATAATTCGATAAAACATGACATGAAAGTTATGGTTTTGTCGAAAAATATATTTTAAGTATACCACAAAAAAGACTTGTTATAGGTTAAATTCCTATAACAAGTCTTTTATTAGCTTGCTTTATCTTTTTCATCTTTAATTTTTATTCCTGCTTCTTGAAGCATCCACTCGAGATGTACTCCATAACCACTCGTTGGATCGTTAACAAATACATGTGTCACAGCACCAATTATTTTTCCATCTTGAATTATGGGACTCCCGCTCATTCCCTGAACAATACCACCAGTTTTCTTTAATAGTTCAGGGTCGGTAATTTGAATTATCATTCCTTTAGTTGCCGGGAAATTTTGTGGCACACTGCTTACAATTTCAACTTCAAATTCTTCAACTTCTTCACCTTCGACGACTGTCAGGATTTTGGCTGGACCTTCTTTAACCTGATGTGATAGTGCGATTGGCATTGGTTTATCATATTTACCATTTTTAATCGGACTGTTTAGTTCACCAAAGATACCATATGGACTGTTCTTTGTGATGCTTCCAATTTTATTGTCCTTTATTGAAAATTTCGCTTGTTTTTCACCAGGTGTTCCATTATTCCCTTTTTCAATTGAAGTTACATTTGATTGTACAATGGTGCCGTTATGAATTTCGATAGGCTTTTGTGTATCCATATCGGAAATCACATGACCAAGCGCTCCGTATTTTTTGGACTTGGGGTCATAAAATGTCATCGTTCCAATCCCTGCTGCTGAGTCTCTTATATAAAGCCCTATGCGATATTCCTTTTCCTTACTATCCTTAACAGGATCTAAAGTTGTTTCAATTGTTTCCTTGCCCCGTTTAATTGTTAGCGTCAGTTTTTTATCTTGTTTTCCTGCCTTTTCTACAAAAGGCTTTACATCCTGCATTTTTTTGATCTCGTTGCCATTTATTTTCAAGATAACGTCACCAACTTGGATATCTGCATCCTCCCCTGGTGATAACATCCCATTTTCACCTTTAATTTGGTGATGACCAACTACAAGTACTCCCAAAGTATGAAGTTGTACACCGATTGATTGTCCACCTGGAACTACACGGATATCCTCAAGTACTGAAACATCCACTTTTTTTATCGGGAGTCCAGCGACTTCGTAAATAAGCTGACTATTTCCGGGATTTTGTGCATAAAATTTCGAGGAATCAATAGTGTGACTACTATTACCTGAGGAATCGACATCTACATTATTACCAAGTACTGGAACATCTATAGATGAAGATTGGTTATCAAACGTTACAACCTGATTAGGAATGGCAAGGTAATCTTTAATTGGTGTTATAAACGGTACCGCCAAAACTGCTATTAGCAGCAGGACACCTATCCATAATCGACTATTATTATTTGTGTGCTTCACCCAATTCACTCTCCTCGTATCCTAACCCATACCAATAATTATTCATCTCTGTACTTCTAATTTGACCTAACTTTATGTGTTTTAAACTGGTGAAAAATAAGAAAAGATGTGTAACATTTCCTTTTAAGTAAATTGGGGAAAGGTGTATATTAAATAATAGGTGTTTCCACAAAGGATCATATTCTTTTTTCTTATTATTCCTTATATAATTGTAAATAAAAAGCCAGATAGTATAGCATCTGGCTTTTGTTTCTAGTTTATCCATTAAATTTTATTTTTATAGCCTGACGCAAGTTCAAGTAATTCAGTAGCGTGTTTCTTAGCGGTTTCTGTTAATTTTGTTCCCGTTATCATTCTTCCCAGTTCATCAGTCTTCTCATTCACAGACAGCTCTACTACCTCAGTAAATGTTCGTCTATTTTTTTCCGTTTTTTTAATAAGCTTATGTGTATCTGACATTGCTGCAACTTGTGGCAAATGACTAATGCATAACACCTGTGACTGATTTGATATTTGATAAATTTTTTCAGCTATAGCCTGGGCAACTCGACCACTTACACCTGTGTCAACCTCATCAAAAATAACACTAGTGACACCTTGATGCTGTGCAAATATCTTTTTTAATGCGAGCATAATCCGAGATAATTCACCACCTGAAGCAGTTCTATTTAATTCTTTTAGTGGTTCACCGGGATTAGTTGAAATTAGAAAATGAATGTAATCAAAACCATTTTTATGTAACTTAACATCTTCTTTAAAGTTTTCCTGCTCTGGATTTTCTTTCGTATTAAATGCAACTGAAAAAGAAGCCTTCTCTAAATAAAGACCTTTTAATTCTTTTTGAATGTCTTTTTTCAGTGAATTCGATGCTTTTTTTCGCAAATCATGTAATTGTTTTGCTTCCAGGTATGCGTCTTGACTTATTTCATTAATTTGCTCTGCTAGTTTGGATAAATGCGAATCTTTATTAGTTATCTGTTCAATTTCTTCTTCTATTTTACCCATATACTCCAATATTTCATCTACAGATGTCCCATATTTTTTCTTTAAGCGATTAATCTCATTTAACCTTGATTCAATTTCGTTTAATCGCTCTGGGTCGTATTGTAATGTGTCAGTATAGTTACGCAAGTCATACATTAATTCTTCAACTAAAAAGTAATGATTTGACATTTCCTCAGCTTTTTCCGCAATAAACGAATCGTAATCCTGATTATCCTGAAGTGCCTGGTTTGCTTTATTTAACCACTCTATACCTTTTTGTTCACCATAAAGAGCATTATATGCATCCTGTAACCCTGTGTAAATTCGCTCAAAATTTGCTAATTGATTACGTTCTTCACTTAACTCAACATCCTCATTTGGAACTAACTCAGCTTGTTCTAGTTCATTTATTTGGAATTGCAGTAAGTCCAGGCGGTGTGTCATTTCCTGTTCATTTTCGCTTAATTCTTTATAACGTTTTTTCAAGGACAGAAGCTTATTATATAATTTAGCGTACTCATTTTTGGACTTAGTAATTTTCTTTTCATCAAATAAGTCCAGTAAATCAATATGATTTTCTGAATTCATTAAGGATTGCGTTTCGTGCTGACTATGTACATCAATTAGATTCTTTCCAAATTCTTTTAGTATTGCCAGTGTTACTAATTTTCCGTTTACACGGCAAATACTTTTTCCACTTGCTGTAATGGTTCTATGTAGTACAACCATTTGATCTTGGATATCAATACCATAATATTTTCCAGTAGTAAATATTTTATGATCTTTTGAGGCAAGTGTAAACAACCCCTCAATCTCGGCCTTACTTGTCCCATGTCGAACATATTCAACTGATCCTCGACCACCAGCAAGTAATTGTACAGCATCAATAATAATTGATTTCCCTGCACCTGTTTCCCCAGTTAAAACAGTTAAACCATCATTAAAAGTAATAGAAAGTTTATCAATAATAGCAAAGTCCTGTATAGACAGTTCTGTTAACACATATGTCCCCCCATAACTAAAGCATACTTATAAAACGATTCTTAATCGTATCTGAATCCTGCTCGGTCCTGCAAATAATTAAACAGGTATCATCACCACAAATGGTTCCCATAATCTCTTCCCATTCCAAATTATCGATTAAAACACCAATTGCATGAGCATTTCCAGGAAGAGTTCTTAAGACTATAAAATGACTAGCATGCTCAATTTTAACAAAAGCATCTGTTATTAAGCGCTTCAATTTATCTAATGGATTAAAACGTTGGTCAGCTGGCAGACTGTACTTGTAATCACCATTTACTGATGGAACCTTTACAAGATGAAGCTCTTTAATGTCACGTGAAACTGTTGCTTGAGTCACATTGTATCCAAGTGATTTCAGCCGATCAACAAGATCGTCCTGCGTTTCTATTTCACTATCCGTAATTAATTCGCGAATTTTAATATGACGTTGGATTTTACTCATGGAAAGCCTCCATCTACTACTAATAATTTTTCTTATTTACTGTTAAATCATGATGGGCATTGTCTATTATTGTTTCTAATTCGACATCTGTTGGTCTAAATCCTTCTTTATCGCTTTTCCAGCCCCAGTGAGCTAAAAATTCTATATTGCCTTCGCCACCTGTTATAGGTGAATAAGTAAGATCACGCAATTGGTAACCTTCTTTTTCAGCAAAGTCCGTTATTTTCCTTAATACAGTTAAGTGAATGCTTTTATCACGAACAATTCCTTTTCTCCCGACTTGATCTTTTCCAGCTTCAAATTGTGGCTTTATTAATGCAACTATATCACTATCGTTTTTTAACAACTGGCTTAGAACAGGTAAAATTATGGTTAAAGAAATAAAGGATACATCTATTGTGGCAAAATCAGGTTTGCCATAACTTATCATGTCAGGAGTAACATACCGAAAGTTGGTCCTTTCCATTACAACCACACGATTGTCATTTCTTAATTTCCAATCCAGTTGATTATACCCTACATCAATTGCATAACTAAGTTGTGCACCATTTTGCAATGCACAATCCGTAAAGCCGCCTGTTGATGATCCGACATCAATCATTATTCTGTCTTTAAGAGGAATTGCAAAATAAGTTAATGCTTTTTCAAGCTTCAACCCACCGCGGCCCACGTATGGAATTAATTTTCCTTTAACTGTTATAGGAATATCCTCATTAACCTTCATTCCAGGCTTGTCTAACCGATGCTGCTCTGAGAAAACAAGCCCAGCCATTATTACTCGTTTTGCTTTTTCTCTTGTTTCGATTAATTCTCTATCTACTAACAGAATATCTAAACGTTTTTTACTCATTTAAAAAGTTTCCTCTTCAAGGTTATTTGTATGTTTTATAATGGATGAGATTAAATTTGTTTATCCAATTGTTTTTTTTCTTTTGGTAGTAAACGAATTTTAAAATTATTTTCTATAAAGGCAATAACCTTTCCAGCAAAAGATATTATCTTTGTCGAAGCGTTTATAGCTAAGTATTTACCGATTGCTTTTCCACCTACTGTAAATGCTGCAACAAGACTCGTAATTAAAACTGATAACACAATTTGTATTGTTGATCCTTCACCCTTATCGAAAATATCTGCAATTTGCAATACTACAATAGCCGAGGCTGTACCACTGACAATACCAGATATATCGCCAATCACATCATTACAAAAACTGGCAAACTTATCTGCATTCCGAATTATGATTACCGATTCTTTAGCACCCGTTACCTTTTCAGCGGCCATTGCATGAAATGGAGCTTCACTTGCCGCAGTTGATGCTATACCCAGCATGTCAAAAACGACTCCGATTAATACGATAATAAATACGATGGTTAATCCTACAAACCAAGCCACTTCACCCAAGATTGAGGAGGAGACCATTGAAAAAATAGCCGCTAACACAAAAGTGATAACGGCAATAATTAAACTAAATTTAACTGATTTTCTTATTTGTGATTTCATTTTCAACCTCTAACTAATTTAATTATGTAAAAAGGAATGGTCACTTAAAAGGTTAAAATTGCGGCTTTAGGTCCAGTAGGTTTTCCCAGATGACAACCCGTTGTTACCAAACAGGCGGTTCCCCTTTAATATCATCTTAGCTTAGTTTCCCAAAGCTAGACTGGATTACCACTTAGTCCGCACTATATTCCCTTTTAAATGTCTTTGGAACAGTCTAGGAGATTTCCTCAGCAGTCTTTAACCACTCCCTAGCCTCTTTTGCAGTGTTGATTTCATAGAGATAAAAATAATCAAGCTAGTGGCCACTTCGCTAGTTACTTACGACTCTAATCCCCTCACCACCACTCAAGGCAGGCTACGCTGCAAATAAGGTGTCCCTTTCCCTATTCTACAGGTTCATACCCCATTCCATAATGATCCCTAGGCTTAGTTAACACCACAGATATGGGCCTCCGCGGTAATCGGGTCAACGCCCACATGCCTTTGTGGATCGCCCGAAAACCTTAACTCCCAGCACTGACCCAAGGCTGGGCGCCTCAAGCCAACACAAGGAACTTCATCGATGTGCCCTTTGGCGGATTTTTAGGCCCGCCTTCAGAAACGGAAGACTGACTAGAATACTGCACCATTCCTATTATAATTTTATTATACCATATTATTAGAAATAATTCTAATATGTTCTTAGTAATCACGACTGCTAAAATAATCCGTAAGTAACATTAAATAAGATGTCTCCGCATTCGCATTTTCCAATGCATTTTTTGCCATTTTTACATAATGATGTTTTTTCTCGATAGCGCCATCTAACCCCAGTAATTTAGGGTATGTATTTTTTTGATTAGCTTCGTCACTGCCAACAGGTTTACCAATCTTTTCCTGATCTCCAGTAACATCCAGAATGTCATCCTGTACTTGGAATATTAATCCTAAGAAATAAGCAAACTCATCCAAGTATTCAACCTGTTCGTTTGTTGCATCCCCAATATACGCTCCAGATCTAATTGCGAACCTGAGTAATTCACCTGTTTTAAGTGTATGAATTGTTTCCAGTTCCTGTAGATTAATTTCTTGCTTTTCTGCTTCCATATCAAGTATTTGACCCGCAACCATCCCTTTAGGACCACTTGCTTCTGCAAGAAGTTTAACAATATAAACTTTCTGATTGTTAGTTAAATAGGAATCATTAGTTATTAGTTCAAAGCTATATGTTAATAAAGCATCTCCTGCCAGGATAGCTGTTGCATCATCAAAAACTTTATGATTTGTCGGCTGGCCACGACGAAGGTCATCATCATCCATTGCTGGTAAATCGTCGTGAACTAACGAGTACGTATGAATCATTTCGAGGGCTATCGCTGTGGATAATACCTTTTTGACATTACTGCCATATGCCTTGAAACCTGCCAGTAATAAAATTGGTCTAAGACGTTTTCCCCCAGCTTCTATAGAATAAATCATGGATCTTTTTAAGCGGCTTGGGATGTCCAAATTGTGCATATGGGTTTTCATTTCTTTCTCTATCATTGATTTATTCTCACTAATAAAGTCGTTTAACTTATGTTGCACAATCACTCTTCCTCCTGTACCTCAAATGGTTCAAGTTCACCCTGCTCATTCATTATTTGTGTCATTTTCTCTTGAACATTTGTTAATTTATCGCTGCATACTTTAGAAAGTTTCATGCCTTCCTGATAATAGGTTATAGCTTTTTCCAAAGGAACATCGCCCTCTTCTAATTTTCCAACAATCTTTTCCAGTTGTATCATTGCTTCTTCAAATGAAATATTACTTTCTTTATCCATTATTATCCTCCTTTATATCCATAACACGGCATTCAAGGGTACCATCGGCTAGCCTGACAACAATTTGGTCGTTCTTCATCACATCATCTGTAGAACTAATTATATTTCCTGTTTGTGTATATGGTATGGAATAGCCACGTTTCATGGTCTCAAGTGGATTTAATAGCGATAACTTTTCAATAACACTATTTAACCTGTTTGTTTTTTGTTCTACTATTTTATCCATGGAATAACTAGTTTGTTTTATGAACAGTTTAAGTTCTTTTCGGGCCCGATCAAGCTGACGATCTGGGTGCTGTGCCTCGAACCGTGTATTTATATTAATAAGTGCATCTTTTTTTCTTTTCCACTCCAAATTAAACGTTTTCTCAAGACGTTCCACATGTTTATCCAGTTCTTGTTCTTTTTGGGTTATTAAATGTTCGGGATATCGGAATGCATAAGATTGTTTCATACGATTTAGATGTTGCTTAGAACTTAGTACATTTTCATTCATTATTCTAGTTAGTGAGCGTTTAATTGCGTTGATCCTATCAATCAATTCAAGTTGAGACGGTACTGCAATCTCCGCAGCTCCAGTAGGGGTGGGAGCACGAAAATCAGCGACATAATCACTTATCGTAATATCTGTTTCATGTCCTACCGCGGATATGACAGGAATCGATGATTGAAAGATAGCATTTGCAACTTTTTCCTCGTTAAAACTCCAAAGATCTTCAATCGAACCTCCGCCACGCCCAACTATTAAAACGTCATAATCACCTTGTTGATTAGCTGAGTTTATAGCATTGGAAATTGAGTGTACTGCATTTGGCCCTTGAACAAGTACAGGGATTACCGTAGTTTTGACAATGGGATATCTTCTTTCTATAGTTGTGACAATATCACGAACTGCTGCCCCGGTAGGCGAAGTGATAATACCAATACTTTGAGGAAACTTTGATAGTTCTTTTTTATGACTTTTATCAAAAAAACCTTGTTTATGCAACTTTTCTTTAAGCTGTTCAAATGCTAAATATAAGGATCCGATTCCATCCGGTTCCATTTGCTTGATATACAGCTGATATTGACCATAGGGTTCAAAAACACCGATTTCTCCTTTGATTAAAACATTCATACCATTTTCAGGTGTGAATTTTAACACACGGTTGTTGCCCGCAAACATCACTGATTGTATTCTGGTATTGTCGTCCTTAATCGTGAGATACATATGTCCCCGGCTATGATGTTTAAAATTGGATATTTCGCCTTTTAGCCAAATATCTTTCAAATGGGCATCAGTGTCAAATTTTCGCTTAATATACTTAGTTAATGCCGTAACTGTTAAGTAATTATCCTTCACTTTCAGACAATCCTTTAGCTGCTTTAATTGTATTTTTTAACAGCATTGTTATGGTCATTGGTCCTACACCTCTAGGAACGGGTGAAATATAAGAAGCCTTTTCAGACACAGTGTCAAAGTCGACATCTCCAGTTAGTGAACCATCATCCAGGCGATTAATTCCAACATCTATAACTGCAGCACCTTCTTTAATATGTTCATCACGTATTGCATTAGGTCTCCCAACAGCAACGATTAATATATCGGCCTTAGATGTAAAATCTATTAAGTTAGTTGTTTTCGAATGACAATATGTAACGGTAGCATTTTCATTTAATAATAACTGTCCAATAGGTTTTCCAACAATATTACTTCTGCCAATAACAACAGCATGCTTTCCTTCGATTGTAACATCGTATGATTTTAACATGGTTAATATTCCATATGGGGTACAAGGTAAAAGCGTGTCTTCACCAGTAATCATCCGTCCAATGTTAATTGGGTGGAATCCATCCACATCCTTAGCTGGACTAATTGCCTCAATCACATGTTTTTCATCTATGTGTTCTGGAAGCGGAAGTTGTACCAAAATGCCATGGACAGATCGATCGTTATTTAACTCATGGATCTTTTGCAGTAATTCATTCTCGGAAGTAGATATCGGCATTTCTATTACGTCAGAAGATATACCGGTTTCACCAGAGGCTTTTTTCTTGCCTTTTACGTACGACCTTGAAGCAGGATTATCTCCTATTAATATTACAGTTAGATGGGGTATTAATCCTTGTTCCTTTAGCTGCAGTACTTCCTTTCTCATTTCCTCTTTTAGTTTATGTGCTAACTCTTTCCCGTTAATTATGTCAGCAGACAAAGCTATCTCCCCTTTTATGCGATTATTTTTGACAAAACACCATTTACAAACTTTCCGGATTTTTCATCACCGTACATATTCGCTAATTCTACTGCCTCATTTATAGATACATTTATTGGTATATCATCTATATAATTAATTTCCAAAATAGCGATACGTAAGATTGTTTTTTCAACTGAAGCGATACGATCGATTGTCCAATTTTCCAGGTTCATGGAAATAACATCGTCCAATGCTACCTTATTTTCTGTTACACCTTTAACAAGACTCATTAAAAATGCATCTACTTCTACAGTTTCAAGGTGTTCTTCCACTGCTTTATCAGGGTTGTTGTCATTAATTCCTAATTGAAAAAGGACTTGAAATGCCTTTTCTCTAGCTGTATGTCGGTTCATCTTTCATAGCTCCTTTTATTCCATATCTACTCCAAATAATAACATGATTGTTTAGGCAAAGCTAGAATGAAACCAATCATAAAAATCCCAGCTTATGTTGAAAGAATTCACCTGTATATTTTTCTTCTTTTAGAATCCTTTATACTATGGACAAGCCCATACATGATAAAGCCTTTGCAATACTTGTGAAGTAAGAAGATATTTTCTTACTCCACAGGAAACAAATTAAGAGGATGGGATGTTTAGAAGATTCATTTACAATGGTTGGATCTAATACGTAATTGATATAAAATGCGACGTAAATTAAAGGTACCGATTCTTAGTATTTAGTGTGGCATCCTGACCGCGCAGTTGGAAAATACTCGCTTTCCGTGGGCTCACCACGAGCCTCCGACGCATAGGACGTGCTAGTGCAGACGTTGCCACAGGATGTGGCGTACTTAGTCTGCCTCGCTCGCAAAGAACGTTCCCTGTGAGGTCTCTTAGGATCGCTGTCCCACAGGTGTCTCGCATATTCCAACTGCTAGGTTAGTGGTATAAAATCTCGTTTTTTTAAGTTCCACTGAGCAACACCCAGCGTAGGAAATACATGGAGACTCCTGCGGGAATAGCAACAGCTGAAGATCCCGCAGGAAGCGGTTTTTGCTTCCGAGGAAGCTGAAGCATTGCCCGCGGAAAGCGGAATGTATTTTCCGAAGCGGTATCATAGCACTCAGCAATTTTTCCATGTTACTTCGTAGTTTATATCTAATCAGCAACATTGAAAACTAGACATTCACCAAGCCTTTTGGTGAATGCTTAGTTGCACTTATGCAGTAAGAAAGTAGTACTTTCTTACTGCAAAATAAATCCGAACTAATTCGAATTCTATCTCAAGAATTTGAATCATAGTTCGGATTTATAACTAAAACTTTTTTTCGGCCACTTAAAATTATTCGCCTTCTTCTGCACCTTCCATATGGATACCAACCACATGTACATTGATTTCATCAATTTCAAGTGCTGTCATATTTTTTAATGTTTGCCTGATATTATCCTGCAGCTGCTGTGCAACCTTTGGAATGGATACACCAAAGTTTAAAACAACAAATAAATCGATAAGTATTCCATTTTCGGTAAGTTCAACTTTTACACCTTTACCATGCGACTTTTTGCCAAAGCGTTCTACAACACCTGTTGCAAAGTTACCCCGCATTGATGATATACCATCTACCTCAGAAGAGGCTATGCCAGTGATTACTTCAATTACCTCTGGTGCAATTTCAACTTTGCCTAAGCTTGAATCATCACTTACGTTTAATAATGGTTGTTCGCTCATCTTCTCACTCCTTTAATCTTCCTTTTGTACTATTGGGTTTTCCTCAAGGAATTTCGTATTGAAGTCACCTTTCACAAATACATCGTTTTCCATAATAAGACGATGAAATGGAATTGTCGTATCTATACCTTCTACAACAAATTCATCCAAAGAGCGTTTCATTCTGCTAATAGCTTCTTGACGAGTCGGACCATATGTTATTAACTTTGCAATCATGGAGTCATAAAATGGAGGAATGCTATAACCAGGATATGCTGCAGAATCAATTCGTACCCCTAACCCTCCAGGTGGTAAATACATCTCAATTCTTCCTGGTGATGGCATAAAGTTTTTAAAGGGATTTTCTGCGTTAATCCGGCACTCAATTGCCCATCCATCAAATTCAATTTCATCTTGCTTGAACGACAACTCTTCGTTATTTGCAATTCTAATTTGCTCTTTTATTAAATCCACTCCGGTAACCATTTCTGTAACAGGGTGTTCGACTTGGATTCTTGTATTCATTTCCATGAAATAAAACGATTGGCTAGTTCGATCGAAAATATACTCGATTGTTCCTGCTCCAACATAATCAACTGCCTTTGCAGCTTTTACAGAAGCATCACCCATTTTAGCACGTATTTCAGGAGTGATTGCCGGGGAAGGTGTTTCTTCAATTAACTTTTGAAGTCTTCGTTGAATTGAACAATCACGCTCACCCAAGTGTACAACATTTCCATGCTGGTCGGCTAATACCTGAATTTCTACATGTCGAAAGTCCTCTATGAATTTTTCTATGTATACACCTGGATTTCCAAACGCAGTCTCAGCTTCTTTTTGTGTTACGCGAATTCCTTTAATCAAATCTTCTTCTGTTTCAGCAATTCGAATACCTTTACCTCCACCACCAGCTGTAGCTTTGATGATTACAGGATAACCAATTTCATTTGCAATTTTAATAGCATCATCTTCATTCTCTATAATCCCCTCAGAACCAGGCACAATAGGTACATTTGCTGCTTTCATTGTTTCTCTGGCAACATCTTTTATTCCCATTTTTTGAATTGCTTGGGCAGTAGGGCCTACAAACTTAATATTGCATGCCTTACAGATTTCCGCAAAGTCAGCATTTTCAGCAAGAAATCCGTAGCCAGGATGGATAGCATCAACCTCGGTTAAGGTAGCCACACTCATGATATTGGTGAAATTCAAGTAGCTGTCTTTACTTGAAGTTGGTCCAATGCAATACGCCTCATCTGCTAATTGAACATGTAATGCCTCTTTATCAGCTTCAGAAAATACAGCAACTGTCTCAATATCCATTTCTTTACATGCCCGTATTATTCGGACAGCTATTTCTCCTCTGTTTGCAATTAAAAGCTTTTTAATCACACGCTACATCCCCTTATTTAGTCTTTACTCTAAATAGTGGTTGACCATATTCTACTAATTCGCCATCTTCCACTAAAATTTCAACGATTTCACCTGAAACTTCTGCTTCAATTTCATTAAATAGTTTCATTGCTTCAACAATACAGACAACCGAATCGTTTTCAACTTTTGATCCACTCTTTACATACGGATCACTTTCCGGATTAGGAGAGCTATATAGCGTACCTACCATTGGAGAGACAATTTCATAATCGAAGTCTGTTGCTGTCTCTTCTTTAGCTGGTTCACTTTCTGGTGTTTTTACTGCTCTTTCCTCTTCTTTAACATTTGGTTCTTCTACTTTAATCTTTTCTGCAGGTTTTTCTGCAGGACCTTCGTAAGTTACGTTTGACTTTACGACAGTATTTTCATTAGACTTTTTCATTGAAACACTTGTTCCATCTGTTTCGTAACTAAACTCATCAATTGTGGATTGGTCTACCAATTTTATTAATTCACGTATTTCCTGTACTTTTAACATGTCTGGCACCCCTTCATTTATTACAATTTAATAACAGGTACTAATAACTCCTCTTAACATTCTACGACAAATATAAGTGAAACTTCAACCCATAATAGAATGCAGTATGTTTATTAATCTGCTCTTAATATGTAAAACGTTTTCACTTTAACAATTATATCAATTATATCTGTTTTATGCGAATACTTTTATTACATGGAAAAACCGGACGATTACGTTCGCCCGGTTTCATATGAAGTCATTTAACTTTCAGTTGGCTGGAAATCAACATTTACTGTTATCTCACCAAATTCATCCTTAACCATTTGCATAATGTTAACTGCTTCTGTTTTGGTTAACTGATCAACCTTCACATGTACATGAACCTTATCTTCATCATGTCGAACCAGAACATCCTTATAATCAGCTGATGCCAAAATGGATTCTTCCAGGATTAATTCTTTGGAAGATATACTTTCCAGCTGGTTTATTTCGTTCCTGGCTTCATTTTTCTCTTGAATACTTGCACTGCTTGATGCAACGATATCATCCAGACGGTCTTTGGCAGCACTTCGCTCATTTTGGACTTCCATTCGAAGCGTTGTAAATAACTCATCCTGTCCCAGGTTAGAAATGTCATCCACGTCAGCATCGGTATCACTTGCATCACTTGTAGCTGAATCAGGTGATGAAGCCTCTTCCGAAGAATCGCCTCCTTCAGGTAAATAAGCAAGATCGCCACTATCCGGGGATGTAATATAATAGACACTCAACACAATCATTAAACTTAACATCGTTAGAAGCCATACAGTTTGTTTTTTTAACATAAATAAATCCTCCTAATTTTTTGGCATTACTGAGACTCTATGTGTTGGAACATCGAGTACACGAGATACCGAATCAACTACCCACTTTTTCACAGTTGCATGATCTACCCCCTTCGCGACAACAAAAACTCCTCTTACTTCAGGCTTTTTTGTTCGAATAAGTAACGGGACTTCTTTGTCTCCTTGTCTTACCAATACAACTTGTGTTTCTTTCGTGTTATCTTCAATTTCTCTTGTCCCGCCACTTTTATCCGTTTCAGTTGTAGATTGTTGCCCAGCAATTAAGTTTTTTTCATAAACTTTAACTTTAGTAGATTCAAGATTTACCATTACTTCAACATCTGAAACACCTTCAATATTATTAAGCATTTCTTTCAAATTATCTTCATAACCCGATTCTATATCATCCACATTTGAGGTGCTTTTTGATTTATCTGAAAAAGTTTCTTCGGCTGGTTTATCAACTTCACTCGCTACATTGCTAATGGATTGATTGTCATCTGTTGTTGAACTCGAGAAAATATTTCCAACTATGAGTAATAACAGTCCAATTAAACCAACCACTATAATATAGCCTGCTTTTTTGGATAGCTTGCCACCATGTTCTGACTTTTTAGTTTGTAAAAAGTTTTTGATCTGGTTTTTCAAGTTGTACCTCCTTCCCACAAGATCGTTAGCTTCTTCGTATCTATTTCCCATATATCCTGTAATAATAGTTTGATTCCATTCACATCCACTTGTTTATCATTAGTGACCGGCTTGTCCGCACTTATTACAATATCGTCAACAGCACTCACGGATCCCTCCTCCTTATCCGACTCAGCTATATACACAATAACCTCATCCAGATTCTCAATTGTAAGCTCCGTTTCTACAGAATGTTCAGTCTGTGGAAACGCAATATCTGATATTTCTACCTGATAATCTTCCTGTAATGGATTTTTAGCCAGTTCTTTTAATTGGACAACCGTTTGTTCTAAAATATATGCATTCTGAGACTCTAGTATTTCACTTTTTTGCATTTTAATTGAATTTTCTACTCGTTCCCCCTCTGATTGCTGGTTTAAAATTTGTGTATATGACCTTTCCAGAGCCTGTTGAGCATCAAAGTCGAACAAATAAAATAATGGTTTCAAAAAAATCAAAATTAATATTAAACCAACAACTAATTTGATGTATTTTTTCATTGAAGTTGCTGGTATTAATAAATCAACTATGGAAGCTAGTAAAAGAAAAATAATAATTTGCGTAACCCATTGTGTAAGGATTTCCATTTCCAGGCCCCCTAGCGCAGGAGAAGTGTAATATTGCTTGCTGCAACCAAAATAACAATAGCGAGAAAAAACATTAATGTCACCGCTAGCAAACAGGCCAAAATATATACAATGTAATTGCTTATTGTGTTAAGGCTCGTTATTACAGGACCGTCTCCAATCGGCTGCAGGATAGCTGCTGCCAGCTTATATATCAATGCTATAGCAAATATTTTAAGTGCAGGAAATACTGCTATAAATACAATTATTAAGACACCAACAATTCCAATAGAGTTTTTTAGCAACAAGGATGCACTTAAAATAGTATCAGCGGCATCAGTTAAGGTTCTCCCCACTACTGGAATAAAGTTTCCGGTAACAAATTTAGTTGTTTTCATCGCTACCCCATCACTTATGGCAGTGGATGCCCCCTGGACTGACATCACTCCTACAAACACTGTTAAAAAGACCCCTAAAGCTCCTAAACCAACTGTTTTAAATAAGTTTGCTAAATGTGTCACTTTATAATTATCATTTAAACTGCTAACAATTAATAAGAGAGCTGATAAAAATAATAAAGGTAAAATAAACTTTGAAACTAGAACACCACTAAAATTTATAAGGAAAATTACAAGAGGCTGAAAAAATGAGACCGTAATAACATTTCCAAGCGTGGCCATAATACTTAATACCAAAGGAAGTAAGGCGATCATGAAACCACTCATCGTATCAATTGCTCCTTTAGCATAAGAAACTGCCAAGTAAAAACTGTTCAATGCTAAAAAGATTAATACAATATAGACTACGAAATAGGCAATTTTGCTAACAGTACTTTCTTCAAATGCAGCATGCATGGTCTGCAAAACCATTGAAAATAACGTAAGCATTAATAAAAGTCCAAGTAATTTACCATTCATAATGAGCTCATGAAGAAAATATTCGACAAAACCCCATAACGTGTTTTTTATTGAAAATGAACCGTTATCCTTAATGAATTCGGCTATGCTTGTTTTTTCAAGCTCCGGCAAATAGCCACCATAATCATCAACTAATGTATGCCAAAAAGATTGCATGCCATCTAGTGAAATATCATTCAGCATTTTGTCTTGAACGTTATTTGGTTTTGGCTCAGCAGAAACAGTTTGTTGTCCAAATAAGAGTATTTGCAGTATCAGAAGAACAACGATAATCCACTTCTTTTGTACCATTCAGCATACGTACTCCTTTCAGGTTCCCTGTCTGTTCTAGGCTGAAGGTATAAAGCTTAATATAGCTTCGATGACCGCAGTTATTATTGGAATCGCTAATAACAGTATGAATATCTTTCCGGCAAGTTCGATTTTGGCTGCTACTGAGCTAAGGCCTGCATCCTTCGTTAAACTTGCTCCAATTTCAGCAATATAAGCTATTCCAATTATTTTTAAAATGGTCCTCATATACATACCATCAATATTCGCCTTATTTCCTAAAGACTCAATTAATTGGAAGATAACTCCTATTTGTTTGATGATAGCCAGAAATATCAGGACACCGGTAATTACAATAACGAAAAATGCAAAAGATGAATTCATATCCTTCAACACAATATAGAGGATGCTTGCAACAATTCCTAGAACAACAATTTGTAAAATATCCATCTAGCACTACCCCTGGAAAAGGAATACAGATTTTATCTGCTGAAATAGATCTGAAAGTTGATTAACAACAATTACCAGTACGATTACAAATCCGACAACTGTTGCAAAGTGCGCAATGTCCTCTTTGCCCATTTGTTTTAAAATGGTATGAATAATAGCTACGATAATTCCAATACCTGCAATTTGAAATAAAATTGATGCATCAACAGCCATGGGTGTACTCCCTTCCCTCTAAATGAGCAATAATACAATGAATAACCCACACAATAACCCCAAACTTTTTGCCATTTTACTGTATTTATACTGATTGTCCCTAGCTTCCTCCAACTCCCGATCCAGGTGTTTAATCGTTAAGTGGATATGCTTTTGCTGTTGTTCAAAGTCATGCTGTCCTAGCGTTCGTCCGAATTGCTTCAGAATTTCCTCTTCATTTGTACCAAGCGCCGATTCTTTCAGTAATTTATTCACTTGGTTGTCCCAGACATTGTATAAATCAGCACCTTTCTCATTTACTAATGAGCGACTTAATCGGTGGAAAAATGATCTTGCTGGATCAGGAATCTGCTTTGCAATTGTCTGAAAAGCGTCCTGTAATGTTAGCTGACTATATAAAATTTCTGCCTCTAAAATCTGAAGTGCATTTTTCAATTGTCTGATATGCTTCGGCCTTGCATTTAATTTTCTACTATATTCAAACCCTATTAATGTTGTTGTGCCTATGAAAAGAAGTGCGCCAATCCACTTCATTTTTAAAGCACCCCGTTTTCTGTAAAATATTTTCTTCTTTTTGATTATATATCCGGTGAATATTTCCAGGCTGTTTTTGTCTATCTAATAAAACAACTCGTTGAAAGACACTATATTCAAATAACGGCTTTAATGATGGACGCTTCTTTAACTCTTCAAGATTTCTGCCATGTATGGTACAAATCACTGTTACACCAGTATTTATTGCTTCCATTAGTGCTTGTACATCATTTTCGCTGCCAATCTCATCAACTATTAGTACCTCAGGTGACATGGAACGAATCATCATCATCATGCCTTCTGCTTTTGGACAAGCGTCCATTACATCGGTTCTTAATCCTAGGTTATGCTGTGGTATCCCCTTTTTAGATCCGCCTATTTCTGATCGTTCATCTATAATTCCTACTTTTTGCGCTGTCACATTACGCCATCCTGTGCTGATTAAACGTGCAACATCACGTATTAACGTTGTTTTTCCTGTCTGGGGAGCACCGATAAAAAGTGTATTTTGATAATTATCTGTGTACAGATATGGAATAAGCGGTAAGGCACACCCTATTTTCTGCTTAGCTATACGTATATTAAAAAAAGCGATATGCTGAATAGCTTTAACCGCGCCATTTAATGTGTTTACTTTCCCTGATAATCCAACACGATGGCCACCTTCAATAGTGACATAACCCTCGCGTAGTTCATCTTCCATACGATACAATGAAAATTCACTTAGTTGATTAAGCATAAAAATACTTTCGTTACGATCAGGCTTTATTGTCTCAATCCACTCTGTATGGTCATCAAAAATCAGTTCAACCGGTTGATTTAGGCGAAAACGAATCTCTTGCATAGTCTTCCAGCGATCTTTAACTCTGTAGTTTATTGCTTGTCTAATGCCTTCTGGAAATAATCGCAATATCTCTTCCATAACATGTCCCCATTTTTTATAGTATCTTTTTAATAGATATATGTTTTTAAGGAGAGATTATGACTAACGAAAAGCCAATAGTAAACTTAGTTTATGGTTATAGGTATTTTATAAGGGCTTTTTCTAAACAATTGTTGTTATCAACGCAAAATTTATAGACTGCGAAGTAAACTATGGATAACCAATTCGTAGCATTTAGTGTGGCACTCTACCCACGCAGATGGAATATCCTCGCTTTCCGTGGGCTCACCACGAGCCTCCGACGCACAGGACGTGCTAGTGCAGACGTTGCCACAGGACGTGGCGAACTTAGTCTGCCTCGTTCGCAAAGAACGCTCACTGTCCCACAGGAGTCTCGCATATTCCATCTGCTGGTTTAAATTGTTTAAAACCTTGTTTTTGTTCATCTCATATGCGTTTATAAATTTAGTAAGCAAAACCCAGCGGAGGAAATACATGGAGACTCCTGCGGGTCACCGGCTAAAATCGGTCACGTCCTGTGACCAACACCGGTACTAGAACGTCCTGTTCGTCGAAGCAACAGCTGAAGATCCCGCAGGAAGCGATTTTTGCTTCCGAGGAAGCTGAAGCGTTGCCCGCGGAAAGCGTAATGTATTTCCATAGCGAAGTCACAACAGACAGCTATTTTTCCATAGTTGTTTCGCATTTTATATCAATTGCGAAGATTAAGAGAAACAAGTCCTATTTTACTGATTCAGTAAGAAAGTATTTTTGTTTTCTTAAATGCCATAAAAAAAGAACGATCCTATTTTATAGGACCGTCCTTCTCAACTTATCTTTTTCTAGGCTCTTGAGACATATTTACCGTCGGATGTATTAATAACTAATACTTCTCCTTGATTAATGAAGAATGGAACTTGCACAATTAGACCGGTTTCTAATGTCGCAGGTTTTGTCCCGCCACTAGCAGTATCACCTTTTATACCTGGTTCTGTTTCTGCTACAGCTAGTTCCACATTATTTGGAAGTTCTACACCAATTACTTCGCCTTCATAGGTGATAATAGATACTTCCATATTTTCTTTTATATAGGGCAATTGACCTTTAAGCTGGCTGGTTTGCAACTCCAGCTGATCGTATGTGTGTGTGTCCATGAATGCATGACTATCACCGGACGCATATAAATACTGCATCTTATTCTGTTCGATATGTGCCTTATTTACTTTTTCCCCACCACGAAATGTTTTTTCCTGGATATTTCCACTCCGTAAGTTACGTAATTTCGAACGAACAAACGCCGCACCTTTTCCTGGTTTCACATGCTGAAAGTCCATAACCTGCCAAATATCATTATCAACCTCAATCGTTAATCCTGTCTTAAAATCATTTACTGAAATCATCTCTAATTCCTCCTCTATCCTATAGATGAATTAATTCTTTAGATGAATGTGTTAAACGTTCATTTCCATTCTCTGTAATAACAATATCATCTTCAATACGACATCCACCAACATTTGGAACATAAATTCCAGGTTCAACAGTTACAACCATGCCGGGCTCCAATTTCTTATCTGTCCTGAATGATAGGCCTGGTCCTTCATGAACCTCCATCCCAAGTCCATGTCCGGTTGAATGCCCAAAATAATCGCCATAACCTTTTTCTTTAATATAATCTCTAGTAAGTGCATCTGCTTCTTTACCTGTTATTCCTGGCTTCACACCTTTAACACCGAGTAACTGCGCTTCCAGAACTGTGTTATATATTGTTTTCAGCTCATCACTTATTTCACCAACAGCAACAGTTCTAGTAGTATCTGAGCAATATCCATTAAATAGTGCACCGTAATCCAATGTAACAAGCTCACCTGATTCAATCTTTTTTTCTGAAGCTACTCCATGAGGCAGTGCAGCACGATACCCCGATGCGACAATTATATCAAAACTGGATGATGCTGCTCCTTGTTTCCTCATAAAGAATTCTAGTTCGTTTGATATATCTATTTCTTTCACACCGGGTTTAATATAACGCTGAATATGCTCATATGCATCATCGGCTATCTTAGCAGCCTGCTTTAAGATGGTCAGCTCCTCGTCTGTTTTGATTAATCGAAGTTCTTCTACTAAACCACTTACAGGTATTAAATCCATGTCAAATTCTTTCTTATAAATTTCATAAGTAGAAAAGGTCACATGATCTTTTTCAAAACCAACACGTTTAACATTTAGTTGGTTTAATTGACTATTGATTTCCTCATGAATTAACTTTTTATGTTCAATTACGGAAAAACCTGAAGCCTGTTCGTTAGCTTGTTCTATGTAACGGAAATCTGTAATAAGTCGTGCGTCATCTCTGCTTACTAATACTGCACCTGCTGTTCCAGTAAATCCTGTTATATAAGTTCTGTTGATTGGACTTGTAATTAATATGGCGTCAAGATTATTTTCCTGTAAAGCCTTCCGTAGTTTATCCAATTTCTCCATCATACCATCCCTTTCTATTTATTTTTCCATAAATGCTAGTGCAGCCAAACGGTAACTTTTCATTCCAAAGCCTACGATTTGTCCATAGCATGCTGGAGCAAGCATTGACTGGTGTCGAAAAATCTCGCGTTTATGTACATTTGATATATGAACCTCAATTACAGGTGTTTCAATTGCCATAATAGCATCACGCAGGGCAATGCTTGTATGGGTGTACGCAGCTGGGTTAAAAATTATCCCACAATATTTTCCATTAGCCTGATGCAGTCGATCAATCAATTCCCCTTCATGGTTCGACTGAAAGCAATCCAGGTCATGCCCATAATGCTTCGCTAATTCTGCTATCTCGGTCTCAATGTCATGTAACGTAAATTCCCCATAAACTTCCTTTTCCCGTTTTCCTAACAAATTAATATTAGGGCCGTTTAATAGCAACAGACGATTCATTAGCTTATTCATTCCTTTATAATTCATATAATTTACGCACTTTTTAGTTTATCATAAACCAAAAGTTTTGAATAATGGTAAAAGCCCAGATTAATTTTGCTTTTCCTTTATTTCGTCTTCCTTTCTTATTGTATCAGCGTAGTCATATGAGATGGAATATCCAATAAAAGTTCCATATAATATAAAAAGGCATAACGTAGAAACAATTGTATACCTGTTCAACTCCATTAAGTTAGGTATGTTCGGGAATATTGGCTGTACAATATAAAAGACAATACCCCATAGTATAATTCCATATCCTGCACCTACCCAAAGTGAGTTTATTTTCTTTAAAAGCCCATAATAAATAAACGCAGTTAACAGTGAAAGGACACCCACCATTAAGATGGATAAAACATTACCTAGCCAGCCGTCTGTCCAGTCAGCAGTTACCCATGAGCGTATTAAATAACTTTTAGGTGAAACTTCTGAGAAATTAAAATAATAAGTAACTATCCCAAAGAACCCTGCTAATAACCCCCCAACGAATCCTGTAATTAAAGATCTGGACAAAAGAGACATTGGTTGTTCCTGCTTATTTTGCTCTAATTTCTTATCCTCTTCCAATACAAACACCTCCATTTGTATTGTTACCAATTGCGATAAAACCAATCATCTCATTTAAATACAATTATTTTTATGTAGTTAAATTAAATATTTTCTAGTAAAATAGAATAAATACAACAATTTAAAATGGATTACAAGTATTAGAAAGAAAAAGAATACAGTATTGAATATTTTGAGCAGGAACGGAAAGAATTTAAAGTAGTAAAACATTTTTGTAAATGATGATATAAATACAGAGGATAGTGGTATAGGTTAGTAACGTAATATTCGAAAGGAGGTCGTGCAGATGGTTCGCAATAAATTCTCCGTTTTTGTTTATATAATAATAGGCTTGGCTGTTGTTGGTGTGATTGCACAGTTATTTACAAATACAGCTTCCTTCCTTACTAACTTGCTAATGATGCTTGGATTTGGTGTAGCAGTTTTTGCGGTAATCTATTTTGTCTTTCTCAAAAAACGAAGCCCTTCCCACGATAATAAGAAATACAAGCAAGCAGTGAAACAATCAAAATCAAAATACTCAAGCCAGAATGAAAAACCACGTCCTACTTCTAAACGTCCACAGCCAATTCAAATGAAGAAGAAGCTAAACAAACGTGCATCTCATTTACGAGTAATTGACGGTAATAAATCAAAAAGAAAAAACCGAGCTACTTTTTAGATAGCTCGGTTTTTATTTTGGCCAATATTTTAAGAATTGATCAGCCCTATCTTTGCCCATTTTAATTAATTGTTCTTTTGTTTCTTCACTTACATTAAAATTAGTTGATTCAACATTCTCCGCCGGGATAAAAATTATGTTACTTATTTGAGATTTAGAAATATAACGTGCATCATGTGCTTGTATCATTGTTGAAAATAAAGCGTGAAACATATCAAGTGCATTACTTATTTTACGTGGGGACTGCTGTTCAGGATAGCCGCTCAGTTTCACCCCTAGTATCGGCCGTTTATTTCGTTTGTTTTCATTTTCAAAAATCCATAATGGAAAGTTGCTCAAAAGACCCCCGTCAACAATCAAGCTCTTTTGTTTTGATTTGCCTGGTAATTTTTTTGGCATGAAAAAATAAGGAAACCCTGCACTCATCCGGACAGCTTTTGCAACGGAGAAGTAGCTGGGATCAATTCCATAAATACGTTCTAAATCATCTGGTATAACAACCAATTTTCCAAGTGAGATGTCACTAACCACAACTCTAAGATAGTCAGGTTTTAAATCCTTAAACGTATAAACATTCTTTTCTGCTAATTGCTTATATAACCAATTCTCCAGCTTATCGCCTTTATATATTCCCATTTGAAAGTATAGAAAAATCCATTTTGAATATGGGATTAACGTAGTCCACTTTGGTGCATCCAGAAGTTTATGCACATCAAGGTCCTGAATTAATTTTTCAATTTCATCAATCTTATACCCAGTTGCAATCAAGGTAGATATTATCGCCCCTGCGGATGTTCCAGCTACTCGTTCAAACGATAAACTTTTCGCTTCAATACTTTGAAGTGCACCAATTAGTGCATATGCCTTCACTCCGCCACCAGAAAACACGCCATCAATTTTCATGAGTTCTCCCCTTGTTAAAAAACTTGGGTTATCGCCAAGCCTTAGTTGCCCTTATGCAGTAATAAAGGATTCTACTCTTTTAACTGCTAAAAGCCTCTATTATATATTTAGGAGAATACATGTAAAATTAGAACTCATATTCAAATGTAATTGTTAGTTAACGCTCGCCGCTTGCCTTAAGCTGTTTTAAGTCATCAATACGATTCTTATCTGCCTTAAAGTATTGTACCAAGTCACCGATCCGGTCAATTGAATTCCAGCTCAGATGATGTTCTATACCTTCAACATCTTCATATATTTTATCATTATCTACACCAATAATTTCAAGAAAGTCCTCAAGCAATTCATGACGGAACACTAATCGCTCACCAATTTTCTTTCCCTTTGCTGTTAAAATAAACCCTCTGTATTTCTCATAATTTAAGTATTCATCTTTATCAAGCTTTTGCACCATTTTGGTAACTGATGATGGATGAACCATCAAAGCTTCGGCAATATCCGATACACGTGCATACCCTTTTGTTTCAATTAAATTGTAAATTTGTTCAATATAGTCTTCCATACTCGGTGTCGGCATAAAATCAACTCATTTCAAAGAATAAATTTTTAGTATGTGCAACAATGTTTCTATAAAAATAATACAAGATATCCACGAATTAAACAAGTATTCTTCCAGGATTTTCGGATCGTGCAATTTCCATAGGTGTTACGTATCCTTGCCTTCACTGCTAGGAATTTACTAATTAATGTGTAGCTCAACTCCATGAAATCACCGTTTCGTGGATCTATACTAAGATCCGAGACTCCTAAGATTCACCGGCAAAAGACTGTCACGCCTTGTCGCGCGAGTTCAACGGGATGTTGCGCGAGTTTGGCTCTTGTCGCGCGAGTTCACTGGGGTGCTGCGCGAGTCTGGCTCTTGTCGCGCGAGTTCACTGGGGTGTCGCGCGAGTTTGGCCCTTATTACGCGAGTCCCGGTACTAGAACGCCCTGTTTGCAGAAGAAACAGCTAAAGATTCCGTGGAAAGTTGTTTTTGCTTCCGAAGAAACGTAGAATGTCTGCAGCTGAGGAGATACTGTGAAAACGTCAGCTTGAGTAGTTGTCCCACTTGTTCCTGGAGTTATGAAAGCGAGTATATCCCGTAACAGTGTCATTACGAGCAAGTATTTTTTCAACTTTTGTCACAATATATTTCTAACTGCGGAAAGCTAAATAAAAAGAGAAGAACCAACTTGTAGTCGATTCTTCCCTTAAACAACTTATAAACCACATTTTAGCTGAGCTCCACAGCTTGTACATGTGTTGCATCCGCCAATATCTTTTACGCTTCCTTCTCGGCACACAGGACACGTATCCCCTACTTCTGAGCCAATCGTCACGTTGGTTTTATCTAATTCCTGTATGGTGTCCATCAGCACAACTTTAGGCTTTTCAGTTTCCTGGAATAGTTCAGTCTGTTCACCTTCTGAACTCTCTTCAGCTTTAAGTGTCAGAACCTGCGAATCCCGACTGCCGTCTACATAAACAGTCCCACCTTTAGCACCACCATTGTAGAGTCTGTGGTATACATTTTCTACTTGATCAACGGTATAGCCTTTTGGTGCGTTCACTGTTTTGGAAATCGAGCTATCAACCCAACGCTGGATAACACACTGAGTATCCGCATGCGCTTCCGGTTCTAGCTCCATCGCTGTAACAAAGAATTTAGGCAGGTTTTCTGCATCTTGGTCAGGGTTCCTATCCAAGTATTCTTGTACAATTTCGGCCTTTACTTCAATGAACTTCCCTAACCTTCCACTTCTATAGTAAGAAAAGGAAAAGTATGGTTCTAATCCTGTACTCACGCCGACCATCGTGCCTGTAGAGCCAGTTGGCGCCACAGTGAGAAGATGTGAATTGCGAATACCATATTCCAGAATGCCTTTTTTAATATCATCAGGCATTTTCTTCATATAACCGGTATTAATAAATGCTTCACGCAGTACTTGTGTTTCCTCTTCTGTTTCTCCAATAAGGAATGGGAAACTCCCTTTTTCTTTAGCTATCTCAATTGACTCTCGATATGCAGTAGTTGCAATAGCTTCGAAAACCTGTTCAACTAGCTCATTGCCTTCAGATGATCCATACTCCGTTTTGCAATAGATTAGAAGGTCATGCATTCCCATAACACCTAGTCCTACTCTTCGTTCACCAAGTGCTTGCTTTTTATTTTCTTCTAAAAAGTATGGTGTTGCATCGATTACATTATCCTGCAAACGTACACCAGTCTTAACGGTTTGCTTCAATTTTTCAAAAGCTACAGTGCTCGTATCTTTGTTAGCCATTTCCGCCAAATTTACTGCTGCAAGATTACACACGGAATATGGCGCAAGTGGTTGTTCCCCACACGGATTTGTTGCTACAACTTGGTCACCGTATGCTTTTGCATTTGTCATTTCATTAGCATTATCAATGTAGAATATTCCTGGTTCTGCTGAGTATGTTGCACAAATGTTTATCAGATTCCAGAGTTCTTTAGCTTTTACTCTGCGATAAACACGTACGCCATAGCCCATCTCTTCCCACTTTCGGACATCGCCAACTTTATCCCAATTCTCGTTATAGGCTTTCATTTCTTCTTTGTTATAACTTTCAACATCAGGAAAACGTAAATCATACGTATCATCATCTTCAACTGCATCCATTAATTCTTTCGTAATACAGACAGAAATGTTCGCTCCTGTTAAGAACTCTGGATTATGGACAGAATAGGTTCCCCCAGTTACTAATTTCTCTTCTGCTTCACGAATAGCAGCATCTGTAAAGCCACCTTGTCCTGGCATTGTATTATAGTTGACTATACCTTGATACAAATCTACTTCAGTCTCCGTCAATGGAGTGAACTTCAGTTTTTCCTGTGCCAGACGCTTAATTTGTTCATCTTCAGTATTTTCTATCAGATAGCGCAGAATTCTTGGATTCTGCATTTTTGAGATAATAAATTCTATAATATCAGGGTGAGAATCTACCAGCATGATCATTTGGGCCAAATTGTTACGTTGATGCGTTAAATCAACTCTCTAAGTCACCTTAGAGTTCAGACCATATCTTACACATTTAAATGTGTCCTCGCGCTTCGAAATCACTTGATTTCTACTCTACTCACTTCCGTCCAAGACGTGCTTTCGATGGTCGTTGAACCTTCTTCCATACAAAGATTGGCTGCTGATTGTCTTTTTCCACTCGCTGTTTTTAAGCATTCACGCCTACTGTTTCCAGTTACGTTGTAGCCAGCAAGTCATTAAAGAGTTCCCAGCAATTCACGAGGTTAGTTTATAGACGAGGCACTTATGTTTACCACGTCTTGATCCACCTTGTTCTACCAGATGGGTAAGTTTTGCGATATCATCCAGCCAGGAAACTGATCCTGATGACTTTCCATTTACACCTCTTGCTAACGTGTTACGAGGTCTCAGAGTTGATCCGTTTGTTCCGACTCCACCACCTCTGCTCATAATTTCCATTACCTGCTTACGATGGTCAGATATTCCTTCCCGGGAATCTTTAATGTAAGGCATGACATAACAGTTAAAGTACGTAACGTCTGTGTTAGCACCTGCACCGTATAACACGCGTCCAGCTGGGATAAAATTCAATGAGCCTAACTCATCCGTAAACTTCTCAAACCATTCATTCTGCTTTTCTTCTGTTGTTTCAACACTCGAGAGTCCAGAAGCATTTCTCCTGGCGATTTGTTCATAATAAACTTCCAATGGTTTATCTATAACATCAAGTGAACGTTTTACGATACCTGTAGAAGCTTCCTGCTCATTATCCAATACAGATACAAACTGTGAATCTACCTGAATTTCTGCTTCTTTATGTGTCCAATCTATTGATTTAACGTAACCCAGGCCTCGTGCTGGAAATTTCGGATCTGCTTTCACAGTTAAAACGACAAAGTCGCCTTCCTGCAACGTCTTCTTTTCAGTATCTTTAAAAGCATATCGATCAAGCATAACTAAACGGGATACACCTTTGTGTGTGATTTTCATATCATCAGTTATTGGATGCACTTGCGGAAACGATTTGATATCTTCATTCAGCATGTTAATATCTATACCCTTTCCACTTTCAACAGCAATCGACATTTTTTGATCGCTCCTTTAACTATTTATTTGTTATACTATAAGATATCATAATTGATACACTAAAAACAATATATAGTGTTCATATTTTAAAATAAACACTATATATTGAAAATTGAACGAATAAATCTAAATCTGTCAATCATCAAAATGCAATTTTATATCAAGTATTATAGAGATATACAAAGGAAATTACTAAAAATCCAGTATTCCTAATCTTTTTTAATCTAAACCATATAAATTTTTAAAATAGTTTTAGATTGAGGAGAGTTTTAGTACTGGCCAACAGCAATTTGAGGAATTTTATTTAGGCAAGACAATATAAAATAAGCAAAAAGACTTACCTTCTTTCATAACTACCAATAAAAATACTTTGAAAAAATAGCTGATCCACCATATAATAGAGTAGACACAAATGAAAGTTACGGGGGATAAGCAATGGAATTTTTAGCAATCGGAATTGTCGTTTTAGTCGCAGTAGGAGTATTCCGTTATTTTAGACAAAAAAACGTCGTCACCATATTAACCGAAGATCAGTTTCGCGAAGGTTATCGCAAGGCACAGCTAATTGATGTAAGAGAACCACAGGAATTTAAAAAAGGCCATATTCTTGGTGCCAGAAATATTCCAGTGACACAAATGAAGCAACGTCTTGTGGAAATGCGAAAAGATAAGCCACTATACCTTTATTGCCAAAGCGGTTCCAGGTCAGCAAGAGCTGCTCAGCTGCTGCATAAAAAAGGTTACACAGATTTAAATCAGCTTAAAGGCGGCTTTAAGAAATGGACAGGAAAGATTAAAAACGGATGAGGTAATTACCTCATCCATTTTTATTATTTTATATATCGTAAAATCGGCTTTCTTGCCGCTGTTGTTTCATCCATTCGTTTCACAATCGTATTAAAAGGTGCTTCCTGGACTAATTCCGGATCATTTTTAGCTTCATCAGAAATTTGTATCATTGTATCGATAAAGCCATCCAGCGTTTCTTTCGATTCTGTTTCTGTAGGTTCAACCATCAATGCCTCTTCCACATTTAACGGGAAATAAATTGTAGGTGGATGATAGCCATAATCAAGCAATCGTTTGGCAATATCCAAGGTCCGTACACCTAATTTTTTCTGCTTTTTACCTGATATTACAAATTCATGCTTACAATGTTGCTGATATGGCAGCACATATTCCTTCTCCAGTTTACGCATCATGTAGTTTGCATTTACAACTGCATACTCACTAACCTTTTTGAGCCCTTCAGCCCCCATCGTGCGAATGTACGTATATGCACGTAAATTAATACCAAAATTCCCATAATAAGGTTTAACTCGCCCGATTGATTCAGGACGGTCATAATCAAAGATATATAAATCATCTTTTTTAACAAGTAAAGGCTTTGGCAAATATGCAGCTAATTCACTGCTAACACCTACCGGCCCTGATCCTGGACCACCGCCACCATGTGGACCGGTAAAGGTCTTATGAAGGTTCAAATGAACAACATCAAATCCCATATCCCCAGGTCTGGTATATCCCATAATCGCATTTAGGTTTGCCCCATCATAGTACAATTTACCACCAGCACCATGAACGATTTCGGCCATTTCCAGGATTTCAGTTTCAAATAAACCCAATGTGTTCGGATTTGTAAGCATTAAAGCTGCGGTGTCCTCATCGACAACTCTTTTAAGATCATCTAGATCCACCAAACCTTTTTCATTTGTTTTGACTGTAACAGCATCAAAACCCGCTACTTTGGCTGATGCTGGGTTTGTTCCATGTGCCGAATCAGGTACAATAACTTTTGTACGATTGTAATCGCCATTTGCTTCGTGGAAAGCACGTATCATCATCAATCCAGTCCACTCACCCTGAGCTCCTGCCGCCGGCTGCAAGGAAACCTCATTCATCCCAGTAATTTCTCTCAGCGATGTTTGCAGATCATACATCATTTCCATAGCACCTTGCACACTTTTTGGATTCTGATGTGGGTGAATATGACTAAATCCATCAAGCCTTGCTACATCTTCATTTATTTTAGGATTATATTTCATGGTACAAGAACCCAGTGGATAAAAACCGGAATCCACACCATAATTTCGTTTTGATAAAGCTGTATAATGACGCATGATTTCCAGTTCACTTACTTCAGGTAAATCTGGTGCATCTTTGCGAACGTAAGAATCCTCAAATTCGCTTTCTAAATCAAATTCCGGAACATCAAATTCTGGAAAGCTATAGCCGGTTCTTCCTTCCTTACTACGTTCGAAAATTAATGGAAAATCTGTCTTAGCCATGAATATCCCCCAATTCTTTTACAAAAGTATCAATTTCTTCTTTTGTACGAATTTCTGTTACGGCGATTAGCATATGACCTTTCAAGTCAGGATAGGCTTGTTCGAGATCATACCCGCCGATTATGCCTTTGTCTAAGAGCTTTTCATTTACAATTGCAATATTTTCAGGGAGTTTTACAACTAATTCATTGAAAAATGCCCCCTCTGATATTACTTCAATATCAGTTTCCTCTAGTTTTTGCTTAGCGTAACGTGCTTTTTGCATATTCAATACAGCCATTTTTTTAATTCCATTCTTACCAATTGAACTCATCGCTACAGAACTCGCAAGTGCATTTAACGCTTGATTCGAACATATATTCGATGTGGCCTTATCACGTCTGATATGCTGCTCTCTTGCCTGCAATGTGAGTACAAACCCGCGTTGCCCATCTTCATCTGTTGTTTGGCCAACTAAACGACCAGGAACTTTGCGCATTAATTTATCAGTTGTCGCAAAATAACCACAATGCGGGCCACCAAATTGTGCTGGTATGCCAAATACCTGAGTATCTCCTACAACAATATCCGCACCAAACTCACCTGGAGGTGTCAAATACCCTAGTGATAACGGGTTGCTGGAGACAATAAACATCGTTTTCTTTTGTTGACTAATCATTTCATTTACTTCATGCAACGGTTCAATTTGACCAAAGAAGTTTGGGTACTGCATTACAACACTTGCAGTATTTTCATCCAACTCATTATTTAGTTGCTGTAAATCTGTCCGCCCATTATGATGATCAATTTCAACAATTTCAAGGTTTGGTCCTTTTGCATATGAATCAATGACAGCTCTTGACTCAGGATGGATAGCCTTCGAAACAAGAATTTTTTTGCGTTTTGTTTGACCAGCACTTAAATTTACAGCCTCTGCCAATGCTGTTCCGCCATCATACATGGAGGAGTTGGCAACCGCCATACCAGTTAGTTCACAGATCATCGTCTGAAATTCGAAAATTGCTTGCAGTTCTCCTTGTGATATCTCTGGCTGGTAAGGTGTATAAGCCGTATAAAATTCTGATCTTGAAATTACATGATCAACGACTGATGGAATAAAATGATCATAAACACCAGCGCCCAGAAATGAACTGTATTCTATCAAGTTAGCATTTTTCTTAGCCATACCAGCAAGTTCTTTTTTCAACTGTGCTTCATTTGCCGGTTTTTTTAGATCCAGCTCACCATTAAAGCGAACCTGACTTGGAATATCTGAAAATAGTTCTTCTGATGATCCAACACCAATCGTTTCAAGCATTTCCTTCTTATCGGTTTCAGTCATTGGTAAATAACGAAATTCCATGTAAAAAACCCTCCCTATTTATCTCGTTTGTAAAATGGTGTTTTAACAATTTGTGCCTTTAATTTTCGTTTACGTACTTGAACAAACAACTCTGTACCTAGTTCACCAAATTCACTTTTCACCAGGGCCAGCCCGACATTTTTTTGTAATGTAGGCGACTGTGTTCCAGAAGTAACAAATCCTACTTCAGAATCTTCAACGTACACCTGATATCCCGTACGAGGAATACCTTTATCAATCATTTCAATCCCTACAAGCTTTCTGTCAGGTCCATTTTCTGCCTGCTGCTTCAACACTTCTTTTCCAATAAAGTCTGCTTCTTTTTTAACTTTAACCGCAAACTTCATACCTGCTTCAATTGGTGTGATGTCTTTTGAAAGCTCCTGACCGTATAATGCTAATTTAGCCTCAAAACGAAGTGTATCTCTTGCGCCAAGGCCAATTGGTTCTACACCATTTTCCTCGCCTGCTTCGAGTATCAAGTTCCACAGCTTCCTTCCCTGTTCAGCATCGATATAGATCTCGAATCCGTCTTCTCCTGTATACCCAGTCCTTGATACAATTGCACCTGAATCGATTGTAGAAAAATAAACAGGGTTTTCGAAACGGAAAAACTTTATTTCGCTTAAATCGGTATCCGTCAGGCATTGAAGAGTAACTTCAGCCTGTGGCCCTTGAAGTGCTAACTGTACATAATCGGATGATACGTTTTCAATCGAGACCCCTGTGTCATTGTTCTCTTTTAACCATTCAAAGTCTTTTTCTGTATTAGCTGCATTCACAACTAATAAATAGTGGTCTTCCTCAAGCATGTAAACAATAAAATCATCAACCGTTCCACCATCGTGATAACACATAAATGTATATTGTGCCCGCTTTGGAGTTAATGTGGAAACATCGTTTGTCGTTACCCTCTGTAAAAAAGATTTGCTGTTTGGACCTTTCACCATAATTTCGCCCATATGCGAAACATCAAATAACCCTGCTTTTGTTCTGGTAACTTCGTGTTCATGCTTTATTCCCTTAAATTGTACCGGTAAGTCCCATCCGCCAAAATCAACTGTTTTTCCTCCTGCCTTTTCATATTCAGGAAATAATGGGGTTCTCTTCAGCTCACTCATTCCATCCACTCCTTTTAAATATTTTCTACATAAAAATAGAGATTTCTCTGATATACAGGGAAATCTCTGTCCTTCAACCTGAAAGTTGCGTGCCTTGGAACCGAATACATATTCCTAACAGCACTTGCTTCGTTGGTGGTTTACGATAGTAAACACTCTCCAGAGTCGCGTCATACAAGAGTCTTTTTGCCTGAGAGATTCACACAATGCTTGCTCCTTCGGCGTTACATAAAAGTAAGCTCTCCCCTTGTACTCATTCGCATAATGAAATTAGTTATTTTGGTTATACTATGTATCAGTAACTAAGAAATATCTACTTTATTATTAGTCTCATTATAGCATATGAACAATGTGAAAAGTAGGGATAAGATAACTCTTTTAAAAGGAAGTATGTTATGGACCGCATAGAACTACAAAAAGATACTCTTTTTATAGATGAATTCGAAACAACACTGGAAAAGGAAGGACCCTTCTCCTCCTGGGAACTATTCCAGATGACCTATCAAGCCGAGTTAACTACTATGGCACCATCGTTCGAAGGATTAAAATCACTAGATTATTTGCCACATATGGAATTTTTGGATCACCAAATTTCCTGTGCTAATCAAGTTATCGAGGAAATGAGTGGTCGTGCAATTTTAGCTGATGAGGTAGGGCTTGGAAAAACAATAGAAGCTGGTCTTATTTTAAAAGAATATATGCTGAGAGGACTTGTGAAAAAAGTACTCATACTGGTTCCTGCTTCTCTCGTTAATCAATGGGCCAAAGAATTAAATGAAAAATTCTATATTCCAGCAGTTCCACACCGAAAGAATTATTCATGGGATCAGACTGAAATTATGATTACATCAATTGACACAGCTAAGCGTTCTCCGCATCGCGAGCATATACTTGATATTGATTATGACTTTATTTTAATTGACGAAGCCCATAAACTGAAGAACCATAAAACAAAAAACTTTGCATTTGTTCGATCGTTAAAGAAAAAATATTGTTTATTATTAACTGCTACACCAGTCCAAAATCGTTTAGTGGAACTATTCAATTTGGTTTCGATTTTAAAGCCAGGTCATCTAGGCGATTACGACAGCTTTCTGGAACAGTATGGAAAGGATCGTAAAAAAATAAAGCAGGATAAATACCTGAAACAATTAGTCCAGAAAGTAATGATTCGAAATACACGAAAAAATACGGAATTTGATAAAGTAAAAAGAAAAATCGAGACAATATGGATTGATTTTAAAAAAGAAGAACAAGATGTTTATTCACACCTGCAAAGTGTAACCGAAGTCTTTGCTACATTCTCGAAAATCACATTACTTAGAGAGCTCTGTTCATCACGAGAAGCATGTTTTTTATCATTGCAGAAGATGATAACAAGTAACGAAAGAGAAGAAGTAATAAAACCAATCACAGATAAAATTGAACAGCTGCCACAGCATGTGAAGGCTGAAAAAGCAGTAGAAGTCATCAAACAATTAGGTGATGAAAAAGTAATAATCTTTACTGAATACCGTGCTACACAATTATATTTGCAATGGTATCTGAAAGAGAACGATATTACATCAGTACCTTTTAGAGGTGGATTCAAAAAAGGAAAAAAAGATTGGATGAAGCAATTATTTGAGAATCGCGCACAGGTTCTGATCGCAACTGAAGCTGGAGGTGAAGGGATTAACCTGCAATTTTGCAACCACCTGATTAATTATGATCTGCCATGGAATCCGATGCGGTTAGAACAACGAATTGGCCGGATACACCGCTACGGTCAGCAAAATGATGTTCATATTTACAATTTAGCGATTCGCGGCACCGTGGAGGAGCATATTATGACGCTCTTGTATGAAAAGATAAATTTATTTGAACAAGTTATTGGCCAATTAGACAGTATTTTGGCCGAATTGAATATAAATGATATTGAATCAGAAATACAATCCATTTTTTCTGAGTCCTCTTCTACTGGTGAGGCAAAAATAAAATTGGATAACCTTTCTTCAATCATAAAATTAACACATGATCAAACAGAACAGAAGGAGCAGCAATATGGCAATTAAGAATTTACATCACTTTTTAGAGTCTTATTTCACAGCAAATCACTGTGAATTTGTCTATAACAATGAAGGTGTTCTCACTGTACAGTTAACAGAGAATATGGATCGCGCTTTAATGAACCGGCCATTTTATTGGCATTACATTAAAAAGATAGGTAATCCTGGAGACCCTATGCAGCTCACGTTGATCACAAACCCTGAAAAAAGGGATGAAAAAGGAGAATGGGTTCATTTTGGGAGCCCGCGATTACAGCAAATTCTCAATAAGTTAAAACAGGAAGAAACATATACGAAATTGTTTGAGCGTATTGACACGAATCAGAAAACAGCTTTATTTCCATGGCTGGTTACGAATATTAAAATTAGCTATCAAGGGAAGCAAAAAAGAGATGAAATCTTTTCAATTGGTCTGCACCTGGTAAACGGTTCCATGAAAACAGATATGATGGAGCTTTTAGAAGAAAAGTCATTACAAATGACAATCTCAGATTACTGCTACACCATTTCACCAATAATCAGACTAAAAAGTGGTTTTACCAGAATTGAATCTGTTCTTGAAAGCTATATTCATAATCAGACACACGATTGGGCAGAGGAATCATTAAAAACAATGGAGGAAGAAATTCAATTGCTAACCCACTTCTACAGTGCAAAAAATGAGGAGGAAGATACACAGCAGGAGATGAATAAGGAAATAGGAGAAATTAATAAGCGGTACAGTCCACACATTACCTTTAAAGTGATTAATGGGGGAATATTTTATTTAGCGGAAAATACCATTAATTAATAACAGGCAAATGTGAATATTTGCCTGTTATTAGGTCTTTTTAAACAATAACTTGAAAGCAAATGGCAAAACACCTAGCCACTTGGTCGAACAAACCGGAGGCTCTGTTTTATTCTGTACCCTTCTTAACTTCTTTTCTTCCGCCGGAGTGTCAATATATGCTGTAAACTGTTCTGTCATATACTTCACATAATCATTTCCGGACACAATATTCACCTCTTTTCATATAGTTATTATTATTATTTTTTACAACCTGCATAAATTTATTCTTTTGAATCAATTTTATCATTCAATAATAAATCAAAACGATTTGTAAATGCGCCAGGCCTGTTGGTTTCCACTGCAGGCGAATGCTTTCACTCTCAGAGTATTAGAAAACTTGGCATTCGCCAAGCCTTTGGGCGAATTGTCTTAGTTGCACTTATGCAGTAAGAAAGTAGTTATACTTTCTTATCTGCCAAGTGCAAGATCTGTTCAAACTGAAGCTTTCACAGTGTCTTCTATGTCTCAATTTTCGCATCTATAGAATACGCTTAACTATCTGAATAATCTCAGAACGTTTTAAAATTGTTGTCTTGACAACATTGATAAAAGTTTTTTGTACATATAAGATATAAAATGCGAACTAACTTTTTCGTAATTTCCTTGCATTCTTTATAAGATAATTGCTAATCTACGCTGCGGAAAAATACTCGCTTTCCATGAGGAACGCCTCAGCCTCCTCACGAGCAAAAGCGCTTAGTACGCCGGGGTCTTCAGACTGTTCCTTCGACGAACATGACGTTCTAGTATCGGCGTTGGTCACAGGACGTGACCATTTTAGCCGATGACCCATAGGAGTCTCGCATTTTTCCGCAGCTTAGAATAACTCCACGAATTCAGGGACTATCACTACACATTAATCTGAAAGCCTCAACTGGTAGAGATGGATTAGAGGCTGAAGCGTTCCCAGTGGCTAAGAAGCAATGTCACAATAAGCATTGATTAATTTACAAAATAAGGTAAGCAATACCCAGCGGAGGAAATACATGGAGACTCCTGCGGGAAAAGCAACAGCTGAAGATCCCGC